>JANYHS010000139.1 GCA_025358945.1 Acidobacteriota bacterium
GCGAGCGCTTCGGCCACACCGCCGACGAGGAAGATCGGCATCAGGCTCGTGTAGAAGCTCCCGGGGCCGATGATCACGGCGTCGAACTCGCCGATCGCCTTAGCCACGGTCGGATGAATCGACACCGCCGGTTCGAGCCAGATTCGCCGGACGAACTGCCCCGACGTCTGACCGGCGTCCACCTCGACCTCGCCGCGGGTCTGCGATCCGTCGCCATATTCGGCGCAGAGCGACGCGTGTTCCACGCTGACCGGCCACACATTACCGCGACAGCCGAGCAGTGCGCGGAGGCCGTCGATCGCGTCGAGAAAATCACCGCTGTAACTCTGCATCATCGACAGCAACAGGTTGCCGCCGGTATGGCCGCCGAGCTTCGCGTGCTCCAGGGTCGGCAGCCGCGCCAGCAACACCCGGCGCGCCTCACGGGCGTTGCGCGCGAGGGCGAGCGCGCATTTCAGGATGTCGCCGGGCGGCAGGACGCCCAGCTCATCGCGTAACTGGCCGGAGCTTCCACCGCTGTCGAACATCGTGACGACGGCGTTCAGATGCAGCCACGGATTCTGTTTCAACCCGCCGAGCAAACTCGGCAATCCTGTGCCGCCGCCGAAGCAGCCGACGTTCAACTGGCGCAGACGCACGTCGAATATTGTACCTGAGCCACCGGTTTCGAACCTGCGGCCTCGAGTGACCGTAGAATAAGTAAATGGTCATCTCCGACGCCGTGCAGACTCTGGAGCACGAACTCCGCGCCATTTTCGGCAGCCGGCTGCAATCGCTCGCGGTCTACGGCCAGCGCGCGCACGCCGCCAGTCACGCGCACGGCGAGCATCGCGGCGCCCACGGATCACACGGTCACGAGGATCCGCCCACGCGGACGCTGGCGGTCGTCGAATCGCTGACCGCTGACGATCTGCGCGGCTGCGCCGGCCGCGTCGAGGCCTGGCACGACGCCGGTTTCGCCACGCCGCTGCTGTTTGCCGCGCACGAGTTCGAGCAGTCGCTCGACGCGTTCCCGCTCGAGTTCGGCGCGATCCTCGCGGACCACACCGTCGTCTCCGGCGCCGACCCGTTCGCCTCGCTCGTCGTCGATCCTGCGGATATGCGGCGCGCATGCGAAGTCCAGGCACGCAGCCATCTGCTGCACCTGCGCGAAGGGTTTCTCGAAACGCGCGGCCGTTCTGACGCCCTGGCCGTGCTGATCGTCCGCTCCGCTGCGGCGTTTGCCGGCCTCGTCTCGAGCATCGCGCGGCTCGAAGGCCACGCCACCGACGATGTGGCCGCGGCGGCTCGACAGGTGGAACGCCTGATCGACCTGCCAGGCGGCGCGGTGAGCCAGATGATCACGTTGGTGGGCGTCCACGACATCACGTCCGCGGACGCCGATCGGCTGTTCCCCTCGTACCTCGAAGCGGTGCAGAAGCTGGTGCAGTACGTGGACGGATGGAGCGCTCGGTGATACTGGCTCGACTCAGCCTTTTTCTGGCGCTCGCAATCGCGCGACCGGCGAGCCCCCAGACCCCAGTCTCGGCTCCCCTTCCTGAGCTGACGCAGAGCGTGAATGACTTCGCGCATGTGATCGACGCCGACAGCGCTGGCGCGATGAACCGCATGATTCGCACGCTCCAGGCCGCGACCACCGACATCGTCGTCGTCGCCACCGTGCCGACCATCGAACCGTACGGCGACATCAGGGAATATGCGGTCAAGCTGTTCGCGAACAACGGCAAGGGCATCGGGCAGAAGAGCAAGAACAACGGCCTGCTGATCCTGCTCGCGCTGAAAGAACGCCGCGTGTGGGTGGAAGTCGGCTACGACCTCGAGCAATGGATCACCGACGGCTTCGCCGGCGAAACCAGCCGTGAAGTGATGACGCCGTTTTTCAGGAACGGTCAGTACGGCCCGGGAATGAGTGCAGGCACGGAGCGCATCATCGGACGCATCGCGCAAGGACGTGGCGTGACGCTTGAAGGCGTCCGTGTGCCGCGTCAGTCCACGCGCCCGCGCGGCGGCAGCGCGACGCCGGTGTGGATCCCAATCATCGTCTTCATCGTCATCTTGATCGTGAGCCGTCTCGGCGGCGGTGGCGGTAGCGGGTTCCGGAGTGGCGGCTGGTCCAGCGGCGTCGGCCCGTTTGGCGGCGGCTTCGGGGGCGGTTTCGGCGGTGGCTTCGGCGGCGGAGGTGGCGGCGGCGGCGGCGGCGGTTTTGGAGGCGGTAGCAGCGGCGGCGGTGGCGGCGGCTCCAGTTGGTAATATACCAGCCAAGGGCATAGGGCTTAAGGCTGAGGGCTAAGGCAAAGAGGAACTATGACGATGACGCGCAGAACGCTGATGCAGATGGTCGCGCTGACGGTGGCGGTACTCCCGCTGACTGGCTGTTCATACAACTCATTCGTGTCTCAGGAAGAGAGTGTCAAGGCGCAGTGGGCACAGGTCGAGAACCAGCTCCAGCGGCGCAACGACCTGATTCCGAATCTCGTCGAGACGACCAAGGGATTCGCGCAGCACGAAGAGGCGGTCTACAAGGACATCGCCGACGCGCGCTCGCAACTGCTCGCGGCCAAGTCGCCGGACGAATCGATCGCGGCGGCCAACCGTCAGTCCTCCGCGCTCGGCCGGCTCCTCGCCGTCGTCGAGAACTACCCGCAGCTGAAGTCGAACGAACAGTTCAACCGGCTGATGGACGAGTTGTCGGGCACCGAGAACCGTCTCGCGGTTGAACGCATGCGCTACAACGATGCAGTGCGCGTCTACAACACGTCGCGGCGCCAGTTTCCGGGAAACCTGACGGCCAAGATGTTCAGCTTCAAGGACTACCCGTTCTACGAAGTGCCGGCCGAGGCGAAGCAAGTCCCGAAGGTCAACTTCAGCAAGCCGACGCCGTGACGCCCGACCACGCGAGGTCAGCCGTACTTCCGACTGCCGTTCCCTCGTCTGGCGTGCTGAGTTCCTGGAGCGCCCACGACTGGCGGGACGGCGTGTGCGTTGACGACCTCGCCGCACTCGAACGGCTGATCGTCACGACGGCCAACAGCACCTACGAAATCATCCTGATCGCACCCGCTCACGCACAGGTGCTGGTCCGCGGCGGCGCATTTTTTCCGGTCTTCACCGAGGCCAGACTCGCGGGCAGTTCGCTCGGCGGCAGTTTCCTGAAACTACGAAGCGTGCACGTTGGCTTTCGCCTCGAACTCGGCACCGACCGCGGCTTCATCATTACAAGCCCCGTGCGCACCGTCGCGATCGCGCCTCCGGTGACCGATCCAAACGACATCATGTAACTGATGCCGCGCTGGACGATGCGACACCGATTCACCATCCTGCTGGCACTGGCGTTCGCCTGCGCCGTTCCGGCCGCGCAGCGTCGCGCGGATCCGCCGCCGGTCCTGATCCTGATCTCGTTCGACGGCTGGCGCGCCGATTATTTCGACCGCGTACCATCGCCGAACCTCCACGCGCTCGCCGAGCGTGGCGTCCACGCGAAGGGGCTGATCCCGTCGTTTCCGGCGCTCACCTTCCCCAATCACTACACGCTGGTCACCGGCCAGTACCCGGCGCATCACGGCATCATCGCGAACACGATGCGCGATCCCGCGATGCCCGAACGATTCAGCATGTCCGCGGAGACGGCGCAGGATCCTGCATGGTGGAACGCCGAGCCGCTGTGGGTGACTGCGATCCGCCAGGGTCGCCGCGCGGCGACGATGTTCTGGCCGGGATCCGAAGTGGCGATCGGCGGCGTGCGGCCGACCTACTGGAAGCCATACGACAAGACATTTCTGACTGCGGATCGCGTCGCGCAGGCGCTGGCGTGGCTCGCGCTGCCTGAAGCCGAGCGGCCGTCGTTCCTCAGCGTCTACTTCGACGAAGTGGATACCGCCGGGCACGACTTCGGCGTCGCCTCTCCTGAACTTGTCGCCGCAGCCGCGCATCTGGATGATGCGCTTGGTCAACTCGTGGCCGGCGTCCGGCATCTTGGGCTCGAGGATCACACCAGCATCGTCGTCGTTTCCGATCACGGCATGGCGCCGCTCTCCTACGACCGGGTGGTGTACCTCGACACGCTGATCGACCTGAGCACCGTCGACCTCACCGAATTCGGTGGCCTGTTGTTCGCGACGCCGCGCGATGGAGACGTCGACGCGCTCTATCGCCGTCTGCACGGCAAGCATCCGTCGCTCGCGATCTACAAACGCGAACAACTGCCGTCGCGGTTGCACTTTCGCGACAACCCGAGAATTCCGCCGATCATCGGCATCCCGGACGACGGCTGGTCGGTGACGTCTGGCCAGCGCCTGGCCGAGAAGGAATTGAATGCCGGCGCGCACGGGTACGATCCCGCCAACCGCAACATGCAGGCGCTGTTTGTCGCGGCCGGTCCCACCCTGCGCCGCGGCCTCCTTGTCCCGGCGTTCGAGAATGTCCACGTCTACGAGCTGCTGTGCAAGCTGCTGCACATCACGCCGGTGAAGAACGACGGGCGCGCCAGCGAAACGCGCGGATTTTTTCGCTAAGTGGCGTAAGGCTCCAGCCTTGCGGTCCTACTTGGGTGTCAGCGTCAGCGTCGCGCCGGCCGCAGCCTGCACGGCGCCGTCGCTGAAGACGAGCGGAAAGAATTCGTCGGCGGCCCAGCGCTTCACGAGATCCGCGTAGTGCCGGCTGTCGGGTGATCCCGACTGTCCCGGCGCGTTCATCGCCACCGATCGATCCCAATCAACCGGGTCGGACGTGATCGCGAATCGCCGCGCGCCGGCGGGCGCGTGCGCAGCGATGTTGAAGCGGCGCCGTGCGGCGTCAGTCACGCCAAGCGGGTGCGCGAAGAGCACCGGCGCGTCCTTCGGCAGCGGGCCCTCGCGCAACGCGTCAGCCAGCGCGTCAACCAGCACGGCGCGCTGAGCGATGAAGGAACTGGCAGACGAAGACGCCGCGCCGAGCGCCTTCAGCCAGGCATCCGCGCGATCGGGATGCAGACGCGCCGCGTCGAGGATCATCCTGGAAGCCGCGTGCGCATCGGTTCCTGCCGCGGGCGGCCGGCCTGTCCCGTGAGGCAGATCGTCGAGGGACTTCCAGCCGGTCCACTCGGCGGCCGCAGACCATCCGGGCGCAGGCGTCGCGCCGGTCCAGCCGCGACGGATCGGAGCCAGCGCGACCACCTGAAATCCGCGCAGTCCGTCAGCGTCCGCGTAGGTCATCGTCCGCGCCGGCATCTTCCAGCGCGCGAGCGCGGATCGGAATGCCTGCAGCGAGGTTGCGCGATCGAGCGCGGGCGACGCCAGTTCCGCCGCGCTGCCAGGCTCGGTTCCGGCCCAGCGCACGGCAAACGCCAGATGACGCTCGCGATCCGACGCGACAATCACGCCGTGTCTCGTCGTCTCTCGCTCGAAATCGACCGGCGTCTTGCGGCCGCGCACCGCGATCCAATCCTTGCGCGTCTCGATGTCCACCCAGCGGCGGGCGTCTTCCACCTGATGCGGGTTCGCCGGATTCAGCTTCTCGACGTAGACGTCCTGCGTGTCCACGTCCACGGGTGTAGCGGTCCAGGCGATCCGTTCGTTATGCCCTTCCGCGACTCCGGGACGCCACGGAGCGGTGGCGCCGATCACGTTCCAGCCCGGCGCGATCAGGTGTACGAGATAGCGAGGCGACGGTTGATCGAGTGGTCGAGCGCGCTCACCATCGATCGACGGCATCCGGACGGTGCCTTCAACCACGGGTGCCGCGAGCCCGAGAAAGAACGGCGGTGTGCCGACGCGCCGAATCGCGTCAGCAACAAGATACGGGATCGTCGCCATGTCCACGCCTGACGACACGTCGAGTGTTCGCTCCTCGGGAAACAGCTGCCGCGCGCGCGCCAGTCCGACGGTGGCGGCGAGACGCGCGCGAAACGTCTCGTCAATCGCATCGCCGCTGGCCACGAAGGCGTCCGTGCGGTTCAGCAGATCCATTGCCGACCACAGCTCGGGCTTCCAGCCTGCCAGTACGAATTCCTCAGGCGGATGCTCGCGCGCGAGTGCAACCCAGGCGTTGACGCCGCGCACAAACGCTTCGGCGATCGCCTTTGTGTCCGGACCGTAGCTCGCCCACTCGGTGTCGACATCACCGCGATACTGCATGCGGCGGGTCATCGCATCGCGCTCGATAAAGTTCGGGCCGAGCACTTCGGATAGCCGGCCCTGCGCGGATCGCCGCCAGAGATCCATCTGAAACAGACGGTCCTGCGCCTGCGTGAAGCCCTGCGCCACAAACAGATCGTCCCGATTCTGCGCGTAGATGTGCGGTACGCCCCACCTGTCGCGGACGACGCGCACGGGCGCGGTGAGTCCAGACACGGCGACAGAGCCAGACACCTGCGCCACCAGCGGCGGCAACGCCGGTGGCGGCGCGCGACGGCATCCGCTCGCGGCGAGCAGCGCAATCAGAACAACGGGCCACAGAGTCACGGAGCCACGGAGGCGCAGGAGATGTTCGACGGGCCGGCTGGCCATGCCGGCCGACCAGCACGGCCGGATCGGACGCCGACGCGAGCCGACAAGAGTGATCCACTCGGCTCGTGTCATCGACCGATTCCGGCCGTGCGCGTCGCGTTGCGACGCCCGTCGGACCACCTGCCGCGCTCTCGTCTCTGCGTGCGTCGCAATCTGTACGGCCCTGATCTCTGTGTCTCCGTGACTCTGTGGCTTTTGATCTCGGTCGTGCCGCGAACGATAGCTCGTGAGTATACAATCCACCCAATTATGAGTGTTCGCTTTGCGGCGTTGCCGCTCGCCATCGTCATCCTGCTGTTAGCCGCCGTCCCTGCACCGCACGCACAAAGCACGGCGCCACCGTCTCCGCCGAAGAAGAAGAATCCGCTTCTCAAGCTGGCGGAACCGTGGCCGGACGCCGACGTACTCAAGGCCCGCCGGGAAGACGCCGAGGCACGCCCGCTGTTCCTGAACACGGCACCGCTCGATTTCACGCTCACCGCGAATTTCACGGCTATCAACAAGGATCGCAATCCGGAAAGCGGCACGCGGTATCCGGCGACGCTGACGGTGGCGGCGTCAGACGGCACGCCAAGACATATCGACGTCAAGCTGAGCGCGCGCGGACACTTCCGGCGGATGGCGCGCAACTGCGCGATGGTCCCGCTGCGCATCGAGTTCCCCAAAGAGAGGCTCGTCGGCACCCCGTTCGACGGCCAGACGACGCTGAAACTCGGAACCGGCTGCGAGAATTCGAAGGAGTACGAGCAGGTCACGCTCCGCGAATACCTGTCGTACCCGATGTTCCGGCTGGTGACGCCGCTGGCGTTTCGCGCGCGGCTGGCGCGCGCCACGTACACCGACGAGAAATCGAAGAAGACGAGCTCGCCGCGCTACGCACTGTTTATCGAACACGAGAACGACGTCGCCCGCCGCAACGAAGGGCGCGTCGTCGAGATCGCGCGCGCCTCGTTCAAGGACCTCGAGCCGGAAACGCTGACGCGGGCGATGCTGTACGAGTTCATGGTCGGTAACACGGACATGTCGATCTTTGCGTTGCACAACGTCCGCATGGTCCAGAAGCCGGACCGCACGCTGTTCCTCGTACCGTACGACTTCGACCTCTCGGGCTTCGTCCATGCGCCCTACGCGATTCCCGATCGCCGACTGGGGCTCCGAACCGTCCAGGATCGCCTCTACCGGGGCCCCTGCCGGACGACAGAGGAATTCGACGCGGCGGCGGCGCCGTTCCTGGCGAAGCGGCGCGACATCATGACGCTGCTGGATTCGCTCGGCGATCTGAATTCAACCGCGCGGGCGGAGATGAAGGATTACGTAGAGAGCTTCTTCAGGACGATCGACAAGCCAGCGTCGATCAAGAAGCAGTTCGTGGATGGGTGCAAGCCGCAGCCGACGATGTAAACCGAAAAGCCAAACGTTTTGGCTTTTCGGTTTTAGCTTTTCAGTTTTAGCTTTAGTACTGAGGCTGCGAAGTCTTCGCCGCGGCGGGCGGCGCCACCGTTCCGAAGAAGCCGATCATCATCTCTTCCCAGGTCTGATCGCCCCACTTCACGTCTTTGGTCGGATCGGGATTGAACTTGTTGCCGGTCGAGTTGTCGAAGTGCGCGACGACTTCGAGCTTGGTGCCCTTCGGCAGCACTTTCGGCGTCGCCAGCTCGTAGCTGATCTGCCAGTTGAAGTCGTACTTCGGCACCGAGAGCAGCGTCTCATCCGTGCCGTCCGGATAGTGCGCGATGTAGGTCATGTCTTTGCCGCGCACGTGCATGTGCGGGGTGAACGACGTGACGATCGTGTCGGTGTTGATCGGCGTGACCGCGCGGACTTCCGCGTTGCCATCGTTGGCCGGAATCACGAACCGGGGATTAATCGCCATCCCGCCAGCCGCCATCTTGGTCGGCGGCTGCTTCGCGTAGATGATCCCGACGGTCGTGCGATCCTTCGCCTCTTTGCCGTTCGCCGTGTAGTGGATCTGCATGACGATGTCCGAGTTGCCGCGCAGCAGGCGCGCGATACCCGGCTCGAACACCAGACCCGGCTTGTTCGGCGTGACGCCGCCGATGTTGGTCGGTCCGAGTTCGCCGCCCGGCTTCGGCTTGCTGCCTGCCGGCTGCGTGAACGCCAGCACATGATGCACCTGCGCCCGCGCGTTCGAGTGAATCTCAACCGCCTGAATCCACTTGTCTTCCGTCAGGCCGGTCGGCGCGCTGAAGTACTTGTACGGGATAGTGCCTGACGCGGGAATCGTGAACTCTTCGTTCATCTCGAAGACTGCGTCCGGTGTGCCGATCGACCAGCCCTCGGCGAACGTCGGCGCCACCGGCAGATCCTTGTCGTCGCCCTTCGGCGATCCGGCATCGACCCACTTAACGATGGTGTCGATCTCCTTCTCCGTCAGGCGGGGATCGTTCTTGAAGGTGCCGTGCGCGGGATCCGCACCCCACGGCGGCATCACGCGCGCGACGACGCGCTGCTTGATCGAGCGGGCCCACGGCCGCGCATCGTCGAACGTCGTGAGCGACATCGGCGCGAACATCGTCGGCCGATGGCACTCGACGCAGCTCTTGTTGAAGATGGGCGCAACGTCCTTCGTGAACGTCACCGGGGCGTCGGCCGCCATGGCCGACACCGGCAACCCAAGCAAGGCTACGAAAATGGCTGTTTTCATAGCCAGGAGTTTACACTGTAAAGCTGCGCAGGGCTACGGCACTTTTGGCGTCGTCCGGACCGTCGGATACGTGATGCCCAGCTGCTCCAGGTAGTTCTTGTACTTGGTCGGGTCGTAGTACATCTTCTTCATTTCAGGCCGGTATTTGGCCATGATCGATTCGTTCAGCCAGATCGCCGGCTTGTCGGTCGGCCGAATCAGCGGGACGTACTTCGTGGTCTTGGTCTGCACGTTCCGAAAATAATCCCAGGCCTGGGTGGTCAGTTCCGGCTTCATCAGGAAGTCGATGACCGTCAGCGCCACGACCTTCGCGCCAACCTGGATGCCCTTGTGCGCGATCGGCGTCGCCATCGAGATCGCGTTCGCCCAGTTGTGGCCGGGGCCGGCCGCCATGTTCGAGGGAAAACGCAGCGTCACCGTCGGCACGTTCCACGAGATGTCGCCGATGTCGTCTGAGCCGCCGCCACGTTTTTCCTCGTCCGGGATCAGCTCGCGGCCGCGCAGCGGCGCGATCTTGGTCGCCAGCCCGACCTCCGGCACCTTCAGTTCGTGCTGCAACGCTTTCGCGAGCGTCTGATCGGCCTCGGACCACTGCGGCAGTCCGACCTTCTCGATGTTGGCCTGCATCGTTTCGGCGATGGTCTTATTGAAGTGCCCCGGCCATGCCGAACCGAGCACCGTCGATTTCACTTCCGTATCGGTCATCATCGTCGCGGCCTGGGCCATGCGATCGCCGATCTCCCACAGCTTCTTGATTTCCTCGTAGCTGGTTTCGCGGAAGTAGTACCAGACCGCGGCATTCGGCGGCACGACATTGGGCTGGTCGCCGCCGTTGGTGATCACGTAGTGCGAACGCTGCTGCAGGCGCAGATGCTCGCGGCGGAAATTCCAGCCAACATCCATCAGTTCCACCGCGTCGAGCGCCGATCGGCCGCGCCACGGCGCGCCGGCCGCGTGCGCGCTTTCACCGGTGAAGCCGTACTGGACCGAGACGAGACCGTTCTGGTTGCCGTCGCCCCAGCTGACACCGAGATTGTCGCCGACGTGCGTGAAAATCGAGATGTCGACATCCTTGAAGACGCCGGCGCGCACGTAGTACGCCTTGGTGCCGACCAGTTCTTCCGCGACGCCGGGCCAGAGCATCAGCGTGCCCTGCAGGTGCTGTTGCTCCATCACCTTCTTCACGGCGAGCGCCGCGGCAATCTGCAGCGGCATCCCCGAGTTGTGTCCCTCGCCGTGACCGGGCGCGCCGTCGATCATCGGATCGTGATACGCGACGCCCGGCTTCTGCGACGCCTGCGGGATGTCGTCGATGTCCGAACCGAGCGCGATCACCGGCTTGCCCGATCCCCACTTCGCGGTCCATGCCGTGGGAATGCCGGCGATGCCGTGCTCGATGGTGAAACCGTTCTGCTTCAGGATGTCGGTGAGGTACTTCGAGGTCTCGAACTCCTGGAAGCCCAGTTCGCCGAAGCTGAACACCATGTCGTTCATCTTCTGGATGTTCTCGCCCATCGCATCCACTTCGAGGCCGACGTTCCGCTTGTACTGATCCAGTTGCGGATTCGGCTGCCCGGCTGCAGGCGCCTGGCCTGAGCCTGTCGAAGGGCGTCCGGGAGCCGCGCTGAGCGACGTAGTCACGATGACGGCGGCGGCGATGACTGACAGTTTCACGACACGCATACGCATCTCCTGGCTCGATTGGCGGAAGCCTTCGCGCTCCGTCTTCTACCCACCCGCCCCACTTGACCCACTCGCCCTTATTTCGCCGCCGGCTTGACCGTCGTCGGGTAGGTGATGCCGAGCTGTTCGAGGTAGTTCTTGTACTTGGTCGGGTCGTAGTAGTACTTCTTCATCTCCGGCCGGTACTTCTCCATCCGCTCCTTGTTCAGCCAGATGGCGGGCTGATCGTCGGGCCGGAGGAACGACACATACTTCCGGTCCTTCGTCTGTGCCTTGAAGTAGTCCCACGCCTGGGTGACGAGTTCAGGCTGCGTCAGCAGATCGACCACGGTGAGCGCGACGACTTTGGCGCCGTACTGCACGCCCTTGTGCGCGATGGGTGTCGCCATCGAGATGGCGTTGGCCCAGTTGTGCCCGGGGCCGGCCTGGATGTTTGCCGGGTAGCTGATCGTGACCGTCGGCACGTTCCACGAAATGTCGCCGATGTCGTCCGAGCCACCGCCGCGTTTTTCCTCGTCGGGAATCGATTCGCGGCCCCGCAGCGGGCCGAGTTGGGTGGAGAGGCCGGTCTCCGGCACCTTCATCTCGCGCTGCACGGCCTTGGCCAGCGTCTGATCCGCCTCGGTCCAGGTCGGCAGACCGACCTTCACCATATTCGCGTGCATCGTTTCCGCGACGGTCTTGTTCATGTGCGCCGGCCACGCCGATCCGAGCAGCTTCATCGTGTACTCGGTGTCGGTCATCATCGTGGCGGCCTTCGCCATGGTGTTGCCGATCTCCCACAGCTTCTTGATTTCCTCATAGCTGGTTTCGCGGAAGTAATACCAGACCGAGGCGTTGGGCGGCACCACGTTGGGCTGATCGCCGCCGTTGGGAATCACGTAATGCGAGCGCTGCTGGAGGCGCAGGTGTTCGCGGCGGAAGTTCCAGCCGATGTCCATCAGCTCGACGGCGTCGAGCGCCGAGCGTCCACGCCAGGGCGCACTCGCGGCGTGCGCGCTCTCGCCCTTGAAGTCGTACTCGACCGACACCATGCCGTTGCCGCCGCTGTCACCCCAGCCGACGCCCATGTTCGCGCCGACGTGCGCGAAGATGCAGACGTCGACGTCCTTGAACGCGCCGGCGCGCACGTAGTACGCCTTGGCGCCGAGCAGTTCCTCGGCGACGCCCGGCCAGAGCTTCAGCGTGCCCGTCAGGTGCTGCTGCTCCATGATCTTCTTGACCGCAAGCGCCGCCGCGATCTGGAGCGGCATGCCGGAGTTGTGTCCTTCGCCGTGACCCGGCGCACCTTCGATGATCGGCTCGTGCCACGCGACGCCAGGCTTCTGCGACGCCTGCGGGATATCGTCGATGTCCGAGCCGAGCGCAATCACCGGCTTGCCGCTGCCCCACGTCGCCATCCACGCAGTCGGAATCCCCGCGAGATTTTCCTGAATCGTGAACCCGTTCTGTTTGAGGATGGTCGTCAGATACTTCGACGTCTCGAATTCCTGGAAGCCGGGCTCGGCAAAGCTGAACACCATGTCGTTCATCTTTTGGATGTTCTCGCCCATCGCATCAACTTCCAGGCCGACGTCGCGCTTGAATTGCTCCGTGCGAGGATTTGACACGGCGGCCGCGGCCGGCGCGGGTTGCTGCGCGGCGGTGAGCGAAACGGTGAGCGCGATCGCGGAACCGATTAAAAGCAAGCGTGATGTACGCATGAAGGCCTCCTTGAGAATGCGGCGATTGTAGCGCATGTATGATCAACGCATGGACCGTTTCGTGCCGCGCGATTCCCTACAAAATGGTCACGTCATGACGCTCTTCAGCTGGGGCAACCCGCGCTACTTCCCGCAGCTGCCGAAACCGTCGCGCCGCTACTTCGATGTCGCGCGCGCCACGCGTGTTGTCGCTGATTGTCACTGGCAGGCCGAGCCGTGGACGCACGCCACGCTGATTGCGCTGCATGGTCTGAACGGATCGAGCGACGCGCACTACATGAAAGGGCTCGCGGCGAAGGCGTTCGCGCGCGGCATGAACGTCGTGCGTCTGAATCAACGCAACTGCGGCGACACCGAACATCTGTCGGAGGGGTTGTTTCACTCCGGCCTGACGGCGGACGCCGCGCACATCGTCGATGAGCTGACGCGCGTCGATGGACTGCCGGCGATCGGCGTCGCCGGCTACTCGCTCGGCGGCAATCTGGCGCTGAAGCTGGCCGGCGAGTACGGTGCGCACGCGCCGAAGGGGTTCATCGGGGTCGCCGCGGTGTCGCCGATCATCGAGATCAGCGAGTGCACACGCGCGCTCGAGCGGCCGGGAAACGGGATCTATCAGTGGAATTTCGTGCGCGACCTGAAGCGGCGCATGCGGCGCAAGGACCAGCGCCACCCCGGCATGTTCGACCTGTCGAGGCTGGACGCGATCAAGACCGTCCGCGAGTTCGACGAGACCTACACCGCGCCGTACTTCGGCTTCCGCAACGCCGAGGACTACTATCACCGCGCCAGCGCGATGCGCGTGATCGATCGCGTTCAGGTGCCCGCGCTCGTGATCACGGCGGAAGACGATCCGTTCGTGCCGTCGGAACCGTTTCGCACGGCAGCCGTCACCGGCAACCCGCACCTCGACCTTCGCATCAGTGCCCACGGCGGTCACTGCGGCTTCGTCGGCCCTTCGTCAGCACGCGACGATGGTTACTGGGCGGAGAATCAGATCGTGCGCTTTCTCGACCGCTTCAGACGCCCTTAATTAAGGCTCGCGGCTTATGCTGGTGTCATGACGACACCACGACTCGCCATCGTTTCCGCGCTCGCCACCGCGCTGCTGCCGCTCGTGATGTGCGGCGGATCGAGTTCCACCTCGCCCACCGCGACGACAACCACCACTGGCACGACCGGCACGCTGCCGTCGGTCTACAGCAAGTTCGGCAACGGCATGACCGTCACCCTCAGCGGCGCGACCGTTGTGTTGACGACGAAGGATCTGCCGGATCACAACAGCCCGTACTACGGCGCCGGCAACGCGAAGTACGAAGCGCCGCAGGCCGGGATGGCGGTGAATCCCAACCTCATCGCCAGCCAGAACATTACGTTCCGCGTGCCGAGCGCGCCGGCCAAAGCCACGCCGAGTGATACACCGCTCGGTCCGATCGGCGTCGCCACCAACGGCGTCGTGCTGTTCAATCAATACGCGGCCGGACGCTCGCCGCTGACAAACGAGATCTTCTCGTTCGATCGCTACAACGGGCATCCGTCGCCGGGTAACCAGTATCACTATCACGTCGAGCCGGTGTGGCTGACGGCGCAAGGCAAGTCGGTGTTCATCGGCGTCCTGCTCGACGGATTTCCGGTCTACGGCACGCAGGACTCGGATGGCAGCACGCCGTCAGACCTCGACACCTGCAACGGCCACACCCGGGCGACGCCGGATTTTCCCGCCGGCATCTATCACTACCACGTGACGTCGGCGCCGCCCTACATCTCCGGCTGTTTCTACGGCAGCGCCGGCACGGTGGCAGGGTAACGCGATGCGAACCATTTGCAGCATCGCGGTCATGCTCGCACTCGGCGGACCGCTCACACCATCCCACGCCATCCGCGAGACGAGGGCAGAGGTCGCCGCGGCGTCAGTCAACGGCCGCGTGCTGGCTCGTTGGCCGAATGGCAATCTGCGCAGCGACACGACGTATCGCGAAGGCATCTACGACGGCGACGTGCTGACGTGGTACGAAGGCGGTCAGCCGTATCAGCGTCGGCATTTCGTCCGCGGCCACGAGGACGGCCTGCAGCAGGCATGGACCGATAAGGGCGCGATGTATGTGAACTACGAGGTGCGGGATGGCCGGCGATTCGGATATCTGAACGCGACCCCGTGCGTGGAAGTCGAAGGCAAGCCCCGGTCGGCGCTGCCCTATTACAGCAGCGCCGACTTCACACCACACTGGACGCCGGTGGACCACCGAATCGAGGCATTTGGTTTGACGAAGCAGGACGCGACGCCGATCTCCGAGCGCAGCCTCGACCGCCGGATCCACGTCGCCAGCTTCATCTACACCCAGTGCGCCGCCGTGTGCCCGATCCTCGTGGCGCAGTTGACGCGTGTCCAGTCCGCAATTCAGTCGATGCCGAATGCCGTCATCGTCTCGTACTCGGTGACCCCGGACACCGATACGCCGAAGGCGCTGGCCGCGTTCGGCCGCGAGCGGAAGATCGATCCCGCACGCTGGTGGCTGGTCACGGGATCGCGATCGACGATCTACGATCTCGCGCGGCGCTCATACTTCGCCGACGATGACCGGGCTGGATCGAGTGAGGCGTTCCTCCACACCGAGAAGCTGCTGCTGGTCGATGGGGATCGCCACATCCGCGGCGTCTACAACGGCACGCAGCCGCACGAGATCGATCTGCTGATTCAGGATGTCGCGCGGCTCGATGCCGAAACCCAGATGCGGTAGTCCCGCCCAGCGGCGCTTGCCACAATATCCCTGAATTGGGATAACCCGACAACGCGCCGTGTGCTCGCTGCGGATCGCGGGGACACGCGCGGCATTCCCGTTCAGAAATCCGCGCGCCATCCCGAAGTGCGAGCCATTCTTGAGGAGCATCGGCGCGCGAACGAAAAGGGGTAGCGAGCTACTCCTGCTTCTTCGCGGCGTCTTCCGCTTCCTTCTGTCTCGCGCCGCGCAGCATCCCGCCCATCGCGTAGTTGCCCTCGTGGCAGGCGTACTCGTAGATCTGATCCGCGGTCGCCTTCCACGGATACTCGCCGGTCCAGGCGCGATCCCACGTTTCCGGATCCTCGATGGTGAAGCGATACAGCAGCGTCTTGGCGTCGGTGCGCCTGATGCGTTCGACGACGTGCAGTTGCTCGCTCGCGCCGTTGAACTGCGTCTTGCCCGTTCGTTCAGGATCAGCACCGGGTCGCGGGTCTGCACGATCTGTTTCAGGTTGTTGTAGAAGTAGTTCGGCAGCGACGGCGGACCCGCGGTGTTGTTGAACCCGAGCAGGCACCGCTCCGCCAGCGGCCGTGATTCCGGTCCGTCGAACGCGCCGGGCCGGACTCGGCCTACGCCTGAGTATCCCAGGGCTTCATCACGACAGCCGGACGGCCGAGCGATTTCCGAATCCCGTTGCTTTCCACTTCGCGACGCTGCAACTCGATCAGAATACGGATCTTTTCCCGCGGCGGCAGCTGGCGCTGCTGCGCATGCCACTCCGCCTTTCCTGCAAACGGCGCGGTCGGCTTCATCGTCACGCTCTCGCCCTCGAGACTAACTCCGTCAGCAGGGTATCGTCCACCAGACCAGCCTCGTGCCGTCGGGCGCGAGGTCCCACACGGTTCCGCCGAGTGCGGCGATTCAGGAGCGAGAGACATCGTCTATTTCGACGGCACGCGCTGCTTCAGTTCTTCCGCCCAGTTCAGCACCACTTGGATCCGCGGCGCCGCGCCGGGCGTATCAGTCCCCCCGCCGATGACGATGAGGAACTTCTTGCCGTCGCGTGTGATGTCGTTGTTGCGCTCGATCGGTGGACCGGAATCGATAAGCGGCAGGCTTAACGTCACCGGGTTGCCGAAGCTGAACGCGGGGCGCGTGGCGACGCTGACTCCTATCAATTGCCCGCCGGTGGGACCGTAGAACAGTTCTTTCCCGTCCGGCGACCACGTTGCGTGGACCCCGTTAGTGGAAATCTGATAGGTCGCCCCGGTTGGCGGAAACGGCTGAACGAACAGCGGGTTCTGCGTTGCCGTGGCGTCTTTGGCCTCGTATGCGACCCACTTTCCGTCGGGCGAAAAGGCCAGGGAAAAGAGAATCGACGATTGCATGCCGCCAAACGGCGTCACCTTTCTGTCCGGCATCGACAGTGCGGCCGCGGTGAAGCTCCCGCCCTTGCCGACGCTGAACAGCAACGTCCTGCCATCGGGCGACCAGGATTCAGGCAGGTGCGCCGTATCCTTGTCGGGCTTCGTCAGGCGCTCCGCGGGCGCGGTGCCGTCGGCGCGCTGACGCCAGATCGCGAGATCGCCCTCGCGGTCCGACTGAAAGGTGACGTACTCGCCGTCCGGCGACCACACCGGAAAGCGGTTGCGGCCGCTGAGCGTCAGCCGGCGGATCGACGCCACACCCGATACGTCGTGAATCCACACGGTCGCATCCTTGCCATCGTAGCTCGCGACGGCGATCCATTTGCCGTCCGGCGACAGCCGCGGGTGCTCGTACTTGGCCGGTGGAAGCTTCAGGAGCTGCTGCGCGCCCGTCGCGCGATCGATGAGCGCCAGATCAAACGATCCGCTGGCCGTCGTCACCGGGCCGGGGATGAACACCAGGGAGCCGCTGGCGGAGAGCGCGTAGAACGCCGCGCCGCTGTTGCCGGTGATCGATCTCCTGATGCCCTCGACGACGGACACGGGGCCGCCGGTCACGGTGAGGCGGCGCGGATCGAACGGCACCGCGAACAGCACGCCGCCGAGCGCATAAACAATGTGGCCGCTCGGCACGTATCTGCCTTGGCTGCCGCCGGACACCAGCGTCTTTCTCTCCGAGGTCTTCAATGACTGGACGACGATCTGCGCTTTGTCCCACCCTTCCGTCGTCTGAGACGTGGCGACACTGAACAATACCCACTCGCCGCCGGGTAATACCTGCGGGCTCGCCGCGATCTCACCGGTCTTGACCGCGGCAATAACGGAGGGTTGCCCGCCGTTTGCCGACACGCGCAGGATACCTTGAAGGCCTGCAGCGAAGACAAGGTCGCCTCCGTCCCAGATGAGGCCCAAAGGCGCTGTTTCGGCCGGACACACCGTGACCGCGGCGCCACCGGTCACGGCAATGCGTTTGATCGCTCGTTCCGCTGGCGAATAAAACACGATCGACTGGCCGTCCGGCGAGAACACTGGCACGCTTGACGTGACATCGCCCGCCGGTTGCGTGCCGGCGATCGGCCTCGCGTCGAGGTCCTGCAGCGAGCGCACGTAGACCTGGCGGTTCGCGATGTACGCGATGCGCGTGCCGTCTGGCGAAATGCCCAGGCTCTGCGTATTGACGTTCGTGAATTGCTGCCCCTCGCCGAGCGCGAGCGTGAAACGGACCACGGGCGGCACCGGCGTCTGCGGCCGGAGCGTCCAGGCGGCGACGGCGACGACGACGCCGGCAATGACCGCTGCCGCGGCGACAGGAACGGCCCGCCGCCAGAGCGGCAGAGGCGCGGACCTCGCGAATGGCGCGGGCGCGACGCTGGACGCAGATGGCGCCAACGACTCCGTCATGAGAAACCGCGCAACGCCGATGTCCGAGACACGCGCCTTGCGATCTTTCTCGAGGCACCGCTTGATGAGCGTCACGATCGACGCGGGCACGTCCGCCGGCAGCGCGCTCCAGTCCGGCTCGCCGCGGACGACGGCGGCGATCGTGTCGGTCATGTCTTCGCCCTCGAAGGCGCGACGGCCGGTGAGCATCTCGAAGAACACGCACCCGAACGCCCATACATCGCTGCGTTTGTCGACGGTGCGGCCCTTCGCCTGCTCGGGCGCCATGTACGCGGCGGTGCCGAGGATCACGCCGACGCCGGTCATCATCGCAGGCGTGGTGATCGTCGGCGACATCGACAACCCACCTGACCCACCCGCCTCGGGGCCGAGCGCCTTTGCGAGGCCAAAATCCAGCACCTTGACCGTGCCGTCCGGCCGCACCTTGATGTTCGCGGGCTTCAGATCGCGATGGATGATGCCCTGCTCGTGAGCGGCCTCGAGCGCATCCGCGATCTGCCGGGCGATAGGCAGTGCCTCGTCGATCGTCAGCCTTGAGCCCTGAGCCCTCAGCCCGTCGATCTTCTGCGCAAGATCCTCGCCTTCGACCAGTTCCATCACGAGCGCATACGCGCCCGCGGATTTCTCGAAGCCATGGATCGCGGCGATGTTGGGATGGTTCAGCGCCGCAAGCGTCCTGGCCTCGCGCTCGAACCGTGCGATGCGGTCGGGATCGGACGCGAACGCGTCCGGCAGGACCTTGATCGCGACCTGGCGGTCGAGGGTCGTGTCCGTCGCCCGATAGACTTGTCCCATACCGCCCTCGCCGATCGGCGAGGTGATCTCGTAGACGCCGATCCGTGTGCCAGAAGTGAGGGCCAGAGTTGCTGGATTATACGCGGGTCCGGCTAAAGCCGGACACTAACGTCCAGGCCGAGATGCGTCATCAGCAACCGAGCGAACTCGGGGCCTTTACCCTCGTCCTCGTGCTTGAAGTAGACGAAGACGTCCTTGCACGATGCCGTTTCTTTCGCGATCGTGTCGGCCCAGCGCTTGATGTCGTCCGGCGTGTAGCCCTCGTCGCGCAGCCGGAAGTA
>JANYHS010000195.1 GCA_025358945.1 Acidobacteriota bacterium
TGGCCGCGCGTACATGATGACGTGATGAACGGCTTTCGGGTCGCCAGCCTTCACCTCGAACGCCTGCACCCACTTGTCTTCTGTGAGCTTGGTCTCGATCTCGAGGAACTGATAGGGGATCTCGCCGGCGGCCGGAATCGGATAATCCTCGTTCATCGCGAAGACCGCGTCAGGCGTGCCGATCGTCCAGCCGCTGTCGTAGGTCGGCGGCGCCGGCAGATCACCCGGCTTGCCTTCCGACGCACCGCCGTTCGCCCACGCGACCAGCGTCGCCTTGTCGGCGTCGCTCAAGCGGCGATCGTTCAGGAACTCACCGTGTTTCGGATCGGCGTGCCACGGTGGCATCGTGCCTTTGGACACGTTCGTGGCGATCGACTTGACCCACGGGCGCGCATCCTTGTAGGTGAGCAACGACATCGGCGCGATCTCGCCCGGCCGATGGCAGTTCGTGCAGTTCTTGTAGAGGATGGGCGCAACCTCTTTGTTGAACGTGGGAGCGGCTGCCGCCTTGGCAGGGGCCTGTGCGCCGACGGGCACTGAGGCGACGGCGGCAAGTGCGCACAGCGCAGCCGCGGCGACGGTCGTTCGAATCATCATGCCTGAAATCTCCTCTGCTGAGTCACCGCGTAGGGATGTCGTAAATGGTACGGACCTATCCGGCTGAGGTCAAGGACTTTGCATGTAGACGGTGATGAGCCCTGCAAGGTTGCAGGCCGTGATAACTTGGGAATATAAGAGGTGAAGCGATGCGATCAGTGATGGGAGCTTTGGTGCTGGGATTGGCCGCGATCAATGTGCAGGCGGCTGACCTTTCAACGCGTGAAGCGAATCGGATTCAGGAGGCCGCGACGGTCCTGCAGGAGATTCACAGCGTGCCGGACAAGGATATTCCGCGGGAACTGTGGGACCGCGCCGAATGCGTGATTGTGGTCCCCGGACTCAAGAAAGCCGCATTCATTATCGGCGGCGAGTACGGCAAGGGTCTGATGAGCTGCCGCCGTGCCGGAGTGTGGAGCGCGCCCATCTTCATGCAGGTGGGCAAGGGCAGCTGGGGGCTGCAGATCGGCGCCCAGTCGATCGACCTCGTGATGCTGGTGATGAACGCGAACGGCATGGAGAAGATGCTGCGCAACAAAGTGTCGCTCGGGGCCGAAGCGTCGATCGCCGCGGGGCCAGTGGGCCGTGATGCGCGCGCCGCAACCGATGCGCAGATGAAGGCGGAGATTCTGTCGTATTCGCGAACACAGGGCCTCTTTGCCGGCATCAATCTGTCAGGCGGCGTGGTTCGAGCCGACGAGGACGACAACGCTGACCTCTACGGTAAGACGATCGCGGCCAAAGACGTCGTGATGGGAGACACGATCAAGGCGCCATCGGTGACCGACGTCTTCATGGCTGCGCTTCGCCGCGAGAAGTAACAGCCGCGCTGGCGCGAATGGGCACACAACGTGCATTACACGCAACAGAGACCTTAGGAGGTAACTGATGCGTGTAGTGAAAGCGTTCTGTTGTGCGGCGGTGTTGACGGTGATGTGCGCGCCAGGCGCGCGCGCTGATCAGTGGGACAAGAAGACGATCCTGACCTTCAGCGGACCGGTGCAGCTGCCCCGCGTCACGCTGCCGGCCGGCACCTACGTCTTCAAACTGGCGGACATTTCCGGCAACCGCCACGTGGTTCAGGTGTTCGACAAGGCCGAGAAAAAATCTTTGCCACGATGTTGGCCGTCCCGAACCAGCGGATGGACGCCACCGACAAGCCGGTGGTGATGTTCGCGGAGCGCGCCAGCGGTTCGCCACAGGCCGTCAAGGTCTGGTACTACCCGGGCGAATCGATCGGCAACGAGTTCGTCTACCCGAAGTCGCAGGCGATGAAAATCGCGAAGGCCAATCACATGCAAGTGATGGCCATGAACGACGATGCCACGATGTCGAACTCGGCTGGTGTGATTCCAGTCGAAATGAAGTCGGCCGCGATCGGCCACTTCGACGAGAACGGCGAATGGCAGAACGACGCCGACGCGCCGGTCGTCAGCCCCGCGCCGATGGTGATGGCCAAAGCCGAGCCGGCGCCCGCGCCGATGATGGCGAAGTCGCCGCGCAAGCACCTGCCGCGCACCGCGAGCAGCCTGGTGCTGTTCGAACTGATTAGCGGCCTCTCACTCGCCGCTGGTTTCTCGCTCCGCAAGCTGCGCACCGTCACCGCGTAACCATGAAGGGCGAACGGCGCACGTCGTTCGCCCTCATCCTGCTCTGTGCGGCACCGCTGCTGGCGCAGGAACCGAGTTTCCGCACGGGCGCCAGCGAACTGGTGGTCCTGCCAGTGGTCGTCACCGACAAGCAGCAGCGTCCCGTCTCCGACCTTCCTACCGATCGCTTCGTCGTCTACGACAACGGGCGCCGTGTGCCGATCGCACTGTTCACCAACGAAGATACGCCGGTCACCGTCGGCCTGGTGATCGACGCCAGCGGGAGCATGGGGTCGAAGCTCGGCGAGGTCATCGCCGCTTCGATGGCCTTTGCGCGCACGAGTAATCCCCAGGACGAACTGTTCGCGCTCCGGTTCAACGACGATGTGCAGCGGCTGCTGCCTGAACGGCCGTTTCTGATGGCCAGCGACCTCAGCGCACTCGAGTCGGCCGTCACGTCCATTCGGGCGGACGGACGCACTGCCCTCTACGACGGGCTGATGGTGGGCCTCGATCATCTCGTCGGCGGCACGCGCCCGCGCAAAGTGCTGGTCGTCATCAGCGACGGCGGCGACAATATCAGCGACGCGACGCTCGAACGCGTCCTGGCGCGCGCGCGCGAGTCGGATGCGGCCATCTATACGATCGGGATCTTCGACGAGACCGACCTGGACAAGAACCCGGGCGCGTTGAAGGCGCTCTCCCGCGCCAGCGGCGGCGAACTGTACCTGCCACGCGCACCTGGCGACCTGCTGCGCGTGTGCGAACACATCGCGCGCGAAATCCGCGGCGGCTACACGATTGGCTACGAGCCGCCAGCCCGCGACGGCAGTTTCCATCGGGTGAAAGTCGAGATCGCCCCGTCGTCGCGCGCACTCCGCGTGCGCACGCGCGCCGGTTACATGGCCGCCCGCGCGACACCATGATGACGACACATGCGCTGCTGCAGTGGACCGAGCGGGGCCTCATCGCCGTCGGCGCCGGTCTCGCGATCTGGTGCGCGGCAATCCTCATCGAAGCGCGTTTTCATCAGGCAGTGCCGCTGACGCCGCCGTTGGTGGTGACTCAAACTGAGCTGCCTGGCGACAGTCACGCCAACGCGCCGGCCGCACTGGCCCCCGCCCCCGGCATGCTCGTGGGACGTCTTGAGGCGCCGTCGGTCGGCCTGTCCACGGTCGTGCTCGAGGGCAGTGACGATGCGACGCTCACCCGCGGCTCCGGACATATCGAGGACACGCCGTTTCCAGGGCAGGCGGGAAACGTCGGGATCGCCGGACACCGCGACACCACATTCCGCGCGCTGCGCCGCATTCATGTTGGCGACGCGCTCGAGTTCACGACGGCGGATCGCTTGTATCGGTACCGCATCAGTAAGACGCTGATTGTCGGGCCTGATGATGTGTATGTGCTGGACCCGACGCCGAAGCCGGCGCTGACGCTGGTGACTTGCTACCCGTTCGAGTTTGTCGGTCACGCGCCGCGCCGCTTCATCGTGCGGGCGGAGCTGGTGGACGAAGTCACGCGGTCGAGTGGGTCGGGTTGGTCGGGTGGGTCGGGTTGGTCGGGTGGGTCAAGTAGGTCAGGTGGGTCGAGTAGGTAGGCACTCCGTTCCTCTACCTACGTGACCTACGTGACCCACCCGACCTACGTGCCCTACGTGACCTACGTGCCCTACCTGCCCTCGCTACTGCTTGATCACGGTCACCGAAAAGAACCCGGCGTTGTCGCTGAACTCGTTGTCGTTGACGCCGAGCATAAGACGGCCCGATGACGGCATCACCAGCGGCTGCGTCTGCGTGCCAATACCAAACGGCACGCCGTTGCCGACGCGGCCAATCAGGGCGCCGACGGGCACCGTGGGATCGGGATAATTGGACAGGCGTTCGCCTGGATTCCCGTTGGGGCCCGATGTCTGTCCCGCCCCCTGTCCGAACTGAATCTGTCCGCTCGCGTTGAACACGACCCGTTCGCCAGCGTTGACGACAATCCCGGTGTCGTTCCACGCCATGCGGGCGTCGACGCGGACCGAGGTCCCGCCGGCCGGCGCCGGCGTCGCACCGGTCGCGCTCGGGTTGACGGGCGCGTTGTAGACCGCGCGCGCCGTCTGCGGATTCAAATAGACGCGGCTGACATCGCGGATGGCGAACTGCTGACGCTGACCGTTTCCGGTGTCCCAGATCAGCGTGTCGCCGCCAATCATGTTGACGAACCGTCCCTGGTGCGTGCTGCTGTCACGCAGCACCAGCATCTGCCCCGAGCCGAGCTTGGCCAGTTCGGTAGCCGGAGGCGTGCCGCCGGCAAAATCAATGATCCCGACCTGCGCCAGCGGGAAGGTCATGTCCTTGTCACTGGTCGCAATGTTGAGGTAGCCGTTGATCAGGTTTTCGTGCTGATCACCATGAAAGGCGACCGCTCCGCTCTGTCGCTCGCCGTTGGTGAGGATGAACGTGACGCGCTCGGCGGCCGCGAAGGCGTAAACGCCCGCGCAGGCGACCAGCGCGGCTGTGGAAATGAGTCGACGAACCATGCAAACCCTCCTCTGATAAAACGTGGCGCCTTGCGCCGCCGTCATCGATGCAAGGGACGCACCATCACACATCACACGGCGGCAGGTGGGCCCGCCCAACTGCCCGCCTGCCTGCCCGTCTTAGAATCGCACGCCGACGCCGAGCACGACGCGCTGCGTCGGAATGCCCTTGTCGGTCTCGACCGTATCGGTCTTGGCCATGATCTGGCCGTAGCGATAGCCGAGATCCGCGAAGAACCGCTCCATGAACGGCACGTTGACGCCGAAGCCGACGACGAAGATCGTCTTGTTCTGGGTGCCAGAAAGATCGCCGCCAAGCTGCACGCCCTTCGACGCCGGGTCGATCGCCGTGCCGCCGACGGCAAACTCCACCTGCGTCTGCACCTGCGCGACGCCGACCGCCGCCAGCACGTAGGGATGCACCATCGGCGAATTCAGCGTGATGTTGTAGCGCAGGCCCGCGGCGCCGTGGTTCTCCTTGATCGCCGTGCTCGCGGTGCCGCCGATGAAGTTCGCGATCACCGTGGCGCTGTTATCCAGCGCCGTCGTCCCAACGTTGCCCATATGGCTGGCTTCGACGATGACGTAGAGGCCATCGACCAGACGGAATCCGATCTCACCGCCGAAGAATTTGTCGGACTTGTGGCCAAGCGTTGGCCCGAAATTGAATTCCGCATACATCTTCGGATCGGCCCCTGGCATCGGCGGCGGCGCCTGCGCCTCAGCCGCGACGGCGCCGATTCCCAGTACAGACACAAGACACACAGCCGCAACACAAGCGTAACGCTTCATCAAATCGTCCTCCGTAGACGGGAACAGCCGCTGAATTTCGCGAATCGCGGACAGGCTGGGACCTACCGCATACCGAGGTGAGGTCGTGATTATACCATCTCCGTGCTATTCTGGACATGCTCCACAGCACGAATCCATGAGCGAACACGCTGACACCTCAGATCATACATACGAGCCGTTTCCGCCCGCGGGCAGCATGCCGCCCGGGTTTGAGCCACCTCCTGTGCCGGCGCCGGACCGGCTCGGCGTGTGGAAGCGGATGGGTAGCGAGATCGTCGCCGGCGTGCAGACACTGGTCTCCGCAGCCGTCTACGCGACCCTGATCGTGACGTTCGGATTTCAGGTCGCACGTGTCGACGGCCTGAGCATGGCGCCAACCCTCGAAGATCGCGATCGGCTGATCGTCAACAAGCTGGTCTACGAGATCGGCGAGCCGCGGCCGGGCGACATCGTGATGCTCTACTACCCACTCAACCCCGAGAAGATGTTCGTGAAGCGGGTGATCGCGCGCGAGGGCGACGCCGTCCGGATCGTGGACGGCCGCGTGTACGTGAACGACGTGCCGGTGCACGACGAGTACGTGTCCGCCGAGTTCCGCAGCCACGACGACTGGGGCCCGCAGGTGATTCAGCAGGGCTACTACTTCGTGATGGGCGACCACCGCAACAACAGCTCCGACAGCCGTCACTGGGGTCCGGTGCCGAAGAAGTACATCGTCGGCAAGGTGAAGGTCCGCTGGTGGCCGTTGCAGGATGCGCGGATCTTCTAGAACTCAGAAGTTAGAACTGAGAACTTAGAACTCAAACTCGGAACTCCTCGAGAAATTCAGCTAAGAACGCTTCTTGCGTCTCGCGGAGCCATGGCTGGACCGCATCCGTTTGACTTGCGGGAGCGTGTATTCGAGTTCGTCTGCGGCGTCGTCAGATTCTGCCGCGAGTTGTCTAAGGAACCCGGGACAGTCCGCCAGATCGCCTGGCAACTTGCCGCCTCTGCATCATCCGCTGGTGCGAACCTCGAGGAAGCAAAGGCTGCGTACTCGCGGCGCGACTTTGCGGCGAAGAATGCCATCTCACTGAAGGAGATGCGCGAGTCGCTCTACTGGCTTCGCCTGATTCTGAAATGCAACCTGGCCCGGCCTGAAGTCGTCCAGCCGCTTCTGATCGAAGCCAACGAGCTCACGGCGATGCTGACGGCCGGCATGAAACGCCTCCATCCCGTCTGAGTCCGCCCGTCTTCGCGACAGGCCGGTCGTGCTCCGAGATTCGGCCTTGCGAGGCCACAATACTCCGTAGGATTCGGTCAGCTGGCAGGGTTCGCGTCGACAGAACTGCGAGCTTGCCCGAGCTCGCGTTTTAGTTGGCCTCGTTGTGGCTAGGGGTATCGGCAGTCATGAGTTTCGGGGGCAGCGGTTTGTTGTCCTTGTCCGCACGCTCAACCCAATGGAAGATAAATGCGAATTTAAGAAAACGCTCATCGTTAAAAACATCTCGATAGTCCACCCGTCCCCACATTACGAGCGCTCTCCCATCGCCGCGCTTCACTTGAAGCGCATCAGCGTCGGCCAATCGCTCAGGAACGAGAACCGAAATGATCTTGTCCGCTCCCGGTGGCATGAAGCTGACGCTCTTACCGGCGGTGGAGTCAGGCAACGGATAGTCGAAGTCAGCAGGGACCGGGAGAGCCATTATCTTGGCGGCGGCTCGAAATGTGACTCGAGATGCTGCCGTGTGTCCGCTGTTTTTGAGGAGAGCGACAGCCTCAAATCTGAGCCGCTCGTCCTGATAAATGGCATCGCCAAGCCCGGCTGAGAGGCACGCTCGTTCGATGATCCTATTAGTCGCGAGCGTTTCTCGATACGTCTGATACTGAAAGATCGCGACAATGAGCAGACCAAGGGTCAGGGCCGCGAGAGTCGCAGTTAGCCAAACGACCCTCCGGTTGGTCGTAGCTTCGCGACCGCGATTTGCCTGATCTTGAGCAGCCTCCTCTGGTGTCTTAGGGATTGGCAACAACCGAACCACCGCGGGAGTGCTTGGGGTCCCTCGAACATCGTCGGGTTTAACCTGCTCGCTTTGGGTCTGTTTCTCTGATGGTGGATTCTTGCGTTCCCGAGCAGTTGGGGTCGGTGGCTGTGACTGTGCCGCTGCCGCGCAAGCGAGAAGTAGGAACAGCGTAAAGATGGAGGCGTAGTGGTGACGCACGTCGAAGCAATTTCAAGTATTCGACTCCCTGATGGGGAAGCTGTTGACGGTATCCAAGTCTGCGATCCACGAGCGCTTCGCGGATCACAACCATCGAGCCGGGCGCAATCCAAACAAGCGTGGGTCCGAGCGGGCCTGCCACCTGGCGAACATCCGACGATTCGGCAGACCGCCGGACCGAAACGCTCCGCCATTGTCGGCGCGATCCGAGTTTTAAGTTCTCAGTTCTAACTTCTGAGTTGAGCCTCGTGCTCTTCCCTGAGCCTGTATTTCTGTATCTTTCCTGAAGCCGTCATCGGAAATTCGTCGACAAAACGCACGTAGCGCGGCACCTTGAACCTGGCGAGGTTCGCGGCACACCACGCGGTGAGTTCCTCTGCCGTGACCACATCCACCGTATCGGGCCGCAGCCGGACTGCCGCGCCAACCGCTTCTCCAAAAAACTCGTCGGCCACGGCGTACACGTACGCATCGGCAACCGCGGCGTGCTCGCGCAGCCGATCCTCGATCTCCTTCGGCGCGATGTTCTCGCCGCCGCGGATGATGATGTCCTTGATGCGACCGGTAATTCGGAAGTAGCTGTCGGAATCCTGGCTCGCTTCGTCGCCGGTGTGCAGCCAGCCGTCGGCGTCGACCGCCGCGCGCGTCGCCTCGGGGTTGTTGTAGTACCCCTTCATCACGTTGTAGCCGCGGCAGCACAACTCGCCGGGTTCGCCGGCCGCGCGCACCTCGCCCGTGACCGGGTCGACGATCTTCACCTCGAGCTCCGGCAGTACCTGGCCCACTGTTCCCGCTCGCTGCGCGACGGACGAATCGCGCGGCGTCATCGTGATGCCGGGCGACGACTCGGTCATGCCGTACGCGATCGTGATCTCCGGCAGGTGCATCTGGGTCATCACGCGACGCATCAGCGGCTCCGGACAGAGCGCGCCAGCCATCACGCCCGTGCGCAGCGACGTCAGGTCGTACTGTGCAAACTCCGGACACTCCAGTTCGGCGATGAACATCGTCGGCACACCGTACAGCGCCGTACAGCGTTCGCGATGCACCGTGTCGAGTACACGTTTCGGATCGAACGCGACCACCGGGCACAGGCACGCGCCATGGGTGAACGCGCCGAGCACGCCGATCACGCAGCCGAAGCAGTGAAACAGCGGCACGCACAGGCACAGCCGATCGTCCGGTGTGTACCCCAGTACCCGGCCCAGCGCCTCGCCGTTGTTGACGATGTTGCGGCTCGAGAGCATGACGCCCTTGGGAAAGCCGGTGGTGCCGGATGTGTACTGCATGTTGATCACATCGTCGGGGTCGATCGAGGCGCCGCGCGCGTCGAGGGCCGCATCCGGCACGCGGCCGGCCAACGCGCGGAGACTCTCGTAGGTCAGAAAGCCGGGCGGCGCCTGATCGCCGATGAAGATGACCCGCTCGAGCGTGGCGATCCCCCCCGACGCCGCGGCCTTCGACGCACCCAGGCCGTCCTGAGCCTGTCGAGGGACGCCGAGCGAATTCAGTTCGTTCACGTAGTCCACGTCGCGAACACCCTGGATCGTGATGAGCGTGGCCGCCCCACTCTGCCGCAGGACGTAGTCGATGTCCCGGGCGCGCAGTGACGTGTTCGCGGTGACCAGAATCGCGCCGACCTTCGCCACCGCGAACTGCAGCACCACCCACTCGGGCACGTTGGTCGCCCACAGCACCACACGTTCGCCGCGGCCGACACCGAGCGCCATCAGCCCGCGCGCGATCGTGCGCGCCTCCTGCTCGAGCGCCGCGAACGTGAACCTCGGCCCGCCACCGTACACCAGCGCGTCGCGACCAGGCAGGGCGCGCGCCAGGCGCGTCAGCAAATCGCCGACGGTCACATCGCGAAACGGCGGCGACTGATAGGTCATGCGGCGGGGATTGTGTCACAGGTCGCCCCTTCTGTGATTAACTGAAGTGCTGTGACTGAGCTGTGTACCGTGATGGTGGCCGCGTCGGAGTTGCTGCCGAGTCTGCGTGAACGCGCGGCCGAGATCGACGGCGAGCTGCTGATGTTCTCGGATGCCGACGCGCTCAGCGCGTTGCAGACGATCGTGACACGCCGGCCTCAGGTGGTGGCGCTCGAGCGGATGTTCGCCGTCACGCCGCGCGGCGCCGCGTTGATCAACCGCATCAAGGCCGACCCGTCGCTGCGCGACGCCGAAATCCGCGTGGTCGCCCACAACAGCGACTACCGGCGCATCATTCCGCGGGCGGCGCCGCCGTCAGGACCGGCGCTCGACCAGCGAGGCACCCGCCGTGCGCCACGATTCAAGATCACCGACAGCGCGACGGCGATGCTTGACGGCATCTCGGGCACCGTGATCGATCTGTCGACCGTCGGCGCACAGGTCGTGGCCCCGGGCGGATTGAAACCGAACCAGCGGATCGCCATGGGACTGGTCGACGCGACAGCCACCCTGCGCTTCAACGCGTCTGTGGCATGGACGTCGTTCGAGATGTCGCCCGCCGGTGCGCCCCGGTATCGCGCCGGCATCAACTTCGAAGACGCCGACCCGGCCGCGGTCGACGCATTTCTGAATCGCCACAAGTTGTAAATTTCAGACTTCAGACTTCAGACTTCAAGCCTCCATGTCACCTGTCTCTACTTCCAATTCGCGCATCGTCTACGACTCGTTGAAAGCGTGCGGCATCCGTCTGATGTCGGCCCTGCCGGAGACGTGGCTGGTGCATCTGATCCGCATGGCCGAAGAGGACGCGGAGATGACCCTCGTGCGTCTCGCCAAGGAGGAAGAGGGCGTCGGCATCTCGGCGGGCGCGCATCTGGCCGGCGTCAAGTCGGCGATGCTGATGCAGAACCACGGCTTTCTCGCGTCGATCAACGGCATCGTGTCCTGCGCGCAGCTGTATCACATCCCACTGCTGATGCTGATCAGCTATCGCGGGGAGTTCGGCGAGCGGGATCCGTGGCAGACCGAAGGCGGCGGCGTCACCGAGGATGTGTTGCGCGCGCTGCGGATTCCGTTCTCGCATCTCGACCGCGCGGATCAGGTGCCGGCGCGGATCGCGGACGCGCAGGCGCTTGCGTTGTCCGCCAACAAGCCGGTGGCGCTTCTGCTCTGCCGCAACCTGATGTGGGAAGAGGGCGGGTAGGCGGCGTGGGTCAGGAGGGTCAAGTGGGTCGGGAGGGCAATAGGTGAAACGGCTCGATCCGCTGAATGCCATCTATTCGCGACTCGAAGAACGGATCGTGGTGACGATCATGGGTGCGTGTGCCGCCGAACTGCAGTCGATCGGCCATCGGCCACACTTCTTCTACCTGCAGCACGCGATGGGACTCGCCTCGTCGATGGGGCTGGGAATCGCGCTCTCGAAACCCGATCGTCAGGTCGTGGTCCTCGATGGCGACGGCTCGATCCTGATGAACCTTGGCGGGCTGACCACGCTGGCGCGCTACCGGCCGCGCAACCTGGTGCACGTGGTGTTCGATAACCAGAGCCTGCTCTCGGTGGGCGGCTTCCCCACCGCGACGGCGACCGGCACCGATCTCGCCGGCATCGCCGCGGCCGCCGGCGTGCCGCGGACGGAAACGGTGTCCATGCTCGACGCGTTCACGCGCGCCTTCGACGAAGCGCTCGGCGCCGGCGATCTGACCACCATCGTTGCCAAGGTCGAAGCGGTCGGTCCGGCGGCATTTGTCACCGACCTCTCGCTGCTGGAGAACCGCTTTCAGTTCGCGCGGGCGATCAGATCGTGAATTGACCAGTGCGGAGTGCGGACCGCGGATTGGAATCCGCGATCACATCCGCAATCCGAAATCCGCCATCCGCAAGACGTCGTCCCTGAGAATCGTATCGTCGCGCTCCGAGCCCGTCGAGACGATCGCGGCGCGGACGCCGGTCACTTCTTCGAGCCGCGCGATGTACTTGCGCGCCGCTTCCGGCAGCTGATCGAAGGTGCGGACGCCGGCGGTCGGCGCCGTCCAGCCCGGCATCGATTCGTACACCGGCTCGCAGATCGACAACTGTCCCATGTCGCTCGGGAACTCGGTCAGTGTCTTGCCGCCGCAGGTGTACGAGGTGCAGATTTCGATGCGCTCGAGGCCGTCGAGCACGTCGAGTTTGGTCAGCGCCAGCGCGTCGAGGCCGTTGATGCGCACGCCGTAGCGCACAGCGACCGCGTCGTACCAGCCGCAGCGGCGCGGGCGTCCGGTGACGGCGCCGTATTCGTTGCCGCTGTCGCGCAAGCGGTTGCCCATCTCGCCGGTCAGTTCCGTCGGCAGCGGCCCTTCGCCGACCCGCGTCGTGTACGCCTTCACCACACCGAGCACGCGGCCGATGGCGCGCGGCGGGATGCCGAGTCCCGTGCACACACCGCCGACCGAGGCATTCGACGAGGTGACGTACGGATAGGTCCCGTGATCGATGTCGAGCATCGTGCCCTGCGCGCCCTCGAACAGAATCGACTGCCCTGCGGCGATCGCCTGCGTGAGCAGCACCGAGACGTCGCGCATCATCGGGCGGATCCGCTCGGCGTGCGCGAGCAACTGGTCGAGCACCGGCTTCCACTCCATCGTGCTGTCCTGCACGAGGCGGTTGCGCGCGGTGACGTTGTCGCGGACGTTCTGCTCGAGCCCCTTCGGATCGTTCAAGTCGCCGACGCGGATGCCGCGGCGCGCGATCTTGTCCTCGTACGCCGGACCGATGCCGCGCGAGGTCGTCCCGATCTTGCGCTCGCCGCGCCGCGCCTCGGACAGCAGATCGAGGTCGCGATGATACGGCAGAATCAGATGCGCTTTGTCGCTGACCAGAATGCGGCCCGCGACGTCGATGCCGTTCTTCGTCAGCTCGTCGATCTCGGCAAACAGCGCCTGCGGATCGATCACCACGCCGTTCCCGATCACGCACGTGACACCGGGATGCAGGATGCCGGACGGAATCAGGCGCAGCACGAACTTCACACCCTTGACGTAGACGGTGTGACCGGCGTTATGCCCTCCCTGATAGCGGCCGACGATGGAAAAGTGTGGCGTGAGGAGATCGACAATCTTGCCCTTGCCCTCATCACCCCATTGCGCGCCCAAGACAACTAGATTCATCGGAGTAAGATTCTACATTAGGACATGATCCTTCTCGACGGCTCCACGCTCACCATCGAACAGCTGCTGGCGATCGCCGACCGCGGCGAGACGGTCGCGCTGGCGGACGCGGCCCGCGATCGGGTGCGCGCGTCGCGGGCGGTCGTCGACCGGCGGGCGCTCGGCGACGAGCCGGCCTACGGCATCAACACCGGCTTCGGCTCCTTCGCGGACGTCAAGATCGCACCCGACGCGCTCGAGACGCTCCAACTCAACCTGCTGCGCAGCCACGCGGCCGGGCTGGGTGACCCGCTGCCGGTACGCGCCGTGCGCGCGACGATGACGCTGCGGGCCAACGTGCTGGCCAAGGGCTTCTCGGGGATCAGCGTCGAGACGGTGGACGCGCTCATCGCGCTCATCAACCACCGCGTGCATCCCAGAGTCCCGTCGCGCGGCTCGGTGGGCGCCAGCGGTGACCTCGCTCCACTGGCCCACCTCGCGCTGGTGCTGATCGGTGAGGGTGAAGTCCTCGACGACGAAGAAGAAACCGCTCCGCGGTTCCTGCCGATCTCCGGCGCGGAGGCCCTGAAGCGCGCGGGGCTGACACCGATCCGTCTCGGCCCGAAGGAAGGACTGGCGCTGATTAACGGGACGCAGCCGTCAACGGCCGTGCTCGCGCTGGCGCTCGCCGGCGCCGAACAGGTCGCGCGGGCGGCGGACATTGCGGCGGCGCTGTCGATCGACGCGCTGCGCGGCTCGATTCATCCGTTCGAAGCGCGCATCCACGACGCGCGGCCGTTCCTCGGCCAGCGGACCTCGGCCGCGAACATCGAGGCGCTGATGCGCGGCAGCGGCATCAACCACTCGCACGAGCACTGCGGCAAGGTGCAGGACGCCTACTCGCTGCGCTGCGCCGCCCAGGTGCAGGGGGCGACGCGCGACGCGCTGCGCTTCGTGCGCGAGACGGTGGTCGTCGAGGCCAACAGCGCCACGGATAATCCGATGGTGTTCGCCGACACCGGTGACATCGTGTCGGGCGGCAACTTTCACGGCGCGCCGATCGCCATCGCCGCCGATCTGCTCGCGGCCGCTCTGGCGCCGCTGGCGACGATCAGCGAGCGGCGGACCGATCGCCTGGTCAATCCGGCGCTCAGCGGCCTGCCGGCGTTCCTGACCCGCGACGGCGGACTCCAGTCGGGCTACATGATGGCGCAGGTGACGGCGGCGGCGATCGCGTCGGAGATGAAATCGCTCGCCCATCCGGCCGGCGTCGACACCATCCCGACGTCGGCGAACAAGGAAGACCACGTCAGCATGAGCATGACCGCCGCGCTGAAGGCGGCGACCAGCGTCGCGCGCGCCCGCGAAGTGATCGCCATCGAAATTTTATGCGCCTGCCAGGCGATCGACCTGCTCGCGCCGCTCGTCACATCGCCGGCGTTGCAACACGTTCACGATCTCGTGCGATCGCGCGTGCCGATGCTTGACGCAGACCGCTCGCCCGCGCCCGACATCGTCGCGATCACAGAACTGATCGCGACGACGGCGTTGGAAGGGGCGTGCGGCGGACTAGTCAAGTGAAAAATATTTCATTTTCAAATTGACAACGTCCGCGCCGCTTCTTAAGGTCTATCTTTCTCGTTCGCATCCTTCATGGCCACCGCAACCCGCACGATCCGTTCGCCGCGAGGCACCTCGCTGACCTGCAAAGGCTGGCCACAGGAAGCCGCGATGCGGATGCTGATGAACAATCTCGATCCCGAGGTGGCCGAGCGGCCCGAAGACCTTGTGGTGTACGGCGGATCGGGCAAGGCGGCGCGCAACTGGGAATCATTCGACGCGATCGTGCGCTCGCTGCGGTCGCTCGAGCACGACGAAACGCTGATCGTGCAGTCCGGCAAACCGGTCGGCATCTTTAAGACGCATCCGGGCGCGCCGCGCGTCCTCATCGCGAACGCCCTGCTCGTGCCCGCGTGGGCGACCTGGGAAAACTTCCGCGACCTCGAACAGCGCGGCCTGACGATGTACGGCCAGATGACGGCGGGCAGCTGGATCTACATCGGCAGCCAGGGCATCGTGCAGGGCACGTACGAGACGTTGGCGGAAGTCGCGCGGCGTCATTTCGGCGGTACGCTGTCCGGACGCCTGGTCGTCACCGCCGGCCTGGGCGGGATGGGCGGGGCGCAGCCACTCGCCGCCACGATGAACGGTGCGGCAGCGTTGGTCATCGAAGTCGATCCGCAGCGGATTGCCCGCCGGATGTCCACGCGTTATCTCGACGAAACCACGGACAGCCTCGACGAGGCGCTGGACACGGTCGGCCGCTGGACGCGGGATCGCGTGGCGCGGTCGATCGGGCTTCGCGCCAACGCCGCGGATGTGCTTCCCGAACTCGTGGCGCGCGGCGTCACGCCGGACGTGCTGACGGATCAGACGTCTGCGCACGACGCGTTGAACGGCTACGTGCCCAACCGGCTGTCACTTGACGAAGCGAATCGCCTGCGCGAGCGCAACCCGGCGGAGTACATCGAGCAGTCGATGGCCGCGATGGCCACCCATGTGCGGGCGATGCTCGTGCTGCGCCAGCGCGGCGCCGTCACGTTCGACTACGGCAACAACATCCGCGCGCAAGCCAGACTGGCGGGCGTCGCGAACGCATTCGATATCCCGGGCTTCGTGCCCGAGTACATCCGGCCGCTGTTCTGCGAAGGCAAGGGACCGTTTCGCTGGGCGGCGCTCTCCGGCGATCCGGAAGACATCCGCGTCACCGACGAAGCCGCGCTCGAGATGTTTCCGCACAACGAGGCGCTGGTGCGCTGGATTCACCTCGCGCGGGAGCGCGTCGCGTTCCAGGGTCTGCCCGCCCGCATCCTCTGGCTCGGGTACGGCGAGCGCGCGCGCTTCGGGCTGCGCATCAACGCACTCGTGCGCGAAGGCCGCATCTCGGCGCCGATCGTGATCGGGCGCGATCATCTCGACACCGGGTCGGTCGCCTCGCCCAATCGCGAAACCGAAGGCATGCTGGACGGCAGCGACGCGATTGCCGACTGGCCGGTTTTGAATGCGTTACTGAATGCGTCAAGCGGCGCGACGTGGGTCTCCGTACACCACGGCGGCGGCGTCGGCATCGGCTACTCGTTGCACGCCGGCATGGTGATCGTCGCTGACGGCACGACCGACGCGGACGAGAAGCTCGAGCGCGTCCTGACGTGTGACCCAGGACTGGGCGTGGCGCGCCACGCCGACGCCGGGTATCCCTTGGCGATTGCGACCGCCGAACGCGAAGGCGTGCGAATTCCGATGCGTGAGGAACGCGAATGTTGACCCCTCGTACCACTCTGGCGCGCCGCGTGACCGCGGCGCTCGATGCCTCGCCCTCACGGATTCCCGTACTGGTTGGCGGATGTGGCAGCGGACGAACGACCGTGCTCCGGCACCTGCGCGATCGGATCGGTCGCACGTCCGTCCAGCACATTGACGTGGAGCGCACGGCGACGACGCCCGAGCGGTTTCTGCACGCGGTCACCGCGGTGTCGCCGTTTCCGGTGGCCGATCTGTCCGCGCAGACGCCGGCCGGCGCACGCGCCGCATTCGACGCCACGCTCGGCTTTTTCTCGGGCGCCCGCACCTCGGCCAGCGAACCGGCCACGTTCCTGCTCGACGAGTTTCTCGAACTGCGGACGTTCGAGAGCTTTCCGGGCCTGCGCCGCGTGCTGCACGACGCCATCGACGGCCTGGCGTCCAGTCACAACCGCTTCGTGCTGACCAGCCGCTACGTCGCGCGCACGCTTCGCCTGCTCCGCGATCATTCGGCGCGCTTCGAAGTGATTCACATGCCCACGCTGACCACCGAGGACGTGATCGACATCCTCGGTCCCACTGCCGCGCCCGGCGGCGGCGACAACGACGCGCACGACGCCGACTACCTGGCGCAAACGGTTCAGGCGCTGGCCGACGGCCGCCCTGCGTACGTCGGCGCGCTCGCCGACGAGCTCGCGGCGCTGCGCGAACACGGCGGCCCTGGCGGCGGCGACGCGATCAGCGCCCTGGCCGGTCTGCTCGCCACCGGCGGCCGCTTGGCGAACCAGTGCGAGTTCAGCTACGAGTTACGGCTGCACCGCGCCCGCGGCTACGGCGCGCTGAAAGCGATCCTCGAAATCCTGGGTGAAGAGGAAGGGCTCACGCTCACCGAAATCTCTCACCGTCTGCGGCGCACGCCGGGCTCGACGAAGGATTACCTGTCGTGGCTCGAAGACGTCGACCTGGTCACGTCGCGCCAGAAGCGCTACACGTTTGCCGATCCGCTGCTGCGCGTCTGGGTCCGCCTGCACTGCCGCGCGTCGGCCCCGACCGACGATGACCTCGCGCGCGAAGTGCACCGCTACGCGCTACCGCGCCTGCCGGTGCAAAGCGACCCGCCGCCGCTGCCGCACGCGGAACCGGCGTTCGCCATGGCGGGCGGTCCGGCATCCGGCATCATCGAGATCGACTAACGGAACTTGGTGAGTGGGTGAATTCACACTCGCCGGACTCGCTCCTACCCAGATGAAAAAGAAACGACCCGCAAGAGCCGCCGGGCGTTCACCGCTGCTGAAGTGGATCGTCGTCACCGGGGTGCTGGGCGGCGCGGGCTACGGCGTCTCGCAGATGTCGAACATCGCTTACGGTGAGGCCGAAATCAAAGTTATCGATTTTTCAGGGCTCGACGCGAAGCAGAAACGCCACGCGCTCGAGGCGGCCAACGCCGCGCGGTGCACGTGCGGCTGCGGTATGACGCTCGCCCAGTGCGTCGCCACCGACAGCACCTGCCCGGTGCGCGAGGACAACATCGCGCAGATCCGGCGCATCGTCGATCAGGCCTCGCGCTAACTTCGCAGTTTCTCGAGCGCAGCCCGAGCAGCCTCCTGCTCCGCTTCCTTCTTGCTCGCGCCGGTGGCGGTGGCGAGCGATTCGCCGCGCACGCTGACCTCGATCTCGAACTGTTTACGGTGGTCGGGCCCGACGCTGCCGACCAGCCGGTAGTCCGGCAGCGGCAAATCGCGCGACTGCAGCAACTCCTGCAGCGCCGACTTGTAGTCCTGTCCGCCGACGCCGTCGCGCTGCACCTCATCGAGCATCGGTCCGAACTCGCGGACGATGAAGGCGCGGGCGTGCTCGACGCCGCCATCGAGATAGATCGCCGCAATCAGCGCCTCGTAGGTGTCGGCCAGCAGCGCCTGCTTGCGGCGGCCGCCGGTTTTCTCCTCGCCGCGTCCCAGCAGTAGATGATCCCCGAGCGCCAGCCGCTCCGCCTGCTTGGCCAGCGTCGCGGTGGAGACGACAGACGCCTTGGTCTTCGACTTCTGCCCCTCGTCGAACTGCGGAAAGTCGTGGAAGAGCATGTCGGCGACGATGAACCCGAGCACCGCGTCGCCGAGAAACTCCATCGACTCGTTGTCGACCACCCCACCGCTCACATCCTCGTTGGCGCGCGAGGTGTGTGTCATCGCGTGCTCGAGCAGGCCGCGATCGCGGAACCGGTAGCCGATCGCCTGCTGCAGCCCCTCGAACTCGTCGCGCAACCGGACGACCTGACCGTTCTTCAGCTTCGTCCGGTGCGCCTCGATGATCCGCAGCGCCTCGTCGGCCTCGCCCGGATGCACCGAGATCCGCACCGCGCTGAGGCCGTCGACCGACAGGGGGAAAATCGAGTGCGGCACGTCGGACGAGATGACCGACATCACGCCGTGCGTCTCGAGCAGACCACGCACGATCTGGGCTTCAATGTCGGAGTGCGTGCGGAAGATGACGACCAGGTCGGTCACGCGGCGGCGTCCACCTTCAGCAGGATCATCGTCATGTCGTCGTGCTGTGGCGCATCGCCGACAAAGGCCGCGATCTCGCGCAGGACGCGCTCGCGCAGTTCTTCCGACGGCAGCTCCGCGTGCGCCTCGACCAGGCGTCCCAGCCGCTCCTCGCCGAACAGGTCGTCGTGGGCGTTCATCGCCTCGCTGATTCCGTCCGTGAACAGCAGGTAGAGATCGCCCGGCTGCAGCGGAATCGTCTCCTCGACCAGGTGACGTTCGAACATCTCGCCGTTGTCGAGCTTCAGGCCGACGACCATCCCGTCGGGCACGAGAATCTTTACCTGCCGAAGGCGGCCCTCGGCGCACACGCCCGGAACGTAGATCAACGGCGTGTGCCCGGCGCGCGCGTAGGTCATCGTCCGCGCCTGCAGATCGACGACGGCATAGGTCATGGTGATGAAGCTGCGGGCGTCAAGATGGTTGGCAATGATCCGGTTCAACGCAATCAGCATCGTGCGTGGCGAGGTGTGAATCTCGCTGAGCGACAGAACCAGACCTTTTAACTCCGCCATGTACAGCGCCGCCGACGTCCCTTTGCCGGAGACGTCTGCAATCAGGACGCCGACGCGGTGATCGTCGAGCGGCAGGAAGTCGTAGTAGTCGCCACCGACTTCGCGCGCCGGGACGCAGAGCGCGGTCACCGAGAGCCCGGCCATCACCAGCGGCCCCTGCGGCAGCAGGGACATCTGGATTTCGTGCGCGATGCGCAGTTCCTCTTCCAGCCGCTTTTTCTCCGCCGCCTGCCGCAGCAGATCCTCGATGCTCGCCGTCATCGAATTGAACGATCCGGCCAGTTCGCCGAGCTGGTCATCGTTGGTCACGGCGATCTTGTGCGTGAAGTCGCCCTGACGAACGCGCTCGGTGCCGGCAAACAGCTCGTGCAGCGATCCGGTGAGTGACTTGGCCAGCGCGAAGCCGGCAATCAATGCCATCGCCTCGATGATCAGGAACAGCGCGCCGATGATGAACAGCACGATCAGCAGCCCCTGGCCGAGCGTGCGGCCGACGCTGCCCTCGGCGGCGGAAATGCGGTCGTAGAGTTCGGCGACGCTCAAGGCGCTCGTCAGGCTCATCGGGCCGGTCGCGCCTGTCGACCAGTCGCGATAGTCCATGAAGCTCTTCAGGCGGCTGAGCACGCCGCCCGACGCCGGGGGATCGGCCTCCTCGCCGTCCACGCCCGCGCGGCCGACCAGGGGCCGCGCATCCTCCGCCTTCACGGGCGCGGCGACGGTCACGCTCTTCAGCTCGACGCCAGTCTCCTTACGCAGCTGCTCGCGGACGGCGTCGTTGACGAGCAGATCGACGACCACCGCGTAGCCGGCTCGGGGTGCGTCCGGAAACGCGACGCTGCGCACGAGCAGGTGTGTGTCTTCGTCGGGGGCGCTGGCCGTCCGGTGGTGCGAGTACGCAAGCACGCCGGAGAACCCCTGGCACCCGATCCACGGCGGCACGATGCGCGGGGGATCGACGTGCGACCAGGCTCCGGACGTCTGAAGTGTCAAATCTGAAGTCTCACGTCTCACGTCTGACATTTCCCGATCGCCACAGGCGCGCTCGGTCGGCACGACGGCGATCGAGATGTCAGGCGACTCCGAGAATACGTTGGCCTGCGCGAGCGCGTTCGCGCGCCGGCGCGCGATAATCACCGCGACGTCTCGCCCGCGGCCGCGCTGGATCTCGAGCGCGGTGCTCTGCGCCAGAAACCGCGCCTGCTCGCTCATCGCGCGCAGGCGGGTCTGCACCAGGTACGAGCTGAAGTTGTAGAACAGCAGGAATCCGCACAGCAGTGAGAACGCCACCAGGAGCAGCGCCGGCACGAAGCCGATGAAGATATACGAGAGGATCAGCGTCCGCCGCACGCGCCACAGCAGGCGGCGCTTGGCGACGATCAGCAGGCGGAACGAAAAATAGACGAGGCCGACCGCCGCCGCCAGGCCCGCCATCGTATCGACGACCGTGAGGAACGCGGGCACGCGGCCGACCGCCGCACCGACGAGAAATACCA
>JANYHS010000230.1 GCA_025358945.1 Acidobacteriota bacterium
CCTCGCTGCGCCAGCAGTTCCTGGTGCGTGCCCGATTCGCGAAGCTGACCCTTGTGCAGCACCAGGATCTGATCCATGTCCTGGATCGTCGACAGGCGATGCGCGATTGCAATCGTCGTCCGCTCCGCCATGAGGGTGTGCAGCGCGTCGCGGATGAGCAGTTCGGTGTCGGTGTCGACGCTCGATGTCGCCTCGTCAAGCACCAGCACGCGCGGGTCGAACGCCAACGCGCGCGCAAACGACAGCAGTTGCTTCTGCCCGACCGACAGCGTCGATCCGCGCTCGGCGACGGCGTTCGCGTAGCCGTTGGGCAGCCGCAGGATGAACGGCTCGGCGTGCACCGCGCGCGCGGCACGGCGAACATGGTCGTCATCAATCGCCGGATTCCCCAGGCGGATGTTGTCGGCGATCGTGCCCGAGAACAGGTGCACGTCCTGCAGGACCAGACTGAAGAGCCCGCGCACGTCCGCCAGGTCGAGTTCGCGGATGTCGACGCCGTCAATCGTGATGCGCCCGCGCTTCACGTCGTAGAACCGCAACAACAGGTTGATGAGCGTCGTCTTGCCGGAACCCGTGGCGCCGACGATGCCGACGCGCTGGCCAGGACGGACCTCGAACGTGATCCCTTTGAGGACCCAGTTCGGTGACGAACTCTCCACCACGGAGGACACAGTGGTGGAGAGCTTCTCGACATCGTTGTACGCGAACCAGACATCCTCGAACACGATGTGTCCCTGCGCGGGCGCGGGACGATGCGTGGGTTGCGCGGGCGAGGTAATCGTCACCGGCTCATCGAGCAACTTGAAGATTCGTTCCGACGACGCCATCGCCGACTGCATCACGTTGAACTTCTCCGACATGTCGCTGATCGGCCGGAAGAAGCGCTGCGAGTACTGCAGGAACGCCACCAGCGCGCCGAGCGTCAGCGTGCGATGCAGGACGCTGCCACCGCCGTACCAGATGATCAGCGCCGACGCCAGGGTGCTGACCACTTCAATTGCCGGGTAAAAGACGGCGTAGTAGAAGATCGAGTCGATGTTGGCGTCGCGGTGCTCACGATCGATTTGGTCGAAGCGCGCGAAGTTCACCGCCTCGCGGCGGAACAGCTGCACCGTCGACATCCCGGTGATGTTCTCCTGCAGGAACGCGTTGATCCGCGCGATCAGGCCGCGCACGGTGCGGTACGAAGCGCGGACGTGGTTGCGAAACCACTGCGTGACGAAGGCGATGATCGGCAGCACCGAGAACGCCACCAGCGCCAGGCGCCAGTTCATCCACACCATCACGCCCATGATCCCGACCAGTGTAAACACGTCGCCGAAGATCGTCACCACGCCGGACGTGAAGAGGTCGTTCAGGACGTCGACGTCCGACGTTACGCGGGTCATCAGCCGGCCGACCGGGTTGCGGTCGTAGTAGCGCAGATCCAGACGCTGCAGGTGGCGGTAGATCACCATGCGCAGGTCGTACATGATCCGTTGACCGGTCAGCTGCAGCGTCCACGTCTGGATGTACTCGGCCGCGAACGCCGCGACCAGCGCGGCGAGATACAGCGCGGCCAGACGATCGAGCCCCGCGACCTGCCGCTGCGCGATGTAGCGATCGATGGCCACCTTGATCAAGTACGGCTGCGCCAGCGACGCGACGGCGCTGACGGTGATCGTCACAAACGCCAGCGCCACCTGACGCCAGTACGGGCGCAGGTACTCCAGCAGGCGGCGCATCAGCCGCGCGTCGTACGCCCTGCCGACGATGTCGTCGTCCTGGCTCACCAGGCGGCGAGCTCCTCTTCCAGCAGTTGCTGCTTGTGCAGCGCGGCGTATAGACCGCGGTGCTGAATCAGCTCGTCGTGCGTACCGCGTTCGGCGATGCGGCCTTCATCGAGCAGCAGGATCACGTCCGCGTCGCGGACGGTCGAGATGCGGTGCGACACGATGATCGACGTCCGTTCGCGCATCACGCCGCGCAGCCGTGACAGGATCTCTTCCTCGGTGTAGGTGTCCACCGCCGACAGCGCATCATCCAGAATCAGGATCCGCGGATCGATGATGATCGCGCGCGCGATCGCCGTGCGCTGTTTCTGCCCGCCCGACAGCGTGATCCCGCGCTCCCCCACGATCGTCTCGTAACCCTTCGGAAAGTCCGCGACGTCCTTATCCAGCCGCGCGATGGCCGCAGCGGCGAGGATCCGGTCGTGCCGCTCGGCTAAAGCCTTCGCGCTAGGGCTGCGGTCTGGCGCGCGCGCGTCGTCGCGCGAAAGCTCCAGCCGAGCGTCTTGCTGCGCGTCCCACCCGAACGCCACGTTGTCGGCGATCGTGTCGGAAAACAGAAACGGCTCCTGAGGCACAAACCCGATTGCGCTCCGGAGCGTGGCCAGCGGAATATCGCGAACATCGACGCCGTCGATGAACACCATCCCCGGCGGCGGATCGTACAGGCGCGCCAGCAGCGAGATCAACGTCGACTTGCCGGACCCGGTGACGCCGACGAGCGCGACGGTTTGTCCTGCTTCAATGATCGCCGACACGTGCTTCAGTACTGGCGTCTCGCCATACGAGAACACCAGATCCCGAAATTCGATGTGTCCCCTAATCTCGCCCTGATCCGCAATCGAATCCGCAATCCGGCCTTCGAGAGCCTCGGGCCGCCCGGCGCTTGTCGAAGGGCGCAATCCGCGATCCGCAATGGCAGGCTCTGTCTCCAACACCTCGAGCATCCTCTTCCACGACGCCATCCCCCGCTGGATTGCATTGGTGACCCAGCCGAACGCGATCATCGGCCAGCTCAACATCGCCAGATACGCGTTGAAGGCGACGAACTGGCCCACCGTAATCCGGTCGGCAATCACCTCGCGGCTGCCGAACCACACGACCACCAGCGCGCCGAGGCCGAGAAAGAAACCCATGCTCGGGAAGAAGAATCCCTGCAGCAGAATCAAACGCCGGTTGCGGTGCAGATACTCGGCAATCGACACGCGGAACCGCTCGAGTTCCGCCTCCTCCTGCCGGTAGGCGCGGACGACGCGAACGCCGGAGAGCGCTTCCTGCGCGACGGCGCTCACATCCGACAGCTGCGCCTGAATTTGTTCGAAGCGCTTGTGGATTGCGCTACCAAACAATTTTACGGAGATCGACACGAACGGCAGCGGGATCAGCGACCAGAGCGCCAGACGGCGGTCGATCGACACCATCACGAAGAGCGCAACCGCGAACGTCAGCAGAGTGTTGGCGGCATACATGACGGACGGGCCGATCATCATGCGTACGGCGTTGAGATCGTTGGTGCCGCGCGACATCAGATCGCCGGTGCGATGGGTCTGGAAATAGGTCAGCGGCAGCTTCTCCAGGTGCGCGAAGAAGTCGTTCCGCATGTCGTACTCGATGTCGCGGGAGGCGCCGATCAGGATCCGGCGCGCCAGGAATTGGAAGAGACCGCCGACCAGGCCGATTGCCAGCAGGAGCGCGCCGTACGCGGCCAGCTTCTCGCGCGAGATGCCGCGGGTCAGGTCGTCAATGCCGCGGCCGAGGACCGTCGGACCGGCAAGCGCGACCGCGCGCGTCACCACGACGCAGGTCAGCCCAAGCGCAAACTTCCGGCGATAGCGCACGGCGTACGGCAACAGTCGCCGAACGGGAGTCACGCTCAATTATAGAGCGTGTGGATCGGGTGGGTCGCCTGGGTCAGGTGGGTTGACGGACCACGGCTGCGGCTGGCGGTTTGACGATGCTGAGCAGTGCGAGCGCCGCGCACGCGAGGACGGCCGACCCGAAGAACGCGTACTGATACGTGCCGGTGACCACGAACACACGCGCGCCGATCAGCGGTCCCATGACGCCGGCAAATCCCCAGGCCAGCAACAGCGTGCCGTAGTTGGTCGCCAGATACTTCGTCCCGTAAAAGTCGCCGGTCAGCGCCGTGTAGACCGACAACTGCGTGCCGTAGCAGTAGTAGACGACGAACAGCAGGATGTAGAACAGCAGCGCCGTCTCGCGGAAGACATACAACGACGGCGTCGCCAGCATCGACAAGACGATGATGCTGCGCAGCGTGAACACGCGCCCGAAGTGATCGGACATCCAGCCGGAGAGGAAGCGCCCTGCCGCGCTGCCGACCGCGCCGACGGTGATCGCGAACGCCGCGTTCTGCGCGCTGAAGCCCGACGCGCGCGCGAACGGGACCAGCTGACTGATGACCATCGTGCCTGCGGTCGTTCCGAGCGCATACGCGAACCAGAGCGCGTAGAACATCGGCGTCTGGAGCACCTGTGAGGTCGGGACGTCCAGGTGGTGCGATTTCGGTTTGTTCACAGCCTTCGAGCTGCTGAGGGGCGCCTGGTATCCGGCGGGCGGATCTTTCATGAGGTAGGCACCGACCATCGTGAAGACAAAGAAGATGCCCGCGTAGAGCTGCCACGTCGCGCGCCAGCCGATGCCCTCGACCAGCTTGCCGGCAATCGGTCCGAAGATGCCGGAGCCGGCGGCGAAGATCCCGATCGCGAGGCCGTTGACGAGCCCGCGGTGATTGGGAAACCATTTCGAGCCGACGGTAATCGGCGCGAGATAACCGAAGCCGAGCCCGATACCGACCATCACGCCCCACGTCAGGTACAGCATCGTCAGGGACTGCGAGTAGCTGGCGAGGAAGAGGCCGGCGCTGTACATCAAGCCACCGATCGTGGCGACCGCGCGCGGACCGATGCGGTCTTGCAGCATGCCCGCCACGAGAAACGACGAGGCGAGAAACACCATGTCGATGGTCGCGACGAGCGACGTCTGGGTGCGGGTCCAGTGAAACTCCCGCTCGAGCGCCGGGACGTAGACGCTCCACGCGTAGTAGGTGCCGAGGGCCACGTTCATCAGTCCGCCGCCGACAAGTGCGGGCCAGCGGGCCGGTTGTTCGTCGAGCTTTACCGAATCCTTAGGCGACATCATTGTAGGGACGCATGGTAGCAGAAGAGTTTCCCGCTGCTATAATTGCGCCGGCATGAGGACATTCCTGTTGGCGGCTCTCGCTTTCGCCTCTTGTTCGCTCTTGGCGGCCGAACAGACGTGGACCGGACAGATCAGCGACAGCGCGTGCAACCGCAAGCACGAGTCGGGCGCCGAGAACGTACCCACGCCGCCCGAACGCGAGTGCACGCTGGATTGCGTGCGGGGCGGCTCGAAGTTCGTCTTGGTGGCGGCCGACAAGGTCTACCAGATTGCGAACCAGGACAACGTGGACCTCTCAACACACGCCGGCCACGCGGTCAAGATCACCGGCGAGCTGAAAGGCAACGCGATCACGGTCTCGAAGATCGAAATGCCGTAGCTACTCCGCGTTCTTGTCGAACTGCATCGCCCCGAAGACGTTCCCTTCGGGATCCTGAAAGAACATCAGGGCTCCCACGCCCACGATCACCGACTTTTCCATCACGGTGACCCCGCCGTTGGCGAGCACCGCCGTGGCGGTGGCATCGATCGACGGCACGGAGATCGTGCATTCGTAGCCGATCGTCGGTTGTCCCGCGACGAGATCGCGGCGCTTCTGCAGCGCGCCCATGACCGCCATGGGCGTCTCGGTCCCCATGTCGATCTGGTAGAAGTCCGGCGGACCCCAGGCGCTGAATTTCCACCCCAACACGCGTTCGTAAAAGCGGCGCGCGCGTGAGACGTCGTTGGCGTTAATGGCGAAGTGGGCGGGATGCGGCATAGGCGGCAGTGTAGTCCAGTCGCGTATGGCGGTCTTGCGCTATAGTGCCAATTTATAACGCGCATGCGCCATCGACCTGACGGCACTGTCTGGGTGAGGACGTTCCCGCTGACGCTCCTGCACGACCACACGCTGCCGACGCATACGCACGACTGGGATCAGCTGACGTACGCCACGTCCGGGGTCCTGCGCGTCGCGACCGCGGACGCGAGCTGGGTCGTGCCGCCGCACCGCGCCGTCTGGGTGCCTGCTGGCATTGCGCACTCCGAGCAGATGTTCGCGCCGGTGTCGGTGCGCACGCTCTACTTCGCACCGCGCATCGCGAAGACGCTCCCGCGCGAGTGCCGCACGCTCAATATCTCGAGCCTGCTGCGCGAGTTGATCCTGCACGTCAGCCGGCTCGGCGCGCTCGATCGGCGGACGCCGTCGCACGCGCGCCTCATCGGTGTGTTACTGGACCAGATGACGGCCGTGTCCGACGTGCCGCTGCAGTTGCCGCTGCCGCGCGACGCGCGAGCCTTGCGCGTCGCGTCGTTGCTGCAGGCACAACCGGGCAGCACCGCCACAGTGGCGATGCTCGCGCGAAAAGCCGGAGCGAGCCGGCGGACGATCGAGCGATTGTTCACACAGGAAACGGGCATGGCGGTCGCGGAGTGGCGGCGGCGGCTTCGGTTATTGCACGCGGTGCGGCTGCTGGCGGAAGGCGAACCGGTGACGACCGTCGCGATGGAGATCGGCTATTCGAGCGTGAGCGCGTTCATCGCGGTATTCAAGAAGGCCTTCGGCTCGACACCGAAACATTTCAGACTGAAGCGTTCAGACTTCCGAACGTAGTTTTCGGATTTCAGTTTTCGGTTCTAGCTTTCTGGCCGAACACTCCGAACACCAGCCAGTAGATTCCGGCCGTCACGACCAGCAACATCAGCCACCGCATCCCACCGGCGAGGAACGCCGCGTCCATCGCCGGCCACTCGACGTGATATTTCCTGAGCACCTCGAAACGCTCCGTCATCCAGTGCCAGGCGGTGTGGGCGACGAGCGTCGAGAGGACGATCGTGCCGATGCGTTCCGCGACGAGGTAGCGGAACAGCAGACCCAGCGCCGGGATCAGCACCGCGAGCACGACCAGCTGCCCGAGCTCGAGGCCGATGTTGAACGACAGCAACGACGCCGGCACGTACGAGCCCGCGAACTGCAGCATCTGCCGCAACCCGAATGAAAACCCGAACCCGTGGACGAGGCCGAACCCGAACGCGACGAGCCACCGCCTCTTCAACGCTGAGCCGTACAAAGAAGGAACCGCGGAGTTCGCGGAGACCGCAGAATAATCATTCTCGCTCCGCGTGCTTTGCGAGCTCTGCGTTTTCTTCCGGACGTCGATCCCGAATACGACGTTCTCCATCGCCAGGTAGAGGATGGACGCGGCGATCAGGGTCTCGATGAGCGGTGGAAACCACAGTGCGTCCGGCGCGAGGTTGTACGCGGACGCGATCATCGCGATCGCATGGGCGACGGTGAACGCAGTGACGACGGCGACGAGCGGACGCACGCGGCGGAACGGGATCACCAGGCAGGCGAGAAACAGCAGGTGGTCCATGCCCTGAAGGATGTGAGTAAACCCGAGGGTCACGAACTGCCGCGCCGCCTGATGCCACAGCGGATCGAGTTGCACCAGGCCGGGGTCACCAGCGAACTCGAAGGACCGGGCCGCGCCGCCAGGAGGCAGGAAGCGCACGACCGTCAGCGTCCGGAGACCGAGGCGCGCAAAGCGCGGCTGGATCGAGAAGCGAGACTGGTCGGCGTGAATCGGATACTCGAACAGGACGTCGAGTAGTCCCTGACTCCAGAAGTACTCCGTCCCCGCAGTCAGCCCGGGGCCGGTGACGTGCGCCACGGCTTCGTCGTACGATGCGAACGACTTGTCCGACTGCAGCGCGGCGCGCACCGAGACGACCTGCGGCGCCGGCAACCGGTTGCCGTTCTCGAACAGATCCACGTAGTCCGAAACCCAGAGGGTGGCCGCGTCGCGCAGCGTCGCGTCGGCGCGCGCCAGGTCCAACAGGTCCGAGTTCGTTGCGCCGTACGGCTTGGGATAGTCCATGTCGCGCATGGCCAGCAAGGGCACGCGGATCACCAGGCGCAGGCGCTGGCCGGCGGGCTTGAGAAACGTCTGGACGGTGACGTCGTTGGGGATGTCGTGGGCGGAGGGCACGGCCGGCCCGGCCAGCAGCAGCCCGACCACAATCGCCACCACGGTGGACGCGGAGGACAACACCAGTGAACGGTCGGGGGTTTTCCTCTGTGTCCACCGTGTTCCCTGTGGTGGAGAGTTTTTCTCGCGCAGCAATCTCCGGAAATTGTATACTGCGCGGTCCGTCATGGGAGGATCAGTTATGAAGCGGAAACGTAATCTTGTCGTCGGCTCTACCTTACTCGCGCTGCTGGGCGCGCTCGGTGTCGCGCAATACATGCTCGCAAAGACAGCAACCGCCCAGGCCAAGGGTGGCGTGCAGGCGCCGCGGTTCGAAGTGGATCCGATGTGGCCCAAACCGCTGCCCAACCACTGGGTGTATGGCAACGTCATCGGCGTCGGCGTGGACAAGAACGACCACGTCTACATCATTCATCGTGGGGCCGGCTCGCTTGAGCCGAAGGAAATCTACGCCACGACGAATCCACCCAGTTCCGAATGCTGCGTGCCGGCGCCGCCGGTCGTGGAGTTCGACGCCGACGGCAATTTCGTGCGCGCGTGGGGCGGTCCGGGCCAGGGCTACGAGTGGCCCGAGTCGAACCACGGCATCACGCCCGACGCGAAGGGCAACCTGTTCATCGGCGGCAACGGCGGCAACGACGGCCACGTCCTGAAGTTCACGCAGGATGGCAAGTTCGTCAAGCAGTTCGGGTTCGCCTACGCCGGTTCCGGCAGCAACGACATGTACGCGTTCAACAAGGTCGCGAAGGTGTCGCTCGACGAGGCCGCCAACGAAGCCTACGTCTCGGACGGCTACGGCAACCACCGCGTCGCCGTCATGGACATGGACACCGGCAAGATCAAGCGGTACTGGGGCGCCTACGGCAACAAGCCGGACGACACGCCGCTTGGCAACTACAATCCGGAGGCACCGCTGGCGCAGCAGTTCCGCAACCCCGTGCACTGCGCGGAACCGTCGAAAGACGGCTTCGTCTACGTGTGCGACCGCCCGAACGACCGCATCCAGGTGTTCACCAAGGACGGCAAGTTCGTGAAGGAAGCGCAGGTCGCCAAGACGACGCGCGGCGATGGTTCGGTGTGGGACATCGCATTCTCGAAGGACGCGGCGCAGAAGTACTTCTACCTGGCCGACGGCGCCAACGAGAAGATCCACGTGTTTGACCGTCTGTCGCTGACCGAGCTCACCAGCTTCGGCGACGGCGGCCGCCAGCCCGGGCAGTTCTACGCGGTGCATAGCATCGCCACGGACTCGAAGGGCAACGTCTACACCACCGAGACGTACCGCGGTCAGCGTTTGCAGAAGTTCGTGTACAAGGGCCTGGCCGCGGTGACGAAACCGAACCAGGGCACCGTGTGGCCGACTAAGTAACGACCTGTCAGGGACTAGGGACTGGGGAGTGGGGCTTAGCCCCGCTTCTCCGCTTTCTAGTCCCTCATCCCCAGCCCCCAACCCCTTCCCGCGTCCGTCCGGCTGTATACTTCGGCCCTTCCGACAATCTTGTTGGACTCATTCGTTCGGTCATCGCATCGAGGGGAATCCGCATGAAGCGTGCTGTTTGCATTGGTGGGAGCCTGCTCGCCCTCCTGACCGCGGCGGGCATCGGTCCGTCCACGTTCGTGACGCTCGCCGCACAGGCGAAGGCCGCCGCGCCGACGATGGCCGTCGATCCGCTCTGGCCGAAACCGTTTCCGCAGAAGAAGGCCTGGATTCTCGGATCGGTGACCGGCGTCACTGTTGATGCGCACGATCATGTGTGGGTCGTGCATCGCGGCGTGGATTCGCTGCAGACCAACGAGAAAGGGCCGGCGCTCGAACCGTGGGCAAGCTCGTGCTGCTTTGCCGCGCCGCAGATCCTGGAGTTCGACGCGGCGGGTACGTTGCTCGCCAGCTGGGACCCGAAGACCGGCACCGGCTACGACTGGCCGCACGATCCGGCTGGCATCGCGGTCGACGACAAAGGCAACGTGTGGGTGGGCAGCGGACTGCCGACGTCTTCGCTGCCCGCGGCGCGTGGACGCGGTCCCGCTCCTGCGGCCGGCGCACCAGCAGCGGCGGCGCCGGCAGGACGAGGCCCGTCTCCCACCGCGGTCACGCCCGCTGACGCGCAGGTGCTGAAGTTCGACAAGGCCGGCAAGTTCGTCCTGCAGATCGGCAAAGCCGGCAAGACCGAAGGCAGCGACAGCACGACCGGATTCAACCGGCCCGGAGGCCTCGCCGTGGATTCGGCCGCCAACGAGCTGTACGTGGCCGACGGCTTCGGCAATCACCGCATCGCGGTGTTCGACGCAACGACGGGCGCGTTCAAACGCAGCTGGGGCGCATACGGCGAGAAGCCGACCGACACCGACCCGGGCAACTACGACCCGACCGCCGCGCCGTCGAAGCAGTTCCACACGTTGAGCTGCGTGAAAATTGCCAAGGACGGCATGGTCTACGTCTGCGATCGCCAGAACGATCGCATCCAGGTCTTCCAGAAGGACGGTAAATTCGTGAAGGAAGCCTTCATCTCGAAGACCACGACCGGCGACGGTTCAGTATGGGACATCGCATTCTCCCCCGATCAGAGAGTGCTGTTTGTTGCCGACGGCCACGACAAGAAAATCTGGATGCTCGACCGCATGTCGCTCGAGACGATCGGCAGCTTCGGCGACGGCGGTCGCTACCCCGGCCGCTTCTATGGCGTGGGCAGCGTCGCGGTCGACTCGAAGGGCAACGTCTACACCGGCGAAACCTACGACGGCAAACGCGTCCAGAAATTCGTGAAGCAGTAACGGGAGGCTGACATGAAGAGAAACCTTTATATCGGTTCGACGCTCGCCGCCCTCCTGCTCGCGCTGGGCCTCGGGCAGGGCATCCTCGAGAAGAACGCTGAAGCGCAGGCCAAGGGCAACAAGGTGATGGTCCCGCGCTTCGAAGTGGACCCGACGTTCCCGAAACCGCTGCCCAATCACTGGTACCAGGGCATGTCGATCGGCGTCGGCGTGGACGCCAACGATCACGTCTGGATCGTGCATCGCCCGGACTCGGTGAACGCGAACGAGGCGGCGGAAGATGCCAAGACCGGTACGTGCTGCCAGAAGGCGCCGCCGGTCCTGGAATTCGATCAGCAGGGCACCCTGCTCCGACACTGGGGCGGCCAGGACGGGGAGGGCTATCAGTGGCCCGGCTCCAACCACGGCATCACCATCGACCACAAAGGCAACGTGTGGATCGGCGGCAACGGCGCCGGCGACGGCATGGTGCTGAAGTTCACGCAGGACGGCAAGTTCCTGATGCAGATCGGCAAGAAGGGCGTGCCGATCGACAGCAACAGCCAGGAGCATTTCGGGATGGTCGCCAAGATCTCGGTCGACAAGAAAGAGAACGAGGCGTACATCTCCGACGGCTACGGCAACAAGCGCGTCGTCGTGCTGGACGCGGACACGGGCAAGTTCAAGCGGTACTGGGGCGCCTACGGCAACAAGCCGGACGACACGAACCTCGGACGCTACAACCCGGATGCGCCGGTCGCGCAGCAGTTCCGTACGCCGGTGCACTGCGCGGAAATGTCGGTGGACCGGATGGTCTACGTCTGCGACCGCGTGAACGATCGCATCCAGGTGTTCACGCCTGAAGGCAAGTTCATCAAGGAATCGTGGGTGAGCAAGCGCACGCTCGGCGACGGATCGACCTGGGACATCGCGTTCTCGAACGATCCGCAGCAGAAGTTCATCTACCTCGCCGACGGCAAAGACGAGAAGGTGTGGATCCTCGACCGTCAGACACTCGAGATTCTCACCAGCTTCGGCGACGGCGGCAAGCAGCCCGGCCAGTTCTACGCCGTGCACAGCATCGCCACCGACTCGAAGGGCAACATCTACACGACCGAGACGTACGACGGCCGCCGGCTGCAGCGCTTCCTCTACAAGGGCATGCAGAGCGTGACCAAAGGCGAGGACCAGGGCACGGTCTGGCCGACGAAGTCTACAAA
>JANYHS010000304.1 GCA_025358945.1 Acidobacteriota bacterium
TGGCCGCAGGGCATTCCGCGTCCGGAGGCGCGCACGCCGCCACCGAACGGATTCCGCTGGAACGGCCCCGGCCTCGAAGCGCGGCTCGCCTCGTCGATGGCGGGAACCTATCCCACACCGGAAGGGCTCGCGTGGGATCTGTTCCTCGGCGTGGCGCCGACGGTCGAGTACCACCCCGTCTATCACCCGTTCAACTGGCGCGGGTGGACCGACTGGGGTTGTGGCGCGATCGGCGACATGGGCGCGCACCTGATGGATCACTCCGTGTGGGCGCTCGACCTCGGCTACCCGACGACGATCGAAACGCTCGCCACGCCGTTCAACGGCGCGTGCTTCCCCAACGCGACGATGACGGTGTACGAGTTCCCCGCACGCAACGGGAAGCCGGCGGTGAAGCTGACGTGGTACGACGGCGGACTGAAGCCGCCAAAGCCGATCGAACTTGGCGAGAACGAAGAGTTGAGCGGCATGGGCGGCGCCTTGCTGGTCGGCAGCAAAGGCAAGCTGCTGCACGACACCTACGGCAAGAATCCGCGACTGCTGCCCGACTCGCTGCACAAGTCGTTCGGCAAGCCGGCGCAGAAACTGCCGCGCATTCCGTACGAGAACCACGAGATGAACTGGGTGGATGCGGCGAAGGGCAAGACCGCAGCCTCCTGCCCGTTCGAGTACGCCTCGAAGCTCACCGAGATCATGCTGCTCGGCGTCGTCGCGCTGAAGGCGGGGCGAAAGATTCAGTACGACGCCGCGAACATGCACATCACCAACGTGCAGAGCGCGAATCAGTATCTCGAAAGGGAGCCGAGGTCAGGTTGGTCGCTATGAACTCGTAGAGGCCTCAGCGGAGGCCCTCACTTCGCGGCGGCGATCGACTCGACGTGGATCGTCTTCGTCTTGACGTCCAGCGTTCCCGTGATCGTCACCTTCTGCCCGGCGAACTTCTGCGGCGCTTTCTGATCGCTCAGCAGATACACATCCTTGCCGGAGGCCAGCACGAACGTGGCGTCGTGTTCCTCGACACAGGCCTTGGTGCACTCGGCGTCCGTCGGTCCCATCCGCATGTGGGAATGATCGCCGTTCTCGCACATGCTGTCGGTGATCGTACCGGTGAACGTCTTCTGGCCTTGTCCCTGGAGAGTCAACGCCGCGGCACAGACGAGGAGACCAACGGCGAGGGCGAGTGTTTTCATCTCAAGGCTCCATCAGCACTCGTGTCGTCGGACCGGAAGAACAGCGCGAACAACACCAGCACGAGCGCCGCTCCACCGGCAGGCACGAGCCAGATCCGGTGCCAGTCGTGGCCATCGCCGAGGCGGAACGCGTCGACCACCCGGCCGGACGCCCAGGAGCCGATGAACATGCCGACGCCGAGCGTCACGAACGCGATGAAGCCCTGCGCGGCCGCGCGTAGATCGCCTGGCGCCTTCTTGTCCACGTAGATCTGACCGGTCACGAAGAAGAAGTCGTAGCAGATGCCGTGCAGCAGGATGCCGGCGTAGAGCATCCAGACGAGATCGGCGTGCGTGCCAAACGCGAAGAAGGCGTAACGCGCCGTCCACGCCAGCATCCCGACCAGCAGCATCCACTTCACGCCGAGGCGCCGGAAGAACCACGGCATCACCAGCATGAAGAAGATCTCCGACACCTGGCCGAGCGTCATCTTCGATGCGGCGTTCGCCACATGGATCTCGTTGAGGAACATGTTCGCGAAGGCGTAGTAGAACTGCAGCGGGATGCAGATCAGGAACGATCCGATGACGAAGACGGCAAAGGATCGTTCGCCCATCAGCTTCAGCGCGTCGAGGCCGACGATGTCGGCCCACGTCACGCGCTTGCCGGTCGTCTTCTCGAGCGGAGGCGTGTGCGGCAGCGCGAGACAGAACAGGCCGAGCAGGATGGAGGCACCGCCCGCGATCTGCAGCGGCGTCGCCGTCGCTTCGAGCCCGAGTGTGCCGATGGCCAGGCCTGCGGCAATCCAGCCGATGGTTCCGAGCACGCGAATCGGCGGAAACTCCACGCCGGGATCGGCCATCTGGCGGAACGAGAGCGAATTACTCAACGCCAGCGTCGGCATGTAGCACAGCGTGTAGATCAGCAGCACGCCATAGAAGCCGCCGAAGGTGGTCTGCATCGCCGCGAAGAACAACACGATGCCGCCCAGGATGTGCAGAGCGGCCAGGATGCGCTCGGTCGCCATGAAGCGATCGGCGACCATGCCGACGAAGAACGGCGAGATCATCGCCGCCAGCGCGGTTGTCCCGGCGGCCAGGCCGATCTGCTCGCCGGAGAAATGCAGCGTCTGCCCGAGCCACGTCCCCATCGTCACGTACCACGCGCCCCAGACGAAGTACTGCAGGAACATCATCGCCGACAGCTTCAGACGTGTACTGAGGATCATGAAGGCTCGTCTGGGTTCCAGGTTCCGGGTGCAGGGTTCGTTCGGGTTCCGAGTTCTAAGTTCTGAGTTCCAAGTTCTAAGTGCCGAAGGCTAAGTCCACCACGCCTTGACGGGCGGCTCCATCAGCACCACGCGCGAGAGGATGTCCACCGCAGCGCGCAGCCCCTCGTCCACTGACGCCAGCGCGTCCTCGTGCTCGATACTCATGACGTAGTCGTAACCGGCAAGCCGCAACGCGCTGACGATGCGCTTCCACTCGAGTTCGTCGTGTCCCCAACCGACGCTGCGGAACAACCACGACCGCTCTGCCATCCGCTGGTAGGTCTTCGTGTCGATGACGCCGTTGACCGCGACGTTCTGGCGATCGAGCGCGACGTCTTTCGCATGCACGTGAAAAATCGAGTCGCCGAGCGCGCGGATCGCTGTTGGCACGTCCACGCCCTGCCAGAAGAAGTGGCTGGGATCGAAGTTGACCCCGAGATTTGCACCCACCGCCTGCCGCAGCCGCAGCGCCGTATCCACGTTGTAGACGATGAACGCCGGATGCGCCTCGAGCGCGACCTTGACGCCGTGCTCCCCGGCGAAATGCGCCGCCTCCCGCCAATAGGGAATCGTCTTCACATCCCACTGCCACTCGAGCACTTCAAGAAACTCCGGCGGCCAGGGCTGCGTGATCCAGTTCGGATGTGTCGACGCGTCGGAATCACCGGGGCATCCCGAGAACGTGACAACCACCGGGACCTCGAGCTGTTCGGCCAGGCGCACGGTCTTGCGGTACAGCGCGTCGGCGGCCTTCGCGGTGGCGGCGACCGGATGCAGCGGGTTGGCGTGGCACGACAAGGCGCTGATCGTCAGACCGGCGTCCGCGATCACTTTGCGATACTCGGCCGCACGCGTCTTGTTGTCGAGCAGCGCGTCGAGTTCAAGATGATCGCTGCCGGGCCATCCGCCAGTGCCGAGCTCGATCGCCTCGACATGCTTCAAGGCTCGCACCTTGGCGAGCATTTCCGGCAACTTCAGCGTGCCGAACACCGGCGTGAACACACCAATCTTCATCAGACCCTCGTCCAGACTGCGCCGGCGCGATGACTAGCCAGGATGGCGTCGACGATGCACGCCGAATGATATCCGTCTTCGAAGGTGGCGAATGCCGGTGGCCGCGGGTCGCCGGGCTTCTTGTCCGCCGCAATGAAGCCATAAATGTCACGCATCACGTTGCAGAACGCGTCGGCCCACCCTTCCTGGTGCCCGCCGGGCAAGCGGGCGTACGCGCGTGCGCCAGGCGCCAGCAGCGACGGATCTTTCGCGAGCATGTCGTTCGCGGCGCCGCGGCGGCCGATCCACAGCTCGTTCTGCTGCTCCTGCTGCCAGCGCACGGACGCGCGGGATCCGTTCATCTCGAACCACAGCCCATTCTTGTGTCCGGCGCAGACCTGCCCAACCGAGACGCTGCCTTTCGCGCCGTTCTCGAAGCGCAGCAGGACGGATGCAAGGTCCTCGCTCTTGACGCGGATGGATTCACGATGCGCGTCGCCACTCTGCGCGAACGCTTCGGTCGATGCCAACGGCTTGAGCCGCGTCTCGATCACCGTCGTCAGATCCGCGAGCACTTCGACAATCCTCTGCCCGGTCACGTGCTCCACGAGATCGCACCAGTGCGAGCCGATGTCGCCGACGGCGGAACTCGCCCCGCCTGTCTCGGGATCGAGCCGCCACGAGAAGTCGGTGGCTTCGAGCAGCCAGTCCTGGAGGTACGCGCCGTGGATGAAGTGCAACGGCCCCAGCTCACCAGCGGCAATCATCTCGCGCGCGTGTTGGACCAGCGGATTGCCACGGTAGTTGAACGTCACCGCATGCACGACGCCGGCCTTCTGCGCTGCATCGAGCAGCACGCGCGCGTCCGCGGCGGTCATCGCCAGCGGTTTGTCGGAGATGACGTGCTTGCCGTGCGCCAGCGCCGCGAGGATTACGGGGACATGCAGATAGTTCGGCGTGGTGTTGTGAACAACGTGAACGTCGGGATCAGCGACCAGCGCTTCAAAGCTGCCGTACGCTTTCGGCACGCCGAGGGCATCCGCCTTCCTGCGCGCCGACGCGTCGTTGCTTGCCGCAACCGCGACGACGTCCACGAAACCCAGCCGGCGAACCGCGTCGATGTGATGGGCTCCGACGAAGCCCGGGCCCACCAGACCCATGCCGAGACGCTTCATGAGGCGGAGCGCCAGCGTTTCACGCGAGCGCCTGCTTTGCGTATTCGAAGCATTTCTTCACCTCTTCAGGCGACGTGCCGGTGCCCCGGTACTCGTATTCGATGTCCACCGGGATCGGCCAGCGCTCCTTCTTGAGCAGCTGGAGCACGGCCTTGATCGGCGTATCGCCCTCGCCCCACGGCGTGTTGTCGCCATGGTGGTTCTTGCGATCCTTGAGGTGCAGGTTCGTGATGTCCGCGTGGTGCTCGCGGATGTAGGCGACCGGATCGTAGTCCGCGGACACGAAGTGACCGATGTCGAGGTTGGTCTTGAGATACCTGGACAGTTTCTTCGCGGCGGCGAAGCTCTCGGGCGTCGCGAACTCGTTCGGGTCCGTGACGTTCGAATGTCCATGGAGTCCGACCGGGATCTTGTGTGTGTCGGCCATCGGCGCCAACCGCTTCGCCACATCCATCGTCGTCGAGGTCGTCATGACGGGAGCGCCGAGCGCTTTCGTCATCTCGAAGCCACGATCGAGTTCCGCGTCGGTGAAGCTGGAGTTCATGTTGTAGCAGTAGGCGGTAATCGTGATGCCGGCGGCGTCGAACTTCTTCCGCGCATTCCTGAAATGATCAAGCGAGCTCTCGACTCTCCATGTGCGCAGGTCCTGGCGCGCCTTTACCTGCTCCGGCGTCGGAGGAGTCCCGCGCGCGCCGCGCCCGCCGGACGAGAACTGCGGCTCCAGTTGTGGCGAGAAGAGTTCGCACTCGCCAACGCCGCTGATCTTCATCGCGTTGATTACCACGTCCACCGAATCGGTCGCGCCTGCGGGCCGCGGGAGATCGCGGTAGCTGTAGGTCTGCACGCCGATGTGCACACCGTTGACCGTGGAGTTGATGGGAGTGCCGTCCCACAACCGTAGGGCACGGCCTTCCGGCCGTGCCACCACGAGACCAGTAAGCGCGAGCGTTCCAAATTCACGTCGTGTGAGCATCGCGTGTCTCCGGCACGGCCGGAAGGCCGTGCCCTACGAAACGTTACTGGTAGAGCGTGAACGAATACAGCGTGTCGCCGGCAGCAACGAGGATGTGCTGACGCCCATCCACCATGTACGTTTCCGGCGCGTTCGTCACCTGGCCGATCTGCGAGTGCCACAGCGTCTTGCCGTTGGCCGGATCGAACGCGATGAAATTGCCGGACACGTCGCCGCCAAACAGCAGCTTCCCCGCCGTGGTCAGCAGACCCGGAGCGCCGCGCGGGTTGCCCGCCGATCGGAACTTGTGCTTCCAGACGGTCTTGCCCGTTTTGTAATCGATGGCGCTGATGAAGCTGCCCATCGTGCCGACGCTGACTTCGTCTTTGCCGCCGAGTCCCATCGCGCCGCGCGGATCGGTTTCGGTCAGGTAGTACATCGCGTAGGTCTCCGACGTCGGCACGTAGAGCAGGCCAGTGTCGGGGCTGTACGCCGGCGGCGGCCAGTTCGTCGAGCCGCCGTTGGCAGCGGAGACGAGCGCACCGGCAACGTGGTGATCCTTCGCCGGATCGCGAACCGGCTGTCCCTTCGCGTTCATCGACTTCGCCCAGTTGACGGTGTCGGAGAAAGTGCTGGTCACCATATGCTCGCCGGTGCGGCGGTCGAGCGTGAAGTAGTAGCCATTGCGGCTCGCGGTCAGCAGCATCTTGCGCGGACCGCTGCCTCTGAAATCGCCGTCGACCAGTACCGGTGTCTGCGCGGAGTCCCAGTCGTGCGTGTCGTGCGGCGACGTCTGGTAGTACCACTCCATCTTGCCGGTGTCGACGTTCACGGCCACGATCGCGCACGTGTACAGATTGTCGCCCTCACCGCGCGTCTGCGACGTGTATGCGGGCGTCGGGTTCCCGGTGCCGAAGATGTAGAGATGCGATTCCGGATCGTAGACGCCGGGCAGCCACGGATGACCGCCGCCGTGCCGCGCCGCATCGAGGCTCTTCCACGTCTCGAGCCCGGGATCGCCAAGGTTCATCGGCACGGTGTAGAACCGCCACTGTTGCTCGCCGGTTTCCGGATCGAACGACATCAGGTAGCCGGGCGAATCGAGATCGTTGCCGGTGCCGACGATGATGTGGTTGCCGACGGTCATGGGCGCCGAGGTCATGAAGTACTGCTGGCTGAACGGCGCCGCTTCCTTGTGCCACCGCTCCTTGCCGGTCCTCGCGTCGAGCGACACGAAGTAGTCGTCCGGCGTCACGAAGAACAGATAGTTACCCCACATCGCAACGCCGCGGTTGCCGATGTGCGTGCCACCCTTGGTTTTCCAGAAGTAGTGCCAGATCTCTTTGCCGTCGTGCGCGTCGAGCGCCCAGACGTTGTCGGGTGCGGTGACGTACAACACGCCGTTGACCGACAGCACCGCGCCTTTGATCTGCGTCGCGCCGGCCACCGTGACGCTGCCATCGCCTTCACCGCCGGTGAAGGTCTGCGCGCCGCCAGGCCCGCCACTGACCTTGGCGGCAAATGCCAGCGTCAGCGTCTTCACATTCGCCTGATTCACCTGCGTCAGCGTGCTGTACCGACGGCCGGTGTAGTCGCCGGAGTAACTCGTCCAGGAATCGGCGAGCGGTTTCAGCAGCTGCGCGGGATCGAGACCCTGGGGGCCCTGCGCGATCACAGGGAACGCAAAGGCCGCGAAGGCCGCACAGATGACGGTCCGTAGCGCGAAGGCTTCAGCCGAACGTTTCCTCATTTCAGTGTCACCAGGAACGCCGTCACGTTGTGGATATCGGCGTCGGAATACGTGCGCAGCAGATCTTTGTGCGGCTGCAGCGGATCGTGAATCTCCACTTTCGGAACATCGCCGCTGGTTCTGAACGAGCGGCGCGTGCCGTCCGCCTGCGTCAGCGCGACCATGAAATCGTCGATCCGATCGAGCCGGCCGTCGACCGTCTCGCCAGACGCCAGCGTGACGGTGACCGTCGTCGGTTTCACCACGACTGGCGGCGGCCCGCCGCGGCCGGCACCGGAGCCAGGCAGCAGCCAGGTCTGCTGCAGCAGACGCGGATCCGCAACCGTCGTCGCCAGGCCGCGCAGGTCACCGGTTGATGAATGGCACGACGCGCACTTCCCGTTGAAGAACGTCTCGCCCGCCTTCGCGTCGCCGACGACGATGCTCGGTGGCTTGAAGCGAGACTCGTCATATCCGGCGGCCTTGAACGTGTGGGCGAACGCGGCGATGTCCGCGATCTGATCGTCGGTGAGCGTGAACTTCGGCATGCCCGGACGACCGGCGCGCACCACGGGCGCCATCAGCTCGCCGTGCTGATCGTCGAGGACGATGCCCGAGCGCAGGAGGCTCGGTCCGCTGTCGCCGCCGCGCGTATCAGCGCCGTGGCAGAACTGACAATTGACGCCGTAGAGCGCCTTGCCGCGTTCGACGCTCGCCGGATCGGCCGGTGGACGCGACGGATAGGCTTCCGGCCGGCCACCTTGCGCGGCGGCGCCCCGCCCGCCCCGCCCGCCGGGCGGCGGCGGCTGGGCGTCCAGCGTCAACGAGCCCAGTCCCACGAACGCAACGGCCGATAGGCCCGCAAAGAAAAAGAATGCTCTGCACGCTTTGCGTGCTTTGCGTTCCATGTTGTGTTGCATAGGGGCACCGTACCTCAAAACAGCAGCTTGACGGCGAACTGCATCTGTCGCGGGATGGAATTGCCCGTGCTCGTGATCGTCCCGAAGGCGGCATTTCCAAGCGCCCCGTTCGGATTCGCGAAGCTTGGCGTGTTGGTGACGTTGTAGCACTCGATCCGAAGCTGGAGGCGCGCCGTGCTGGTCAGGGACACATCCTTGAACAACGAGAGGTCCACGCGGCGCTGCGATGGCCCGTGGAAGGTGTTCCGCCCGACGTTCCCGGCCGTGTTGATCGGCTGGGCGACGAACGCCGCGGTGTTGAACCACTTATCGATTGTCGGATCGCTCGAGATCGGATCGGCGATCTGGATGGGTCGATCCGCGCCACCGGTGTTCGTGCGAGCGGTCTGGTTCGTGATCGAAAATGGCAGCCCGGACTGCAACTGGGCCACGCCGTTGAACTGCCACCCGGCCAGGAACTGCTTCGCGACACCGCTGAGCGACTGCCCGAATGGGATCTCGTAATTCACCGACAGCACGAAGCGGTGACGGATGTCGTTGCCCGCGTCGGCACGCTCGATGAGGTTGACGTCCCACGGCGACGGTTGCGTGTCCACATTGTGCGCCAGGGTGTAGTTCGAACTCACGGTGAGCCCGTTGCGATGCCGCCGCTGAAACACGAGTTGCATCGCGTTGTAGCTCGACTCGAAGGTGCTCGAGAAAAGACCGATCGATGTCACATTCGGGAGTTGGGTGAAGTAGGCGCGTCGCTGCTGAATCGCCCCGGCACCGACGGGCGCCAAGTCGAGGTTGCCGATCGCGACGGCCACGTTGGCGCCGCGCGATCCGACGTAACCCGCACCGACGACGTTACCGGAGAACTCCTTTTCGAGCGTCACGTTGAACTGCTGCACGCGGGTCGACTTGAAGTCCTGGGCGACCGCGATGAACGTGCCGCTAAGGTTGTTGGTGTCGGTCGCCACCGGCGTCGGCAACCCGTCGCTCAGGCGCAGCGTCGGCAGCGCCCCGCTGGCTCCGCTGATGGGCGGCGCGTAGGTGCTGACGAAGGGGGCGTTCTTCAAGAACGACTGGGACATGTAATTTCCGGGGAAGTACGCCAGGCCGTAGCCTCCGCGAAGGACCATCGCATGGGGCATCGACGCCGAGAAGCCGAGTCGCGGCGCGATGTTCGAGTAGTCGGTCTTGACGCCCGCGCTCGCCGACGCGCCATTCTGGCCAGGAAGGATCACCTTGAGCGTCGTGAAATCGAGGTTCGACAACTGGTTCGCTTCCTCGGTGTACGGTGTGAACACGTCGTAACGCACGCCGACGTTCAGCGTCAGCCACGGGGCGGCGCGCCAGTCGTCCTGAACGAACAGGTACGGCTCGTTCGTGTGGTAATAGGGATAGATCAACGAGTGGCTGCGGGCGACCGTCGATGGGAACCCGAGCATCATCGACGCGAGGCCGCTGCCTCCCGTGCCCGCGCCGTTGTCGGTGAGCTGGGTCGTGAAGCCGAACGATCCGACCGGCGACGCGCTCTGAAACACCGTGAATTTGCGGAGGATCACGCCCCCACCCATCTTGACGTTGTGTGCGTTGCGTGTTTTCGTCACGGTGCCGGCGAACTGCCAGGTGTCATCAACCTGGATGAGGGGAATGAACGTCGCATCGCCGAGGCCGGCAAAGCCCGCCGGGTTCATACCCGAGAGCCCGGACGTCACCGCATCGAAATTCACACCGGGGATGCCGAACGTCTTGCTCAGATTCGTACCGTAGTTGAGCGGCAGCGACTGAATATCTGAGTGGAGAAAGCCGGTCTTGAACTCACCGATGAGTGTCGGGCCAAAGATGCGCACGTAATTGGCCTGGACACCGTGCGCCTTGGTGACGTTGGGGCCGGGAAACCCCGGGCCGCCGCCGCAGCCCGGCTGGATTCCGTCGGCCGTCGCCGGACACGCGGAGGGCGTGAACGTGCTCACGTTGTTGTACGAATAGCGGGCGAACAGCGTGTTGTTGTCGTTGAACCGGTGATCGATCCGCGCGTCGGCGGTATCGCTGTCCTGCGTTCGGAGCGTCGTGCTGCCGTAATTGTTCGCCAGGCCGTCAGAGGTCGGCAGCGGATACAACCCCATGTATCGCATCGCAATGGGATCGAGCCGGTTCCCCGGAATCACGTTGCCCGCAAACGGCGTCCGCGGCGACTTCGTCGGATCGTAGATCACGGCCGACAACTCGGAAAAATCGCCGGTCCGCATTTTGAGGGTGGGCACAGTAATCACATTCGTGACACCCTGATTCTGACGGAACCCCTCGACATCGCCGAAAAAAAACGTTTGGCTTTTGCGGATGGGACCGCCAAGACTGCCACCGAACTGGTTCTGCTTCAAGAGCGGCTTGGTGGCCGAGAAATAGTTGCGCTCGTCGAACTTGTCGTTCCGAACAAATTCGAACACCGACCCTTTGAACTGGTTGCTGCCGGATTTCGTGATGATGTTGACCACGCCGCCGGCTGTCCGGCCGGCTTCGGCTGTGTACAGGTTCGTCTGGACCTTCACCTCGGCAATCGCATCGATCGACGGCTTGACGCCAATCGTGCCGATCGCCCGCTCGTTGTTGTCGATCCCGTCGATCAGTTGATTGTTCTGGTTGTCCAGCGCGCCGTTGATCGACACGGCCGACGTCTGGCGACGATCGTCGGGTCGCGTTCCGCTCGCCAGTGAGTTGGGCAGGCCCGGGTTCGCTCCAGGCACGCCCATCACCACGGCCATGAAATTGCGGCCGTTGTTGGGCAGGTCCTGGACGGCCTTTTCGGTGACGAGCGTGCTCAGCGTGGCGGTGTCCGTCTGGACGAGCGGCGAGGCACCTGAGACCGTGATGGTCTCGGAGACCGCACCGACTTGGAGTTTGACATCCACGCGTGCGCGATCGCCGGCCGACAGCTCGACCCGCGTCGTCTGCACGGAGAATCCCGACAACTCGATGCGAACGGTGTAGGGACCGATCGGCAGCAGGTTGAAGGTGAAGTCGCCGGAAGCGCTGGTCGGCGCCACGCGCGTGTCGTGCGTCCCGACATTCTCGACGGTCACGGTGACGCCGGGCAGGACCGCTCCACTCGAGTCCGTCACCCGTCCGACGATGTCGGCGGTGGTGACCTGAGCGAACGCGGTCGTGTGGAGGATCAGACAGACAGCAGCGGCGGTAACGGCGCTTCGAATAGAGAACATGTCCTCTCCTTCGCGTGACGGGACCGAATCGACGTAACCGATTGCATGCGGTTATGTAATCGGTTGCAGAAGGTAACAGAAGCCGCACGTCCGGGCAAGGAAAATGTAACACAAATGTCGCACCGGCTATGATGGACGCCAGCCGTGTCCAATATTTACGACGTCGCCAAACGCGCCGGCGTATCCACCGCGACCGTGTCCCGCGTCCTGAGCCAGCCGGCTCTGGTGACGCCCGATACCCGCCGCAGAGTCATACAGGCGGTGGAGTTCCTCGATTACGCGCCCAATTCCGCCGCCAAGAATCTCCGGACGCTGCGCACCGGAAATCTGCTCGTCACGGTGCCGGATATCTCCAACCCGTTCTTTGCACTGATTCTCCAAGGAATTGAAGACGCCGCCCAGCGTGAAGGCTATGCGGTGCTGCTCGGCGACACGCAGCACGATGAGGAGCGCGAGGATCGCTACGCGCTGATGCTGAAGCGCAAGGAAGCCGACGGCCTGATCGTCCTCGGCCATCGCCTGCCGAAGGAAGCGACCGCGCTCGTCCGCGCGATGGCGCCCCGCTGCGCGCCGGTCGTCAACGGCTGCGAGTTCACGCCGAAGCTCGGAATCCCCAGCGTGCACATCGACAACGCGAAGGCCGCCGCCGAGGCGATGGACTATCTCTATCGGCTCGGCCACCGGCACGTCGGGATCATCACCGGCCCACTGGTCAGCCCGCTCAGCCGCGATCGCCTGCGCGGCGCGACCGCGCGCGCAAAGCAGCAGAAGGCCGAGCGCGATTTCATCGTCACCAGCGGAGATTTCTCGATCGAGTCCGGCGCGGTGGGCGCGGAACGCCTGCTGGGACGCAAGGTGCCGCCGACCGCGATCTTCTGCTTCAACGACGAGATGGCGATGGGCGCGGTCGAAACCGCGAAACGCCGCGGCCTCCGCATCCCGCTCGACCTCTCCATCGTCGGCTTCGACGACATCCGGTTCGCGCGCTGCATCGACCCGCCGCTGACGACGGTGGCGCAGCCGATGCGGGCGATCGGCGAAGGCACCGTCCACCTGCTCCTGGCCATTTTGGCGAGCGACGCCAAGGCGCCGGAGTCGATCACGCTGCCGCATACGCTGACGATCCGCGCGAGCACGGCGCCGCCACGCGCCAACCGCCGATAGGAGCAGCCGAGTTCGCTCGGACCTGCTCGCCGCCGAGCGCGATCGCGCTCGCTCGGCTAAAGCCTTCGCGCTACGTGCGGAGCGAGCTTGTTTCGGCTAGCCCCGAGTCCCCGGTCCCCAGCCCCTTACTGTTTGAGCCGCGCCGGCCAGACGACTCCCTGATCCTTTTTCGTCACCGGCGCCAGTCCTTTGTAGGTGAACTTCTGGACGCGCTGACCGCGGTAGGTTTCGGTCGTGTAGATGTTCCCCTTTGAATCGGTCGCGATGCTGTGCACGCCGTAGAACTCGCCGGGCTGGCGTCCGCCCTCCCCGAAGCTGGTGAGGTGCTCGAGCGTCTCGCGCAGAATCACCAGCACCTTGTCGTCTTCTCCGTCCGCCAGATACATGTACTTCTGCTGCGGATCTCTAGAGAACGCGATGTCCCACGCGGAGCCCGAGCCGAGCGTCTCCTTGTTGAAGAACGCTTCCTTGACGAAGGTGCCGTCCGGCTTGAACACCTGGATACGATCGTTCACGCGATCGCAGACATACAACAGCCGATCGACCGAGAGATCGGCGCAGTGCACCGGGTTCCGGAACTGCTTCGCCGGCGCCGCCTTCGGATCGTACCGCCCCAAATCCACATCGTCCGGCTTGGCGCCGTACGCGCCCCAATGGCGTTTGTACTTGCCGGTCTCGGCGTCGAACACGATCACGCGGTGATTGCCGTAGCCGTCGGCGACGTAGAGTTCGTTGGTCTGCTTGTCGAGAAAGGTCTTCGCTGGCAGGCGCAGGTTCTCGATATCGTTGCTGCCTTTGCTGGAAAGCGGCTTCCCGATCTGCATCAGGAACTTCCCGTCAGCCGTGAACTTCAGCACCATGTTGTCGTTGAACGACTGCGTGCCGGCGGTTTGACTCTCATCCTGCTGACGATTCAATCCGGCAGCCGGCGCCGGCGCCGGAGTTCCGCGTCCGCGTCCCGCGGAAGGTGCGCCACGGCCATTGCCGCCGATCCAGACGTTGCCGTTGTAGTCGACCGTGATGCCGTGATTCGAGTCGGGCCAGTCGTAGCCCTGCCCCGGTCCGCCCCAGTGGCCGATCAGATTGCCTGCCGCGTCGAACTCGAGCACCGGCGGCGCGGGCGCGCAGCACTGCGCCGTCGGCGGGTTCGTTGTCGCGTGCACCTCGCCCGGCTCGAGCGAGCCAGCGCGATGGATGATCCACACGTGATCCTGCGCGTCGACGGAGACACCAATGGTCTGGCCGAGAATCCATTTATTCGGCAGCGGCTTCGGCCACAGCGGATCGACTTCGAACCGCGGCGCCTGGACGGCCGCGGCTTCGACGGTTGCGTGGCGGTCGAGCGCGATCGATCCGAACCCGAGCACGGCCACGGCGGACACGAACATTACGCCGACAAAGAGATGTCGCTTCACATGCGCTCCTACTAGTGCTGCTGCGTTACGGCTACCGCGGTTTCGACAAATAGGCCTTCGACGCGGCGTCATCCTTGAGCGGGGTCGCCTTGTCCGGATCGATCCGGATCATCAGGTAGTTGATGTGGTCGTCGATCTTCGTGAACCAGTGACCGGTGCCGGCGGGAATCACGATGACGTCGCCCGCCTTCAGCTCGTGCGCCACGCCGTTGCGCACGGACGACCCGTTGTTGCCGGGACCGTTGAACAGGCGCACGGTTTCGAGCGTCGCCGGACGCCGCTTCATGCCGACAATGTCCGGGCTGGTCACCAGCGTCGCCGAGCCGTCGATGATGTGATAGACCTCGCTGACCAGATCGTGCTCGGCAACCGATTCAGGAGCGGGCGACGCGAGCTTGCCCCGATGCACGACGCCGATACCGATGTGCGCCTTGCCGATATCGATATCGCGTGTTTGCTGGTCGGTCAGGTTCTCGGCGACGGCCTTGGCGATGTAGGCGTCGATCTCGGACTTGGCGATGTAGGTTCCCGGACACATCTTGCACGTCGGCTGCGGATCGCCTTGTGCAACGAGCGTGCCCACCGCGAAGATCATGCCAACCAGACCGAACGCTATTTTTCGCATGTGCTCTCCTTTACCGATCACGTGCCGCAAGTGGCGCA
>JANYHS010000312.1 GCA_025358945.1 Acidobacteriota bacterium
TGGCCGTGATCGAAGTCACCCCGCGCGGGCTGTTGCTGAAAGAGATCGCCTCGGACACGACACTCGACATCGTCCGCCAGGCCACGGGCGCGCAACTCCTCGTTGACGGTACCCCCGCCGTCTTCTAAACGAGACGCTGCCGCTGATGGACCGCGTCTGCGCGCGGCCCGTGTTCTCGCGTTGATCGCAGCGGCGCCGACGCGCGTGACGTGACCGTTCCGAGAGCTCAGTGCGCCGCGCAAGGGGCGGTGTATACTCCCATCGCTCGCAGGCGGCCAGAGCTTTTTGCCGGTTTCGCCATCGTATGGCTACACAGATTGCGCCGAACGACCGCACGCTCGATGTCTTTGAAGTCATCGAGGAGGAATACGCGCACCTGCATCCGAATGCGGCCCCGGTCTCGAATGACCGGCACTTCACCGCCGATCAGGTCAGGGATGCTGCGTCGCTGGCGCGCATCTTGTACGAAGCCATTCAGCAGTTTGACCGCAAGTGGGAGTCCTCGCCCGCGCACATTGTGGCGTTGTACGTACTCGAGGGGGCGCCAGGCCTCGCGAAGTTGGCCGAGCAGGTGCACGCGGATGCGGTCGCGGCGCATGAGGCGACCCCCGCGGCCGACCGGCAGGCCTTCGTCAGCCTGTTGATCGAGCGATTCAACGCCCTCGTCGATGGGCCGCTGCTGGTGGACAAAGCGTTCAGGCCGCTCTATCCCGAAGCAGGGGTCACCGACGCGGACGACACGCCCGAGCGCCAGGGACGCGCCAACCGGTTGCTGCTGCAGACGGCCTTTTCTCCGTCGATCATGCGGCTGCGCGATGTGCGCCTCAAGGACGTGTACGACAAGATTCGCGGGGAGAGGCACACGGCGATCTGCCTCTCGGGCGGCGGCATCCGCAGCGCGACATTCGCGCTCGGGGTGTTGACCGGCCTTGCCAGACACGGCCTGTTGGGTAAGTTCGACTACCTCTCGACGGTCTCCGGTGGCGGCTACATCGGCTCCTGGCTCTCGGCGTGGATGCACTACGAGGGTGCGCCCGCCGTCCAGAGGCAACTCGGATCGATGACGGGCGAGAAGCTGCAGCCAGACCCGGAACCGGTGCGGCATCTGCGCGCCTACAGCAGTTACCTCAATCCGAAGCTCGGCATGTTCTCTGCCGACACGTGGACCCTGGTGGCCACGTTGAGCCGCAATCTGCTTCTGAACTGGATCGTGGTTGTCCCGCTGCTGCTGGCCGTGGTGCTCGTCCCTCGATTCGCCGTCACGGTGCTGCGCTTAGCCGCGGACCCGGAACACGACGGTGTCTTCGGCATCGCCGATCAAACGTGGATCTATATCTTGTACGCCTTCGGCTTCGTGCTGGGCATGGCGGCCATCTCGTACGTGCATCGCAACCGGCCGAACGAGTTCCGTTCTCCTCCTCCGTTTGCCGAGCGCACGCAGAAGGCCTTCATCGTCAGGTGCCTGGTGCCGCTCGTCTTGTGTGCCTCGGCGCTGACGCTTGCCTGGTGGATGGTCGAGGAAGATTTGGGAACGCACAACATGCCGCTCCCAGTCCTGGGAGCGTTCGCTTTGGGCGGCTTCGCCATGCACCTGCTTGGGTGGATCATTGGCGTCCGTCGACTGAAGAGGCGAGGGCGCGAAATGCTGGTGATCGCGGTCACCGGCGCGATCGGCGGCCTGCTGTCTGGCAAGTTGGTGCAACTGGTTCACTGGGTCGCGAACCTCAAGCCGCTGACGGACATTGTTGAAGCGGGCATTCTGAGCCCACGGATCTACGTAATCCTCGCCGTCCCCGTCTTTCTGGGAATGATCTTGATCGGCGGTCAGCTCACCGTCGGGCTGACCAGCCAATGGACGACCGACGACGAGCGGGAATGGGGCGCCCGCTTCAACGCGTGGCTCCTCATTGCGATCGTGGGGTGGGTCTCTTTCACGGGCATCGTGCTGCTGTTGCCGCCGCTATTCGAGAAGTATTGGAACTTTCAAGGTCCAGCCGTAGCTGGCGTGGGCGGCGTGTCGGGCCTGATTACCTTGCTGCTCGGGAGAAGCGCCGCGACACCGGCCACATCGGCCTCGCCACGGGCGGGCGACAGTTCGGGTCCGGTCAAGGTCGCCAAACGGATCGCCCTTGCGGTGGCAGCCCCCGTGTTTGCTGTGGCGCTGCTCGCACTCATGTCCATCGCGAACAGCCAATTCATCCTGCCGCGCGCGTGCGTGGCCACCAACGCGTGTTCAGTCCCCGCAGGGTCCGCTCACCCGGCGGACTATGCGCATCCCGGGTTGGTCGCGGGGATCATCCTTCTCCTGGCGGGGTCTGGGCTCGGCCTGGGCCTGTTCATCGACACCAATCAGTTCTCGCTCCACGCGATGTATCGCAATCGGCTCACCCGGGCGTACCTGCGCGCGTCGCGACCCCGGGATGTGCGCGCTGCCGACCCGTTCACCGGGTTCGATACGGGCGACGACCTGCCCATGGGCGCGCTGTGGCCGGCGGTGACCGTCAGAGAAGGGCGCACACGCGACCGCGATGAGGGAATGCCGCCGCTGCACATCGTGAACATGACCCTCAACCTGGTTTCGGGCAAGACCCTGGCGTGGCAGCAGCGGCAGGCGGCGTCACTGGCCGCGTCAGCGTTACACGCGGGCTCCGCGTTCCTGGGGTACCGGCGGACCAGCCCGCGCCTGGGCGCCAGCGAACCTGATGCCCCGGCTCCTGCTCTGTACGGCGGCCCCAAAGGTATCTCGCTGGGCACAGCCTTCACGATTTCAGGCGCCGCAGCCAGCCCGCAAGCCGGTTATAACTCCTCGCCCGCTGTGACGTTTCTCATGGCCCTGTTCAACGCCCGTCTGGGATGGTGGCTCGGCAACCCGGGCGCCTATGGCGATGGGACGTTTGACCTCCCGTGCCCGCGGATTGGCGTCCTGCCGCTGTTGAAGGAGATGTTCGGCCTGACGACCAACACCAGCGACTTCGTGTTCCTCTCCGACGGCGGCCACTTTGAAAACCTCGGCCTCTACGAAATGGTCCTCCGCCGATGCCGCTTCATTCTCGTCAGCGACGGCGGGTGCGACGCGATGGCCTCGTTCGAGGACCTCGGCAATGCGCTGAGGAAGATCCGCATCGACCTGGGCGTGTCCATCGAGTTCCCGACCAAGATGCCGATCTTCTCGCGTGATTCAACCAGTGATGGCCCGGGAACGTACTGGGCGGTGGGCAAGATCCGCTACGCGCAAATCGATGGGCCGGCCGACGATCGAGGAGAAGATCGGGCCCCCGATGACGACTACGACGGTGTCCTGCTGTACGTCAAGCCCGCGATCTACGGGCGCGAGCCGGCCGACGTCGACAACTACGCCCGCATGAGCCCGACGTTTCCGCACGAATCCACGGCCGACCAGTTCTTTACCGAGTCGCAGTTCGAGAGTTATCGCGCCCTCGGGTCGTACGTCGTGGACGAGATGTGGCGGGAACTGGGAGGGGAGGGGCGACCCGGCGGCAACCCGTTGCCCGGCGGCAATCCGTTGGCTGATCACCCGCTGGGATGGCTGCGCGCTCAGCGAGGAGTGGCCTGACCCGGATGACCATAACCAGCTTTGGTCCGTATCGACTGGACGAAAAAATCGGGGAAGGCGGCATGGGCGAGGTATTTCGCGCCTTTGACACCCGCTTGAATCGCCCGGTCGCCATCAAGGTCATGCGCGGCGCGCGTGAAGGTGACGAGGTCGCCGTCCAGCGGTTTCTGCGGGAGGCTCGAGCCGCCTCCGCCCTCAACCACCCGAACATCGTGATCATCCACGAGGTGGGCGAGACTCCCTCGGGCGAGCATTTCATCGTCCAGGAGTTCATCGTCGGGCACACCCTGCGCTCGCTGATCTCCAGTCCGCTCCCGCCGGCCAGCATCGTGGAATTCGGCGCACAGATCGCGAAGGCGCTCTCGGCCGCCCATGCGGCGGGCATCGTGCACCGGGACGTGAAGCCCGAGAACATCATGGTGCGCGACGACGGCTACGTGAAGGTGCTGGACTTCGGCCTGGCGCACCAGACCGAGGCCCACACCGACTCCGCCGCGGAACTTACGACCCGCACGAACCTCTACACCGCCCCGGGCACGCTGCTGGGCACCCCTTCGTACATGTCGCCGGAGCAGGCCAAGGGTCTTCCGTCCGGGTCGCCCATCGACGTCTTCGCCCTCGGCGTCGTGTTCTACGAGATGGGCACCGGCCGGCGGCCGTTTGTCGCCGCCACCCACCTGGCGGTCCTGAACAGCATCATCTCGGAGCAGCCGGTCCCGATGGGGCGTCTCAATCCATCGGTGCCGCGCGCACTCGATGATCTCGTGCAACAGATGCTCGAGAAGGATCCGGCCCGGCGTCCGTCCGCGCCAGAGGTGGAGCGCCAGCTCGCGGCGATGCAGGGTATTTCTGCGACGGCCGAGGTGTCCCCGGAACAGGTGTCGGCTCGCGCGTCGAATGTGGGTCGCGAACCAGAGCGGACCCAGTTGCGGCAGGCGTTCACGCGCGTCAAGGCCGGCCGCAGCTTGATCATCGCGGTCACCGGCGAGCCCGGCATCGGCAAGTCGTCCATCCTTCAGGACTTCCTGACCGATTTGGCGACTCGTGGTGAGCGGGTGACGGTGGCCCAGGGACGCTGTTCGGAGAGTCTGGCCGGAGCCGAGGCGTACTTGCCGGTGCTCGAGGCCTTCGACAGCCTGCTGCACCGCACCGTGGGACCGTCATTGGACGCGGTCGTCCGGTCGGTTGCGCCGACCTGGTACGTGCAGGTGGCCACGCGTACGATCGAAGAGTCGATGGTGGGCCGGCTGCAAGAGTCCACGCCGGCGCCGTCGCAGGAACGCATGAAGCGTGAGTTCGGCGCGCTGCTCCAGGAGTTGACCCGCACACAACCCCTCGTGCTGGTCATTGAGGATCTCCACTGGGCTGACGTCTCGACGGTCGATCTGCTCAATTATCTCGCCGGCCGGTTCGCCGACATGCGCCTGCTGGTGGTCGCCACCTACCGGCCGTCGGACATGGAATTGGCCAAGCACTCGTTTGTCGGCATCAAGAGTGATCTGCAGTCGCGCGGCCTGTGCGAAGAGGTGGCGCTGAAATTTCTCGAACCAGCCGATGTGGATCGCTACCTGTCCCTGCAGTTCCCCGGGCACCAGTTTCCACCCGACTTCGCGCGGGGGATTCACGCCAAGACTGAAGGCAGCCCGCTCTTCATGGCCGACCTCGTGCGCTACGTGCGCGACACTGGAGGCCTTGTCGAGCAGGACGGCGTGTGGCGGATTGCCCAGACGCTGCCCGATGCCCGCGATCTGCCGCAATCGGTGCGCGGCATGGTCACCCGAAAGATCGAGCAGGTGGACGAGCGCGATCGCGAACTGCTGCTCGCGGCCAGCGTTCAGGGCCACGAGTTTGATTCAAACACCGTCGCCGAAGCCCTGGAGATGGACCCGGCCGAAGTCGAAGACCGACTCGCCGTGCTCGAGCGCGTGCACGTGTTCGTCAAGAAGGGCGACGAGCGTGAATTCTCCGACCGGACGCTGACGCTGGACTATCAATTCGTGCACGTGCTGTATCAGAACGTGCTCTACGCCTCCCTTCAGCCGAGACGCCGGATCGCTCTCAGCGGGCGTGTCGTGAAATCGCTGGCGCAGCACTACGGGGATGACGCGCCGAGTATTGCCGGGCGCCTGGCGGTGCTGTACGAAACCGCGCGCGAATTTGCCGCGGCCGCACAGTATTTCTACGTGGCTGCGCAACGGGCCGTCGCCCTCTTCGGGTTCGGAGAGGCCCTGTCGCTCGCCGATCGCGGCCTCGCCGGACTGCGCGCGCTACCCGACGGCCCGGAACGCCAGCAGCTGGAGCTCGGCCTGCAACTGACGCGGGGCACCTCATTGCGGATGGTCAAGGGATGGGCCGCCTCCCAGCTGGAGCCGACGTTCGCGCGGGCGCGGGAATTGTGCCACCAGATGCAGGATCCACCGCAGCTCTTCCCCGTACTCTGGAACCTGAATTTCTTCACGATGATCCGCGGCGACATGGCCCTCGTGCGCGACCAGAACACCGAGCTTCGGGCCCAGGCTGAGAAGTCCGGCAACGATGCCCACCGGATGGCCGCCGACCATGTGTCCGGCGTGGCGCTGGAATTCATGGGTGAGTTCGTCGAGGCGAACCGGCTCCTGGAGCAATCGCTTTCGCGACACGATCCGGCCAAGCACAAGACCTATTCGGCGATGTACGGCGTCGACCCCGGCATGTACGCCAGGCCGATGTCCAGCCGTCCGCTGTTTGCGCTCGGCTACCCCGATCAAGCCCTGGCGCGAAACAACCAGACGCTGGCGATTGGGCGATTCCAACGCGAGCCCGTCACACAGGTCTTTGCGCAGCTCATCGCCGCCGGCGTGCATGTGTATCGCGGCGAAACGGCAGAGGCCATTGCGCTGGACGACGAAGCGATCGCGCTCTGCAAGGAGTATTCGCTGGTGCAGGAAGCCGAATGGGCGCGCGGGTTCAGGGGCGCCGCGCACTCGGTCGCCGGCCGCACGCCGGAAGCCCTGGCGGACCTGACGCTGGCGCTGAGCACTCTCCAGGCGCTGCGCGCGGGGGTCGCCCGAACGATGTTCCTCTCGTTCCTGGCCGATGCCCATCAGCGCGCCGGCCAGGTGCAGGACGGTCTGACGGCAGTCGAGGCGGGCCTCGCGTTTGGCCAGCAGTCGCACCAGCACGGCTTCGATGCCGAGCTGTACCGGACGCGCGGCGAACTGCTGCGGCTGGCCGGCAACGACGCGGGCGCCGAGGAGAACCTGCGCGCCGCGATCGAGCGCGCGCAAGCGCAGCAGGCCAGGTCGTTCGAACTGCGCGCGGCGACCAGCTTGGCAAGGCTTCTCACAGACAGTGGACGCGCGGCAGACGCCCGCGTGGTGCTGGCGCCGGTGTACGAGTGGTTCTCGGAAGGGCACGGCACCTCTGACCTCGTTTCTGCGCGGACGCTGCTGTCCGGGATTGGGTAAATGCGAATGGTGAACTTCGAAAAGAAACGGCCGTCGGAAGACGCCGACATCGCGGAGATCGTCAAGGACATTCTCACGGTTCAGGCACTTCATGCCGCGCAACAGGGCCGGCCCCTGGGTCGCGGCACCCACGCCAAGGGCGTCGGCGTGCGCGCCACCTTCGACGTGTTCGACCTCGCCAAGACGATGGGCGACCCCGCGCTCGCCGCCCGACTTGCCACGGGGCTCTACGCCAAGCCAGGCGTCTATTCCGCCACCGTTCGGTTCGCAAACGCGAACGGGCAAATCAATCCGGATACCAAGAAAGACGTGCGGGCGCTGTCATTTGCGGCGCAGATTCCCGCGGGCGTCGTCGGCCCTGACGCGACACGGCAGGACTACTCGCTGAACAACGCCACTGTTTTTCCGCTCAACGACGCGCGGTCATTCGTCTCGTTCATGAAGCTCGCCGTCGCGCAGGCGCGCAGTAAGTCGGGCCTCCTCCGGGCGCTCTGGTCGCTGTCGCTCAAGGACATCGTCGGGGTCCTGCGTACGATACGTCTTGCGGCCAGCCAACAGCGCAAGCCGAGCAAGGCCTACCAGCAGGACCGCTACTGGAGCAACGTGCCGTTCCGGCACGGTGCGAGCGAGGCCGTGAAATACACGCTCATCCCGTCGCCAGGGAATCCTGGCCGCCCACTCCAGGACGGCCCGAACGTTCTGCGCGACGAACTCGTGCGGCACGTGAACGACGACGCGCAGATGAGCTCGTTTGATTTTGCCGTCCAGTTGCTCGACACCGAGCGCATGACCTACAGGGGCCGACGCCGCAGCGCCGACTTCTTTGTCGAGAATGCCAGCATCGACTGGAAGGAAGAGGAAGCGCCCTTCCACGTGATCGGCCGGCTCACCCTGGTGCCCACGTCGGTGTTGACCGACGATGAGCTGGCGGCGATGTACATCGACGTCACCGAGAATTCGACCCCGGACACCCGGCCGCTGGGGAGCATCAACCGCACGCGATGGTTTGCTGAAGCGGCGGGTCGAAACGCCCGCATGGGCACCGGCACACCGGGGCAGGCGATCCTGCCGGTGAGCACGGCGCCCGCGGTGAGCGGCCCCCTCTCGGTGAGATCGGCTGTCAGGATCGTGGCCGCGACAGCCTTCGCGGCGCTGCTGGGCCTGTCGATGTACTCGTTCTACCTGGTCCACATCCAGGGTCCGGTGCTGGAGGCTGAACCTGTCGCGGAAGTTGTGAACCTCGATCAGGGATGGGGCGCCGATTTCGATTCGCACGACCGGCAGACTTTCTACTACACCGCCCAGGGCGCGGGCGTGAAGGGGATGCGGTACCGCCGGTTTGCGAACCTCGAGAATGCGTGGGGCAAAAAGCGTTTTGCCGATCCGGAGAATCTGCGCCGGTACGGGTTCCTCGTGGACAAGCCGACCGCGGCGAACCCGGACCAGCTGCCCGTCGGGTTCACGAAACATTTCGACCGGCAACTGAATGCCGAGATGCTCGACGTCACGTGTGCGGCGTGTCACACGGGCGAGATCCACGTCGAGCGAAACAAAAAGATCACCGCGATCCGCATCGACGGCGGACAGGCCCTGCATGCGTTCACCGCCCTGGCGCCCGGGCAGTTTGGCCCCACGATGATCGCCTCGATGGTCAGCACGGCGGCCAACCCGTTGAAGTTCCGACGGTTTGCGCGCAAGGTGCTCGGCAACCCGTCCCTCGCCGACTATCGGCGGTTGCATGGCGAGTTGCGCGGCGTGATCGGGACGTTCGGGCAAGCGGGGTTCACGGAGTGGTGGAAGGGACT
>JANYHS010000354.1 GCA_025358945.1 Acidobacteriota bacterium
CGCGCCAATCGCCGACAGGGCGAGCGCGACAGCGCTTGTCCGCAAGACTAAAGTCTTGCGCCACTTCCCCAGCGATCCCCAGTGGCGCACGACTCGCAAGTGGCGCAAGACTTTAGTCTTGCGATCCATGTAGCGCACGACTTCAGTCGTGCGATCAAGGTTCGTGCGTTCCTCGTGGCGCACGACTTCAGTCGTGCGATCAATGTTCATGGCTGGGCACGCATCGGTGTGCGCAGCGTGCCGATGCCGTCGATCTCGATGGTGACGACGTCACCTGGCTTGAGGAATTCCGGCGGTTTGCGGCCCGCGCCGACGCCGTCCGGCGTGCCGCTCGAGATGACGTCGCCGGGATACAACGTCAGGATGCCGGTCAGGTAGCGCACCATGTGCGCCTCGTCCCAGATGAAATTCTTCGTGTCGCCGTCCTGCTTCACCACGCCATTCACCCTGGTGACGATGTGGAAGGACGCCGGATTGGCGACGAATTCCTTCGGCACGATGAACGGGCCAAACGGCGCCGAGCGATCGGCGCTCTTCCCCGCGAACCAGTTCGGGCCCGCGAACATGCCGGTCAGTGGACGCCGGCCGGCGCCGCCGCGATCGCTGAGGTCGTACATGATGCTGTAGCCGAACACGTAGTCGTGCGCCTGCGTTTCACCAACCTTGAACGCGGTCTTGCCGATGACGATCGCCAGCTCGCCTTCCCAGTCGATGTTGCGCCCGGGCGTAATCGCGTACGGCTCGTTCGGATCGATGATGCAGGACCGTGGCGACTTCGCGAAAAACACCGGGTCTTCCTTGTCCGGATCCGCTTCGTTCGCCGCCTTCTGCTGCGGGCTGCCCGGCGCGAACATTTCGCCGGCGTGCAGCTTGTAGTTCGCCGCGATCGCCAGAATGTTGTACGGATATTTGATCGGCGCGAGGATCGCCACCTTCTCGACGTCGAACACGAACGGCGCCGCGTCGAGCTTCGCGTCTTTGAAATAGTTCGCGATGCGATACAGGTGTGGCGCGATCGTCCCGTAGTTCTCGATCAGCGTCCGCATGTCGAGCGGCATCGCCGGCGTCCCTCGCAGGGCCAGTTCCTGCACCAGCATCGTATGCGCGCCCTCGATGTCGATCACACGGCTGCCGAGCACGAGGCCGACGCGCGCCCTTCCGGCGGCTTCAAACGTCGCCAGCTTGAACGGGGTGTCAGGTTTGATGGAGATGACCGGCCGCTGCGCGCGAACCGGCGCCATCAACCCGAGCATCACAACGAGCACGGCGATACGTTTCATGTCGGCCCTCATACCCGTCAGGGTGAAATTCAGATTCCAGAGTGCTGATTTCAGATTTCTAACTTCTACGTTTTAGGTTTTAGGTTTGTACCCCGGACCCCTGACCACCCGTCCAGGTTTCTGACCCGTGTGTTCGCCGTCCTTCAGCACCTGACCGCCGTTGACCCAGACGTGCTTCACGCCGGTGGCGTACTGATGCGGCTTCTCGTAGGTCGATCGATCGGCAATCGTCTTCGGATCGAAGACGACGATATCCGCGAAGAAGCCCTTTTCGAGTCTGCCGCGCTCCTTGATCCGCAACGTCGATGCAGGCAGCGACGTCAGCTTGCGGATCGCTTCCTCCATCGGGATCACGTGTTCGTCGCGCACGTACTTCCCGAGCAACCGTGCGAAGTTACCGTAGGCGCGTGGATGCGTGCTGGTCTTGATGAACGCGCCCTCCGGCGCCATGGACGAGGCGTCCGAGCCGAAGCTGACCCACGGCAGCTTGATCTGGCGTTTGACATTGTCCTCGGACATCAGGAAGTAGACCACCTGTACGCGGCTGCCGTCCTCGACGACCAGATCCATCGCGGTGTCCTGAATCGATTTCCCGCGCAGCTTGGCGACGGCGCCGAGCGTCTTGCCGGCGTAGATCCGCAGTGCTTCGTTCTTGAAGCCGACGAGCAGCGTGCCGTCCCCGCCCGCGGCGGCCATCAGGTTCTCCCACGCATCGCTGGGCGTGATCATCTCGCGTCGGACGCGCTCGCGGACCTTCGGATCCTCGAGCCGCTTCGCCCACGCCTTGTAGCCGCCTTCCTGCACCCACGGCGGCATCGCCGCGTCGAGCCCGGTCGATCCGGCGGTGTAGGTGTACATGTCGGCGGTGATCTCGAGGCCTTCCTTCTGCGCGGCTTCGACCTTCGCAATCACGGCGTCGAGCTTCTTCCAGTTCGACTCGCCGCTCTCCTTCAGGTGGTAGATCTCCGCGCGGATGTGCGCGTCGCGCGCGATCGTCAGCGTTTCGTCGATGGCCTCGAGCAGCCGGTTGCCCTCGCTGCGCATGTGCGAAATGTACATCCCGCCCGACTGCGACGCGACTTTCGCCAGCTCGACGAGTTCGTCCGTCTTCGCAAAGACACCGGGGATGTAGATGAGCGCGGTGGTCAGGCCCATCGCGCCTTCGTCCATCGCCACGCGAACGTGCGCGCGCATGCGGTCAAGTTCTTCGGCCGTCGGAGGACGATTGTCGAGGCCGATCTCGTTGGCGCGAACCGTCGCGGCGCTCACGAAGGAGGCGACGTTGGTCGAGACCCCGCGCGCCACCAGATGATCGAGATACCCGCCGAGTGTGTTCCAGGCGATGTTGAACTTGATGTCGCCCTGCCGCTCAATCGAGTCCTTCTTCATCGCCTCGGTGATCGGCCCCATGGAACTCTCGCCGAACACTTCGAGTGTCACGCCCTGTCGCAGCGCGCCCTGCGACCGCCCGTCCTCGATCAGCGACGTTTCGGAGTGGCTGAGCATGTTGATGAAGCCTGGCGCGACGTCGAGCCCGGTGGCGTCGACCTCCTCGCGCCCACGCTCGGCGCTGAGATCGCCGATGGCCGCGATCCGATCGTCGAGGATCGCGATGTCGCTCACCTTGCCGGCGGTGCCGGTGCCGTCGTAGACGGTTCCGTGGCGAATCACGACGTCATACTTCGGCGACGTCGCACAGCCGGCGATCAACACAAGAACCACACCGACGGTCATCGCTCGTTTCATGGGATCCTCATTACTGGCGTTCGCGTCGGCAACGGCAGGCGTGCGGGGCATGCCGAACTCCACCGACGAATCGATCGCTACGGCATCAGTGGTGATGCACCAGCCGCGCGCAGCTTCACATTGACCGCCGGCAGATCCACAGCCTTCACGCCGGCCCATTTCCCGATCGCCTTCGTCGCGTTCGTGCGCGCGCGCGTGATCGCGGCCAGCTGCACGGTGGTCGGCCGGACGTCTGCGCCTTGCAGGGAATTCATCACACCGGCAAGGCCTGAATTCGCCCCGAGCAAGGTGTCGGCTCCTGCCGCGGTTCCGATGATCGCCTCGAGCGACGTGTCGAGCGAGGACAGCGCCTCCGCCAGCGCGCCGGTCGCCTGCGCCTTTCGCGTCGCAATCTGATCCCGGACATCGCGCGCCTGTTTCGCCGCCGCCTGCGTGTCGAGCGCACCGTAGTACATCGCCTTCGACAGCGAGTACACCTGCTGCATCGCCAGCGCCGGCGTCTTCACGCGCGGATCGGCCTTGACGACGATCGACTGCTCGTACGTCTTGCCGTTCACGGTCAGCTGCACCGTGAACGAACCGGGATTGACCCACGGCGTCGACGGCGACTGGATTGTGTTGTGACCGATCGCTGCGATCGGCAGATTCGGCCCTCCGATCATCGGCGCCGTCGCCTGCCCTGAGTCAGTCGAAGGGAGCGGCTGATAGTGCACGTCCCACGTGAACCGATGCATCCCCGCCGCGGCAGACAGCGGCGTCAGCGTGCGGAACCAGTACGGCGGGATCGTCACGGTCGCCGGATCCGGCGTGAACACCGTATCGGTGCTCGAGTACTTGCGCACCGGCTTGCCGTCGCTGCCGAAGATTTCCAGCGTCACCGGCCCGGATGCGGCGGACTTCAGGTAGTAGTCGATGATCGCGCCCTCGGGTGGATTCGGCGCTGTCGATTCGTCAGGCGGCATCGGCGTATCGGTGTTCATGTTCCAGCGCACGCGCAATGCCGGTTCCGGCTTGAACAGAATCACGTCTCGCTCGGCTAAAGTCGTCGCGCTACTTTCGGCGATCTCGCGCAGCGGCGTGATGTCGTCGAGGATCCAGATGCCGCGGCCATGCGTGCCCACGACGAGGTCGTCGTCTTTGATCACCAGATCGCGCACCGACGACGGCGCCATGTTCAGCCGCAGGGACTGCCAGTGATCGCCATCGTCGAACGACACGTAGACCTGCGTTTCCGAGCCGGCGAAGAGCAGACCCTTCCGCTTAGGATCCTCGCGCACGACGCTGACCGGCGCGCCGCCGGGCATCCCGCTGACGATCTCTTTCCACGTCTTGCCGCCGTCGTGCGTGCGGTAGATGTGCGGGTTCATGTCGTCAAGACG
>JANYHS010000002.1 GCA_025358945.1 Acidobacteriota bacterium
AGCCAAGCGGCGTTCGACGCGGCGCGCGCGACGACGTCGTACTTCGGACGCACGCAGGAAATTGTCGCTCCGCGCGTGCTGAAGATCGGCTTCAAGCTCGACTTCTGATTTCAGACTTCAGATTTCAGATTTCAACCTTCCCTCGGCCGGTCTCTGGAAACAGGGGCCGGCCTTTTTTGTTAGACTCGCGCGGCTGATGGTCCCTGGGCGGCGTCTCTTCCTCCTCTGCTACGCGGCGTCGGGAGCGGCGGCGCTCGTCTACGAAGTCACCTGGACGCGACTGCTCACCCTTCAACTCGGCCACACCGTCGCGGCAGCCAGTACCGTGCTTGCCGCATTCATGGGCGGTTTAGCGCTCGGCGCGTGGCTCGCCGGCCACTGGCGATCGACGACGCTTCGGGCGTACGCGGGACTCGAGATCGTCGCGGCGGCGAGCGCGCTCCTGCTGCCGTTCGCGCTGGCGATATCGGTGCCCGCACTCGCCTGGGCCTACGCGGACGGCACCGCGCCGACGCTGTTTGCGGTCGTGCGCGTCGCGATCAGCCTTGGCCTGCTTGGCGTTCCGGCGGCGGCGATGGGCGCGACATTTCCAATCGCGGCAGGCTGGTACTCGCGAAACGCGGCGGACACCGGGGTGCTCTACGCCGTGAACACCTCCGGCGCGGCTGCCGGCGCGATCGCCGCCGGTTTTTTCCTGATCCCCGCCATTGGCCTGCGCGCAACCACCTGTGTCGGCGTCGCGCTGAACCTGAGCGCCGCGGCCGGCGCCTCATGGCTGGCATCACGACGAGAAGAAGGAACCGCGGAGATCGCAAAGACCGCAGAGGATTCTTTTCCCAAGAAAAAGAAAACCAAGCCTGATCCTCCGCGATCTCTGCGGTCTCCGCGGTTTCTTCCGAGCGTCTCACCAGCACCGGGGCTCGCGTGTACCGCGGCGGCGCTTTCCGGGTTCGCCGCGCTGATCTACGAAGTCGCCTGGACACGCCTTCTCGCGCTCGTCATCGGACCGACGACGTACGCGTTTGCGACGATGGCTGCGGCGTTTATCAGCGGGTTGGCGATCGGATCGGCGCTGGGCACGCGTCTGGCGCGCCGCGTCGAACGGCCGGCGGTGTGGCTGGCCGCGATGCTCGTCTCCTCCGCCGTCGCCGCCAGCCTGGCCGCCTGGATCACGGCGACGCGCATGCCCCTGATCGTGGCGGCGCAGGTCGCTGACCCCGGCGCCGCGTTCATGCAGGTGATCGTGACCCAGGCGGTCTGGACGCTGCTGCTGCTGCTGCCGATGACGCTGGCGCTCGGCGCCACGTTCCCACTCGCGCTGGCCGTCGCTGGCGGCAGCGCATCAACGATCGGCCGCGATGCCGCGCGAGTTTACACGGCGAACACGATCGGCGCGATCACCGGCGCGCTGACCGCGGGCTTCCTCCTCGTGCCCGCGCTTGGGCTGCGCCTGACCTTCGAAACCGCGGCGATCATCGGCGTCCTCGGCGGAGCGGCGTGCCTCGGAATCGCTCTCGTCACAACCCGCCCCAAGCCCCAAGCCCCAGGCCCCTACCTGTGGGCGGCGAGCGTCGCAATCGCCGCACTTGCCGTGATTCTGCGGCTGCCAGGATGGGACCGCGAACTGCTCGCCAGCGGCGCGTATAAGTACGCGCCGTATCTGGGCACGGACAACTTCGAGACGGTGCTGCGCGCGGGTCGTCTGCAGTACTACAAAGAAGGCGCAGCAGGAACCGTCAGCGTCCGCCGGCTGACCGGAACGACGTCGCTGTCCATCGACGGCAAGGTCGACGCGTCGAACGCAGGCGACATGCTGACGCAGCGGATGCTCGGCCTGCTCCCGACGCTCATCCACGGCCACGCGCAGGACATCTGCATCATCGGACTCGGCAGCGGCGTCACGCTTGGGTCCGCCCTCGCGTCGGGCAGCGTGATCCACGCGGACGTCGTGGAGATTTCACCGGAGGTCGTGGAGGCGTCGCATTTCTTCGATCGCGAAAACGGCGGCGCCCTCGCGAAGCCGGGCGTCCGCCTGATCGTCGGCGACGGGCGCTCGCACCTGCTGCTGACGCCGCGGCGTTACGACGTGATCGTGTCCGAACCGTCGAACCCGTGGATGGCCGGTGTCGCGTCGCTGTTCACGCGCGAGTTCTTCGAGGCCGCGCGGGCGCGGCTGAAGCCGGACGGCTTGCTCTGCCAGTGGGCGCACACCTACGACATCAGCCCGCAGGATCTGCAATCCATTGTCCGGACGTTCGGATCGGTGTTTCCGCAGGGGACGCTGTGGCTGGTCGGCGGAGGCGATCTGCTCCTGGTCGGCGCGCGAGACGGCGAGATCCTGCCGCGCCTCTCGGCCGTGGACGGCGGAAGCCGGAACCCCACGATCGGCGCGGCGCTCGCCGACGTGGGCATCAGCGACGGGATGGCGCCGTTTGCGCTGCTCTCCCAGTTTGCCGGCGGGCCACATGAACTCGAGCGCTACGGCGCGGGAGCGCTGATCCAGACCGACGATCGAATCGCCCTCGAATATTCCGCACCACGCGGCATCTACGGCCGTAGCCGGGCGGACAACGCCGCGACGATCCGGACGTTGACGGCCGACCGGCCGGCCGCGGTTCGCGACGCGTTCAGCCGCGCGACCGATACGGAATGGACCGCTCGCGGCGTGATGGACATGAAATCGCAAGCATTTGCCGGCGCCTACGACGCCTTTCACCAGGCCGTCACGCTGAACAGCCGAAACGCCACCGCCCTGTCCGGCCTCTCAGACGCTGCCGGAGGCACCGCCCAGGTGGACGCCGAGCGCGCGTGGTTGAAGGCCATCGCGGGCCGCGAGCCAGACAACGTGAACGTGCGCATCGAGCTTTCCCGTGTGCTGGCGGTGACCGGCGACACCCAGGGAGCGATCGAGGCCGCATCCGACGCGCTGCGCCTGGCCCCAGACGCGCCGCGAGCGGCCGAGCAGTTGGCGTCCGTCCTGGCCGACGCCGGGGACGGCGAGCGGTTGACGCCGCTCGCCGACGCGATGGTCGAACACTTCCCGAACCGGCCCGAAGCGGCCTTCTACCAGGCCACCGCGTTTTTTCTACGCGGACGGGCGCAGCAGGCCGTCGATGCCGCCCGTCAGGTCGTGATCGCGCGTCCTGACCACGCGCGCGCACACAGCCTGCTCGGCGCAGCGTGCGCGGCGCTGGGCCAGCGCGACTGCGCACTGACCGCGTTCGACGCCGCCATCCGCGCCAATCCCCGTGATGCGTCCGGCTATGTGAACGCCGGACTTCTCAACCTGCAGATCGCAAACCCAGCCGCGGCCGTGGACTACTTCGCCAGCGCGCTCACCATCGATCCGTCCTCGAAGGCGGCACGCGACGGACTCGCGCAGTCGCGCTCACAACTCGGCTCGCGAAACTGATCTCCAAACTTCTGAAGCACGATTCAAAATAAACGCGCCTGCCGGTACTGTTCGGACCGAGCTGTGTGCCGATATGTGTAGCAGGAGCCGTGGATCTTGTCAGCGCGCGCGCCCAGCGGCGCGGCACACGAATTGCTCTAGGATCGGACGGAGGATGTGATGAGTCTCGTTCGGCTTCTCGGCTTCACCACTATGGGCTGCGGATGCGTGGTCGGCCGGTATCGCGAAGTGGCCACCAGCCGTGAGGTCACCTACGTCGAGGAAAAAGGCCAATCCTGTGGGAGCCACGGCCATCGGCGGAACCACACGATCGCCGCTGAGCGCCTCGCCGTCGCGGGTCTATCGACCCTGATCAGCAAAGCGTCCTGAGCCGGGTTGTGTGACCGCAAGGCCACAACCCTGTATCGCTCCCGCCTCACTTCTTTGGCTTACCCACTACCGTACTTGTCATCCCGCGCCGAAAACAGGGCGTGTCAGTCATTCTCAAGCCCCACCGGATTCTGAAGACCGGCCAGACCGAGAACCGCTTCTATCTCGCGGACTGCCTGGACGTCTTCGCGCAGCTCGAACCGCATAGCGTCGACGTCATCGTCACCTCGCCACCCTACAACATCGGGATTCAGTACAACCGGTACCAGGACGCCCTCTCGGCGGCCGAGTACATGGAGTGGACGAACACCTGGGTCGCGGCGGCGACCAGGGTCCTCCGGCCGGACGGATCGATGTTCCTGAACGTCGGCGCCAAGCCCAGCGACCCGTGGACGGCGCTCGACGTGGTCCAGGCCACGCGGTCGCACCTGAAGCTGCAGAACATCATTCACTGGATCAAGTCGATCGCCATCGACCGCGCCTCCGCCGGAGCGGCGGCGGGCCTGACGCGCGACCTGGCGGTCGGCCACTACAAGCCGATCAACAGTGAACGTTTCCTGAACGACTGTCATGAATTCATCTTCCACCTGACGCCGAACGGCGCGACCGGCCTCGATCGCCTGGCGCTGGGGGTGCCCTACCAGGATCAGTCGAACATCGCACGCTGGCGCGGCGCGTCGGGCGGCGTGCGCTGCCGCGGCAACACGTGGTTCATCCCGTACGAGACGATTCAGCATCGCGACCGCGACCGTCCGCACCCGGCGACGTTCCCGACGCGCCTGCCCGAACAGTGCCTGCGGCTCCACGGACTGGACCGGATTCAGGTGGCGATGGATCCGTTCACCGGCCTGGGTAGCACGGCTGTCGCCTGCGCCAGGCTGGGCGTGAACTTCATCGGATCTGATCTGGACGAAACCTACCTGGACGCCGCCGTGGAACGCGTGGCGGACCTGAGCAAGCCGCGGATGGCGAAGGCGACTATTTCTTCGTCGAAGAAACGGGCTTCGGCGGCGGTTTAAGCACGTATTCCTTGCGGAACCAGGGGTTCGCGCCCTTCCGCGCAATCTTCACTTCAACCTGACGCCGCCGTCTGGTGGCATCGGGATTCTTCGAGTAGTACCCCAGCACGTAGTAGTCGCTTGTCTCGGCGTCAATGCGCTTGAGCGCCTTGCTGAAGTCGTTCTGGTTGACGACCGCGATGCCGCCCGTCTCCTCGGCAATCACGCGCAGGCTGTCCTGCGACTTGCGCACGTACTCGCTCCACTGCTGCGGGTCGACCTGCTCGTCGATGTCGCCCATGCCGACCAGCCCGCGCGGGTCGATGGTGTACATCGTCACGTTCGAACGATTCGCCTGCCGCGTCAGCTCGCCCAGTTCGCGGGCGAGATCGGCGTCCGCGAAGGTTTCACTCTGTTTCTGCTGTTGCGTGAACGGGTCCGTCGCCGGGTTGCTGCCGTTTCCATTCTGCGAGTTCGCCTGGTTCTGGTTCTTGGCAAACTCGTTCTGCGCAAACGGCGAGTTCGGATCCATCAGGCCGAGGCGCGAGTCCTGGAAGGGGTTGAAGTCGTAGCCGTCACTGACGTAAATCAGGGCCTTGCGGCGGTTGTGCACGGAGTCGAGGTTGTTCAGCAGATCGTTGACCGTCGAGAACGCGACGTGGGCGCGGTAACGGACTTCGCTCGGGCCTTCCGCGCCCGACGCGCCCTGAATGATGTCGGACGGCTTCAACTCGCTACCCGCCATTTTCTTGATGGCTTCATCGAGCCGCGTCTTGTCGTACGTCATGTCAATCGCGATCGAGGATGGGCCGCTCGACACGATGCCGAACATGTCGCCTTCATGCACCAGTTCCTTCGAGATCCGCTTGAACAGATCGCGCACGCGGCCGGTGTTGTGGAACTGGAGGTGGAGGTCGTCAACGAAGAACAGGAAGATGCGCCCAGAGACGTCGTTGCGCGGACGACTCGGCGGCAGCACGATACCCTCGGGCGGCGGCGGAGGCGGAGGCGCCATCACGTTCGTCACGCGACCGCCGGTGACCACCGTCATCGACGAGATGTCCTGTTTCACGCCGTCTTCGAAGATCTCGAATTCTTCTTTTTTGAGGTCGGGAATGAAATTCCCCTTCTCGTCGCGGACGATGATGTCGCTGGTGACGAGATCGACCTGGACCTTGAACGTCGGCCCCTGGCTCGAGGCCGTGCTTGGCGGCGGTGCTGCCGGCGTTTGAGCCGAGAGTCCGGCCGTCAGTGCCACGAGTGTTGCTGTGGACCAGAAACCGTTCCTGTTCAAACTCATAGCGTTGAATTATACATCCTGGAGCGCCCGCCGGGCGGTCCGTGTGACGACCGTCGTGGCGGCCACCGTAGCCGCCAGACCTGCCAGTAAAACTGCATAGTAAGACGCATCTTTCGGCACTTGAGCCTGACCCGCCAGCACGAGCGCCTCCCCCGCCACTTTCCCGGCATAGGCGTTGACGAACGCTCCCGGCACACTGCCCAGCGATGCCGCCATGAAATCCCACACGGAAATCGTCGTCAGGCCGAGTGCGTAGTTCAGGACGTTGAAGGGCGCGACCGGCGACAGGCGCAGCAGAAAGATGATGTGCCAGCCACGGGCGCTGACGGCACGCTCGATCGCGACGAAACGCGGCATCCCGGCGAGCCGTTTCGCAACGAAATGACGCACGACATAACGACCCAGCAGGAACGCCGTCGTCGATCCCAGCATCGAACCCATGGACGCGTAGATCACGCCGCGCGTCAGCCCGAAGACGGCACCGCCGGCAATAGTCAGCAGAGTCGAAGGGATCAGCGCGACGATTGCGACAGCATCGATCAGGATGAAGGCGAGCGGTGCGGCGGGA
>JANYHS010000164.1 GCA_025358945.1 Acidobacteriota bacterium
CCGCGCCTACGACTGCCTGCTGCTGCCCAATACCCTGCCGCATCTGCGCGAACTCGATCGCGCGCTCGCGCAGGCGGCGCGGGTCGTTCGTCCGGGCGGAACGATCCTCGCGTCAGCGGCGGGCTTGCTGCCGCTGACCCGGGACGTGCCGGAGTACTGGCGTCTGTCGCCGGACGGCTGGCGCGAGCGGTTGTCGGCCGCGTGGCCCGGCGCGGCGATCGACGTCGCCGGTCACGGCAACTGCCTGGCATCGGTCGCGGCGCAACTGGGCCTCGCCGTCGAGGAGCTCACGGCCGCGGAACTCGACGTGCAGGATCCGAGATATCCTGTCCTGATCACCGTGCTGTGCAGGTTGCCGCAATGACGACCGTACCGTTCTCGGGATCGGCGAAGGTGGGGCTGCTGGCCAGCGGCTGGTACGCCAATGAACTCGAGGGCCAGACATTTCCCGGCGTGCTTGCGCTCTGCTATCACGGCATCCGCGCGTCAGCGGACGAGGATCCGGGCATGCCGTTCGCAAACCTTCACGTGTCCGAAGAGACATTTGCCGCGCAGTGCCGGATGATCGCGCAGACCTGTCACCCGATCGATCTCGCGACGTTTTGCGAGGCACGGGCGACCGGCCGCGAGCTGCCCAGGCGTCCCGTCCTGATGACGTTCGACGACGGCTACCGAAGCGTATTCGAGCTGGCGCGGCCGATTCTTCTGCAGCACAACATCCCGGCGACGATGTTCGTGTGCTCGGAGCCGATCCGCGATCAGCGACTGTTCTGGTTCGACGCCGTCGCGAGCGCGCTCGGGGAGGATGCGGTCAACGAGGCGCGTGCGCTGCCGCATGAAGGATGGCGCGCGATCGCGCGGGCGCACGAGACATCCGCCAGCACGGCGCCGACGCTGGCGCCAATGACCGATGCGCAGGTTCGACAGCTCGCCGACGAGGGTTTCACGATCGGTGTGCACACCGCGTCCCATGCGCCGCTTGGCGGCGCGTCCCTCGACGTGCAGCGTCACGAGCTCCAGTCGTGCCGGGCCGCGCTTGAAGAGTGGACCGGGCGCCCGGTGACCACGCTGGCCTATCCATTCGGGGCGCGATCCGCGGACTACGACGCCGAGACCGTCTCGGTCGCGGATCGCCTTGGCTTTGCGGCCGGTTTCACCACGCGATCCGATTTTGCGCGCCCGGACGAGCCGGCGCTCGAACGCTCACGCTTCGTCGTGCTCGCGGCGGTGACGGCCGCGGAACTTGCGCACCGCATCGCGTACGCCTGGCCGCGATAACCATCACCAGCCAATACTGTGTCGCCCACTCCGAAAATCAGCGTGCTGCTCACGTCGTTCAACCGCGAGGACTACATCGCGGAGGCGATTGACAGTGTGCTCGCCCAGACGGAGACCGACTTCGAACTGGTCATCTGCGACGACTGCTCGTCGGATGGCACCATCGACATCGTGCGCGACTACGCGCGCCGCGATGCCCGGATTCATTTGTCGATCAACGAGCGCAACCTCGGCGACTATGCCAACCGGCGTCACGTGGCGCGGCTCGCGCACGGTCGCTTCCTGAAGTACCACGACTCCGACGACGTGATGTATTCCCACTGCCTGGCGACGATGGTGGAGCCGTTGGAGGCCGAACCACGGGCGGCGTTTGCCATGACTGGGCCGCGGAACTGGCCGGGCGGACCGTGCCCGATGCTCCTGACGCCGCGGCTGGCCTACGAACGCGAACTCCTGGGCTCCGGTCTTTTTCAGCAGGGGCCCGCGTCGGCGATGTTTCGCGCGGAGGCGTTCGAGGCACTCGGGGGGTTTCCCGAGGTCGACATTGCCGGCGATTTCTTGTTCTGGCTGCATGCCTGCGCGAAGGTGAACGTGCTCCTCGTCCCGGGCGATCTGTTCTACTACCGCATCCACCCCGGGCAGGAGATGGTCAAGCCGGAGAGCGAAATGGCGTACGCGCGCGCCACCGCCGAGGCCTGGCGCCTGCTCCAGTCCGGGCAGTGCCCACTCGACGGAGAGACGTTGGAGATCGGCAAGCGCAACTTTGCGTTCGTTCAGGCCCGCGCGGTGTACCGGCATCTCAAGGGCGGCCGTGTCGGGTCGGCGCTGATGCTCCTGCGTCACGCCGGGCTGAGTCCGACCGACTGGCTCTCGTATGTGCGACCGCCGCGGCGACATCCAAACGCAGGCACGCCGGCGACCGAGGAGCAGACCTGAGGATGGCGTCGCAAGCGCTGGCGATCGACGGAGGCAGACCGGTGCGAACCGCGCGGCTGCCGCTCCACAAACCCTGGTTCGATGCGCGCGAACAGCAGGCGATGCTGGACGTGCTGGCCGGCACGCATGTCGCCGGAGACGGCGGGAAAGGCCGCGAACTCGAGGGCCTGCTGCGCGAGTCAACGGGCGCCCGCGGGGTCCTGGCCGTGAACTCGTGCACGGCCGCGCTCGAGATGGCGCTGATCGTGGCGGGCCTCGCTCCCGGCGACGAAGTGATCCTGCCGAGTTTCACCTTCGTGTCGACGGCCAACGCGGTGATCAAGGCCGGCGCCCGGCCGGTGTTTGCTGACATCGATCCGCTGACGCTCTGCATCGACCCGAAGGATGTCGCGCGCCGTATCACGCCGCGGACGCGCGCGCTGCTGCCGATGCATTACGCCGGCATGGCGTGCGACATGGCTGCGCTTGATGCGATCGCGACCGCCCACGGGTTGATCGTGATCGAAGACGCGGCGCATGGCGTGAACGCGGCGTCCGGCGGTCGCGCCCTCGGCGCGATAGGTGCACTGGGTGCGCTGTCGTTTCACGAAACCAAAGACTTGGTCTGCGGTGAAGGCGGCGCGTTGCTGGTCCGAGACGATTCGGCGTTCCTCAAGGTCGCCGAAATCCTCCGCGAAAAAGGCACGGATCGAACGGCGTTCCTGCGCGGTGAGCGCGATAAGTACACGTGGGTGGGCGTCGGCAGCAGCTATGTCCTTTCGGACCTTCTGGCGGCGGTGGCGGTCGAGCAGTTCAAGAAGCTGCCGGAGATCACGCGGCGAAAGACCGCGCAGGCCGAGCGCCTGCTGACCACGCTCGCACCCTATCGTCAGGTAGTTCAGTTGCCGGTGGTGCCGGACGGATGCCGCCCCAACTGGCACGTGTTTGCGGTACTGGTCGATCCCGCACGACGCGACTGGGTGTTGCGCGCGTTGAAAGCTGAAGGCGTCAGCGCGGCGTTTCACTACGTGCCGCTGCATTCGGCGCCCTACGCCAGGCAGTCGGCGGACATCGCGCAGGTCGAGCTGCCGGTGACCGATCGCGTCGCCGCATCCCTTGTCCGTCTGCCGATCTCGCCGGCCTTCACCGACGTCGAATGCGACGATGTGGTCAGCGCCTGCACGCGCGTGTTCGAACAGCTGGCGC
>JANYHS010000115.1 GCA_025358945.1 Acidobacteriota bacterium
TTCACCACCGCCACATCGTCCCGGCCGATCGTGCCCGCATCGATGGCGGAGTTCAGATCGCTGACCAGCTCGAAGATCGCGCCGAGCGCTGCGGCGGTGTTCAGGTCGTCGCCCATCGCATCGGCGAATGCCTGCTCCGCTACCGCCACGCGCGCGGTCAGTTCGGGATGCGATCCTGGACGCGTCACCGCCTCGACCCGTAACAGACAATCGGCGATCCGCTGCAGCGCCTTCTCGGCACCCGCAAGACTCTCCCACGTGAAGTTGAGTTGCTTGCGGTAGTGCGCCGACAGGAGCAGGTAGCGGACCGCTGACGGCCGATAGCCTTTGGCGACGACTTCGGGAATCGTGTACGTGTTCCCGAGCGACTTCGACATCTTTTTGTCTTCGACAATCAGATACTCGACGTGCATCCAGAAGCGCGAGAACAGCTTCCCGGTCGCGCCTTCGCTCTGCGCGATCTCGTTCTCGTGGTGCGGGAAGATCAGATCGATGCCACCGGCATGAATGTCGATCGGCGACTCGCCCAACAGCCGAAGCGCCATCGCCGAGCACTCGAGATGCCACCCCGGGCGCCCTGGCGGATCGACTTCATTCCACGTCGGCTCGTCCGGCTTGGTCGCCTTCCACAAGACGAAGTCGCGCGCGTCTTCCTTGGCGTAGTTGTCGGTGTCCACCCGTGCGCCTGGTTTCATGCCTTCGTGATCGAGATGCGCCAGCTTCCCATAGCTGGGCATCGTGGAGATCTTGAAGTAGATGGAGCCGTCGCTGACGTAGGTGTGGCCGTTCTTCTCGAGGGCCTTGATGAGGTCGGCCATGGCGTGGATGTTCGCGTCATCGGTGGCGCGCGGCGTTTCTTCCGCGGGCTCGAGGCCGAGCGCGCGCGCGTCCTCGCGGAACATCGCGATGTACTGGTCGGTGTAGGCGCGCAGATCCATGCCGGCCTTCTGCGCGCCGATGATCGTGCGGTCGTCCACGTCGGTGAAGTTCATCACCTGACGCACCTGGTAGCCGAGCAGATACTTCAGCGTGCGGCGCAGGACGTCGACGCAGATGAAGGTGCGGAAGTTACCGATGTGCCCGCGGGCGTAGACGGTGAGCCCGCAGGTGTACATGCGGACGGTGTTGCCGGGGCCTGGCGCAAAGTTCTCCTCGCTGCGACTGAGGGTGTTGTAGAGGCGCATGATGCTCAGGCCGATGGGAGCGGCCACGTGGTGCGCCACTCTGGGCGGCCAGCGCCTGCGACCACAATCTGCAACTGGCCGTTTCTGGCCTCGAACCGCACGTCGCACCGGCGCTGGCCGCCATCCACCCTGTCGGCCAGGGCGGCGCGCAGTTGACCGGTGAGCGCGTCGATCGCCGACGCGGCGTAGCCGACCTGCCCCAGCACAGTGCGCGCGACCTCGGCCAGCATCTGGTCGAACTCCGGGTCACCGGACACGTCGAGCGCGAAGAAGAAGTCCTGATCGGCCACGAAGGGAAATTCTACAGTGAAAGCCGGCCAAACAGCACGCGGGCCCGCTGGCAGTCGGCGTCGATCTGGGCGCGGAGGGCCTCGACCGACTCGAACGCCCGCTCGTCGCGCAGCCGCTGCACGAAACCGACGCGGATGGACCGGCCGTACAGGTCTGCATCCATGTCGAAAATGTGGGTCTCGACCACCGTGCGCCCGGACTGGTCCACGGTCGGCCGGGTGCCCACGTTGGTCACCGACGCATGCTCGATGGCGCCGACGCGAACCGTGGTGGCGTAGACGCCGTGCGGCGGCAACAGCTCGTTCTCGGTGCACACATTCGCGGTCGGAAACCCGATCGTGCGCCCGCGCTGGTCGCCACGCATGACGGTCCCGTCGAGATAATACTGATGGCCGAGCAGCGCGCCAGCCTCGTCCATGCGTCCTTCGCTCACCAGGCGCCGCACCCGCGTGCTGCTGACGACGAAATCCTTGTAGCGGACGGGATCGATCTTCTCGGCCTTGAAGCCGTACCGCGCGCCGAGGTCGCGCAGCATCGAAAAATTGCCGGTCCGGTCGTGACCAAAGAGAAAATTGGCGCCGACCCACACTTCCGACACGTGCAGCCAGTCCACCAGCACCGTGCGCACGAACGTTTCGGGCTCCCACCGCGAGAGTTCAGGCGTGAAGCGCACGATCGCGGCGCCCTGCACACCAGCGTCGGCGATCGCCTCGAGCTTCTGCGCTTTGGTCATCAACAGCGCGGGCGCTTTATCGGGCCGGACGACGCGCGGGGGGTGCGGGTCGAAGGTCATGGCGACCGAGGTCGCGCCCCGCTCGACCGCGACGCGGTGCAGGCGATCGAGGATCTTCCGGTGCCCGCGATGCACGCCGTCGAAGTTGCCGAGCGCGAGAACCGGATCGACCCAACGGGACGGCCGCGCGTCCTCGGGGAAATGGATTACGTCCACAGAAGCTCTCCGCCACGGAGCACACCGGGGACGCAGAGGTCACAACCAGTTTGGGGTTGTTCTCCGCGGCGCCTGTGTCCACTGTGGTTGAGCATTTTCATCCGATCTCCAAGACCAAACCATCATAAGCCAACTCCACACCTGCAGGCAGCGACGCGCATGTGGCGGCGTGACCGAGATCGTGCGAGATGTGCGTGAAGTACGCGCGCGACGCGCCGAGGCGCGCAACGACATCGGTGGCTTCGGTAAGACTGAAGTGCGTGGGATGCGGCGTGTGGCGCAGCGCGTCGAGGATGAGGGTGTCGACGCCGCGCAGC
>JANYHS010000118.1 GCA_025358945.1 Acidobacteriota bacterium
CCGATGACGGCGGATCGTTTTGTCGGCCAGCTCTATCAGGAGATCAAGGGACGGTAGGGCGGTGGGTCAGGTGGGTCAGGTAGGGCGGGTAGGTCGGGTGGGTCGGGTAGGTCACGTGGGTCGGGTGGGTCGGGTAGGTCACGTGGGTCACGTGGGTCACGTGGGTCTGGTAGGTCGGGTAGGGAGACAACGATGAAACGGATGCTGGCGGTCGTGACAGTGGCAGTGGCGTTGGTGGCGGGCGCTCGCGCGCAGCAGGCGTTGCCGCGCGCGCATCTGGTGATCGTCGTCGACGGGCTGCGGCCCGACTATGTGACCCCGGAAGTGATGCCGCGTGTGTCGCGTCTGGGCCAGCGCGGTATCGTGTTCCGGTCGCATCACTCCGTATTTCCCACGGTGACGCGGGTCAACGGCTCGTCGTTTGTGACCGGCGCGTATCCCGAGACGCACGGCCTGATGGGCAACACCATCTACATCCCGAAGGCGAACGCGACGAAGGGACTGGATACCGGTGAGCGGTCGAACCTCGAGGCGGTCGAACGCGCCGAGGGCACCCTGCTCACCGCGCCGACGCTGAGCGAGATTTTCAAGCCGTTCGGCAAGACGCTGCTGGCCGTCAGCAGCGGATCGACCGGGTCGGCGTATCTCCTGAATCACACCGCGGCGACGGGCGGCCTCATTCACTACGACTACGCCCGCCCTGCGGCCGTGGCCGCGCAGGTTGCGGCGGCGCTCGGCACTCCGCCACCGCACGCGACGCCCAACGATCCGCAGAATCAGTACGCGATCGACGCCTACTTGAAAGTCGGACTCAACGATGTCCACCCCGACGTGACGTTCCTGTGGCTGAATGATCCCGACGGCACCGCGCACGCCAAGGGGATTGGCGCCGAGCTGACCCTGAAGTCGCTGTCGCTGGTCGATGCGGGCATCGGGCGTATCGAGGACGCGCTGCAGGCGAAGGGTCTCCTCGATCGCACCAACATCATCGTCACCTCGGATCATGGGTTCTCGACGCACGGCGGACCGCTCAAACTCGCGACGCTGGTCGAGCCGTTCGCGAAGCCCATGCCCGACGGCTCGAAGGACATCGTCGTCGCCGAGGGCGCGATCTATCTGAGGTCGGGTCAGGATCCCGCGCGCGTCGCGGCGATTGTGGCCGACCTGCAGAAGCGGCCGGAGGTGGGCGCGATCTTCACACGGCCCGTGGCGAACGGCCGCGCGGAAGGGACCGTGCCGGGCACGCTGTCGTACGACGTCGCGCGCTGGAATCATCCGCGGGCCGGCGACATTCTGGTCTCGGCCAATTGGAGCGACGACAAGAACGCCGCGGGCTTTGCCGGGAAGACGACCGACGGCGGCGTCGCAGGTCATGGGTCGTCGAGCCCGTACGATATTCACAACACGCTGATTGCCGCTGGTCCTGACTTTCGCGAACACGCGTCGAGCGACGTGCCGACGGCGAACGTCGACATCGCACCCACGCTGCTTCATCTGATGGGCATGAAGCCCGCGCCGACGATGACGGGTCGCGTGATCGAAGAGGCGCTGCGCAGCGGACCGCCGATCGCGTCGATCCGCGTCGAGCGCGTGACCGAGACCGTCAGGACAGCCGACGGCGCCTATGAGTTGACCGCGCACATCTCGAAGGCCGCGGGGCGCACCTATCTCGACTTCACCGACGTGAAGCGCGCGACGCCGCCGCACTAGGGACACTCAATCTGCTTCGCGTGGATGAAGACGATCGGATCGGTGCAGATCAGCGACTCGTTGTCGGTGGTGATCACCCATCCTTTCAGCATGCCGTTGTGGATGGGGACGGAGGGCTCGAGCCTGTGTCCGAACCCGATGACCCAACCCATGAGCGTGCCAGATAGAATGCCCGCGAGAAGCGCATAGAGAGTAGACATGCCTCACGCCTGGTGCAATTGGCGATCCTTTAGGGCACTGGTGCCCAGAGACCTCGCTGCTTCGCCCGCGCTTCGCGTTCCGTCGCCCTGAACTGTTTCATGTATTTGAACGGGAAGCGCGTATACGCGAAGCCAAATCCCTGCCGGATGATCTCTTCGTTCACCAGCGTCCCGTCGGGCAGGTAGATGTAGGCGAGCGTCCGCTGGTACTTGTCCTTCCGGTTCCAGTCATACTCGACGCGAACGTGCTTCCCCTCCACGAGGCGCTTCGTGAAGGCACTCGCTTCCCTGCCGAACCGTTGCACCGGCCGGCGCGGGTCCACCGTCTCCGGCGTGTCCACGCCGATCAACCGCACCTTGCCGATCCCCTCGACCACAATCGTGTCGCCGTCGACGACGCGCGTGACCAGGTAGGTGGGCTCCGCCACGCCGGCCACACCGCCCCGTGCGGTCGTGTGCAACAGCGCCAGCACGAGGAGGATCCGCGAGATGTTTGTCAGCAAATGTACCGCCGGTCCGGGCGAAATCATTGTAGCGCCCACCCAGGTTTTCGGGCGACTTCAGGTGTAAAATCCGCGCGGGAGCATCGATGAACAGGGTGACGTTCGCGTTTCTTGTCGGCGGCGTCCTGGTCACAGGCGTGGCTTCCGCTCAACCGCGGAAGCCGGTCACGGCTCCGGCGCTGAAGCCGGTTGCCTCCCATGCCCCCGACGACAACGCGACCGTGAAGCGCTATTGCGCCACGTGTCACAGCGAGAAGAGCAAGAGCGGCGGATTGTCGCTTGCCACGTTCGACGTCGCGCACGCCGCGCAGAACGCGGAAATCACAGAGAAGGTGATCCGCAAACTGCAGGCCGGCTTCATGCCGCCGCCGCTGGCCGCGCGCCCGGATGCGCAGACGCTGGCCGCGCTGATTGCGAAGCTGGAGAGCAGCATCGACACGGCGGCTGCCGTGAAACCGAATCCCGGCGTGCGCACGTTCCAGCGGCTGAACCGTCCCGAGTACTCGCGCGCGGTTCGCGATCTGCTCGCGCTCGACGTTGACGCCAGCAGCTGGCTGCCGCTCGATGCCAAGAGCGCGAATTTTGACAACATTGCCGATGCGCAGGCGCTGTCGGCGACATTGCTCGAGTCGTACCTGAACGCCGCGAGTGCGATCAGCCGCATGGCGATCGGCGACCGCCACGCGCCGACTCAGGACGCCACCTACACCAGCTCCAGCTACCTGTCGCAGCATCCCTGGGATCACGTGGAGGGCGCGCCCTACGGCACGCGCGGCGGCAGCGTCGTCGAGCACGTATTCCCGGCCGATGCGGAGTACGTGTTCGAGGTCGATCTGGTGTCGGGCCTGAGCGCGCGCTACGAAGATATCGATATCTCGATCGACGGTGAACGCATTGCGCTGATCGAGTACGAACCGCAGCCGGCCGGCGCCGCGGACGGCCGTGGCGCCGTGGCGATGCGGACCGAGGCGATCCTGATCAAAGCCGGTCAGCACGTGGTGGCGGCGGCGTTCGTGCGCCGGACGGAAGGGCCGTACGAGGATCTGATTCGTCCGCACGATTGGTCCTATGCGGGCGGCGGATCCGGTGGCCCCGGCATCACGACGCTGCCGCACCTGCGCGATCTGGTGATCAAGGGACCGTACCGCGTCACCGGGATCTCGGAGACGGCGAGCCGGCAGAAGATCTTCAGCTGCAGGCCGACCGCCGCGGCGGACGAGCGTCCCTGCGCGCGACAGATTCTTTCGCGGCTTGGCGCCGAGGCGTACCGTCGGCCAATCACCGCCGGCGAACTCGACCGGCTCACGCCGATGTACGAGAAGGGGGCGGGTCAGGCGGGTGGGTCTGGTGGGTTTGAAGCAGGCGTCCGCAGCGCGCTCGAGGCGATTCTTGCCAGCCCGTATTTCATTTTCCGCATGGAGAGAGAGCCGGACTTCGCGCACAACGGCAGTACGTTCCGGATCGCCGATGCGGACCTCGCGTCGCGCCTCTCGTTTTTCCTCTGGGGCACGCCGCCGGATCAGGAACTGCTCGGGCTCGCCAACAAAGGCGCGCTGTCCGCGCCGGCGACGCTCGAGAAGCAGACGCGCCGCATGCTGGCCGATCCGCGCGCCGAGGCGCTCGGTAGCCGCTTCGCCGCGCAGTGGCTGCGCCTGCAGGACGTCGACAAGGTCCATCCGGATCCGAACAACTACCCGAACTTCGACGACAACCTCGCCGCCGCGATGCGCCGCGAGACCGAGTTGTTCTTCAACAGCCTGGTGCGCGAAGACCGCAGCGTTCTTGATCTCTATCGCGCGAATTACACCTACGTGAACGATCGGCTCGCGCGGCACTACGGCTTCCCGGGTGTGGCGGGTCCCGAGTTCCGCCGTGTGGAATATCCGGACGACACGCGTCGCGGTCTGCTGGGGCAGGGTTCCGTGCTCGTGCAGACGTCGCTCGCCAACCGCACGTCGCCGGTGCTGCGCGGCAAGTGGGTGATGGAGGTGCTGATGGGCACACCACCGCCGCCACCGCCGCCGGACGTACCGGCCCTCGAACAAACCGCCGACGCACAGAACGGCAAGATGCTGACGACCCGGGCGCGGATGGAGATGCATCGAGCGAACCCGGCGTGTACCTCCTGTCATCGCTTCATGGATCCGATCGGCCTGGCGCTCGACAACTTCGACGTCACCGCCAGGTGGCGCGAGCGCGAGAACGGCGTTCCGCTCGATACGCGGGGCGACTACTACGACGGCACACCGGTCACCAAGCCGTCGGAGTTGATGACCGCTTTGCTGAAGCGGCCGGCGCCGCTGGTACGGACCTTCACCGAAAACCTGATGGCCTACGCGCTCGGCCGGCGCACGGAATACTTCGACCAGCCGGCGATTCGATCGATTGCGAAAGCGGCCGAAGCGAACCACTACAAGATGTCCGCGTTCATCCTGGGCGTGATCAAGAGCGACGCCTTCCAGTTGAAACGCTCCGAAGCAGCGGCAACTCAGTAAGAATCTGAAATCTGAACTCTGAAATCTGAATTTCAAGGAGCGACCGTGAATTACCTGACTCAGAAGCAGTTTCCCCGCCGCGCGTTTCTGCGTGGCGCGGGTGCGACGCTGGCGCTGCCGTTCCTCGACGCGATGGTGCCCGCCGGCCGCAGCCGCGCGATGGCAGCGACAACGGACAAGACGCGGCTGATCTGCATCGAGGAGGTGCACGGTCTGGCCGGTTGCAACACGCAGTTCGGCGCGCCCAAACATCTGTTCGCGCCGGAGACCACCGGCCGCGACTTCACGCTCGTGCCGGACAACCCGCTGAGCACGCTCTCGGCCTACCGCGATCACATGACCATCGTCTCGAATACGGATGTGCGCAACGCGGAAGCGTTCACGTTGCCGGAAATCGGCGGCGACCACTTCCGGTCGAGCGCGGTGTTCCTCACGCAGTCGCATCCGAAACAGACGCAGGGTTCGGACCTCTACGCCGGCACGTCGCTCGATCAGCTCTACGCCAAGCGCGCCGGTCAGACGACACCGCTGCCGTCGATGCAGTTCTGCATCGAAAATCTTGATCAGGCCGGCGGCTGCACCTACAACTACTCGTGCGCCTACACCGACTCGATCAGCTGGGCGTCGCCGAGCGAACCGCTGCCAATGATTCGCGATCCGCGGATCGCCTTCGACATGCTGTTCGGGTCCGGCAACACGCCGGAAGAGCGCGCCTCGCGGCGCGATACGCGCAGCAGCATCCTCGACTGGATCGGCGGCGAGGTCGAGCGCGTCCGGCGTCAGCTCGGCGCCGGCGATCGTCAGCGGATCGACAAGTACATGGACAACGTGCGCGAGATCGAACGTCGCATCCAGGCGGTCGAAGTGCACAACCGCAGCGGCGAAGCGCGGGCGCTGCCCGACGCGCCGGCCGGCGTGCCCGATTCCTTCTCCGAGCACATGAAACTGCTGTTCGACCTGCAGGTGCTGGCGCTGCAGACGGACATGACGCGTGTCATCACGTTCAAGATTGGCCGCGACTCGCAGAACCGCGTCTTCCCGGACAGCGGATCGAACCAGCCGTTCCACCCCGCCTCGCACCATGGCAACCGCGAGGATCGCGTGATGGAGTTCAACAAAATCTGCAAGTACCGCGTCAGCCAGGTGGCGTACCTGCTCGAGAAGATGAAAACCACGATGGACGGCGACGCCAGCCTGCTGGACAAGTCGATGGTCATCTGGGGATCGCCGATGGCCGACCCGAACATCCACAACCACCGCCGTTGCCCGCTCGCGCTGTTCGGCCATGCCAACGGCGCGCTGAAGGGCGGCGTGCACCTGAAGGCCGAAGACGGGACGCCGATGGCCAACGTCATGCTGTCGCTGCTGAACAAGCTGGGGCTCGACGACATGAAAACCTTCGGCGACAGCACGGGAGCCTTCGCGCTGTAGAGATCGCAGAACTGAAGTTCTGCGCCACTTTTGAGAGGCGGGTTATGACACGTTTCGCTGTGAGCAAGTGGCGCAGAGCGGTGAGCAAAGTGTGCGGCGCTGTGAGCAAGTGGCGCAGCGCTTTGAGCGCTGCGGTATGCGCCGCTCTTCTGACCACCGCGTGGCTCGGCGCGGCGCCGTCGCCGGCGTCTGTCGCCGACGCGGCGATGAAAGGCGATCGCGACGCAGTGAAGGCGCTGCTCAAGCAGGGCGCCGACGTCAGCGCAGCGAAGGGCGACGGGATGACCGCGCTCCACTTTGCCGCCGAGCGCGGCGATGCGCCGATGGTCGAGATGCTGGTGTACGCGGGCGCCAACGTCGGGGCCGTGACGCGCATCGGTCACTACACGCCGCTGCACCTCGCGAGCCGCGCGGGTCAGGCGGCGGTTGTGCAGGCGCTGCTGAAGGCGGGCGCCAATGTGTCCGCCCGCACCTCGAACAGCGGTGTCGTTCCGCTTCATCTTGCCGCTTCGTCCGGCAACGTGGACGTCGTCACGCTGCTGCTCGATCACGGCGCGAATGCCGACGCGATGGAATCCGAGTGGGGGCAGACGCCGCTGATGTTTGCGGCGGCCGAAAATCGCGCGTCCGCGATCCGCGTGCTGATCGAGCGCGGCGCCGATGCGACCATCACGACGAAGCCGATTGACCTGACGCACCAGTCACAACTCGATCGGGCGTCCGGCATCCTCCAGCGCAAAGTGATTGAGGCATCTGTGCCGAAGGGTCACGAGCCGACCGCCAGCCAGGTGCAGGCGGCGATTCAGGCATCGCGCGAACTCTACGCGTCCGGCAAGATTCCCCCGCCGGATCCGCCGGCATCGGGCGCGGCCGGCGAGCGCGGCGGCCGCGGTGGTCGCGGCGGCGGCGGCCTCACGC
>JANYHS010000149.1 GCA_025358945.1 Acidobacteriota bacterium
CGAAGGCGATCCGCTGCGGCCGACGCTGCTCGCGCGCGGCGCCGCGCAACAGGTCACAGCGTTCTACAAGGATCCGGCGGGCCGCCTGTATTACGCCACCGCCAACCCCGGCAAATTGTTTCGCGTGTCGCCGGAACGCGCCAGGCGCGGCGCCTACGAGTCCGAAACGCGCGACGCGCAGATGGTATCCACGTGGGGCACGATGTCGTGGCGCGGCACCGCGGCCGCCGGCAACACGATCGAGCTGTTCACCCGCGCGGGCAACACCGAGACGCCCGACGACACGTGGAGCGCCTGGTCGGCCGCCTACACCAACCCGGCAGGCGCGCCGATCACCAGCCCGAAGGCGCGTTACCTGCAGTGGCGCGCCGTGCTCACCGGCACAGGCGACGGCCCGGTGCTGACGTCGGTAACCGCCGCGTACCTGCAACGCAATCTTCGACCGCAGGTGCGCAGCATCACGGTCCACCCGCCGGGCATCGTGTTCCAGAAACCGTTCGGCACCGGCGATCCTGAGCTCGCCGGCTTCGACGATCAATCCACGCCGGAGCGCAAGCTTGCGGCCGCGGCCAGCGCGCAACCGGGAATCGCGACGGCGCTCGGCCGCCGCACGTATCAAAAAGGACTCCAGACGATCCTCTGGAAGGCCGACGATGAAAACGACGACGAGCTGGTGTACGACGTCGTGTTCCGTCGTGAGGGCGAGCTCGCCTGGAAGACGCTGCGCAAGGCGACCAGCGACGCGATCCTCGTCTGGGATACGACGACGATTCCAAACGGCACCTACTTCGTGAAGATCGTCGCCTCGGATGCCCCGTCCAACCCCGCAGGCGCGGCGCTGACCGGCGACCTCGAAAGCACGGCGTTCGAGGTGGACAACACCGCTCCGGCGATCGCCGTCCGCAGCGTGCGGGTGGACCGCGGCCGCACGATCATCTCGTTCGACGTGAAGGACGATCACTCCCCCATTCAGCGCGCGGAGTTTTCGCAGGACGGTCAGCGGTGGCGCGGTGTGTTTCCGGTGGACGGGATCGCCGACTCTCGCGAGGAACACTACGAGCTGGCGGTCGATGGCGAGTTGGGCGAGCGCGGGCTGACGCTGCGGGCGAGTGACTCGATGAACAACGTGGCGACCATCCACGTTGATGCTCCGGCGCGCCGCTGAACTACGCGCGCGCGACGGGCACGCGGCCGTTGAGCGAGGCGCGCTTCTTCGGCAGGTGCACATCCAACGGTGGCGCCTGTTTGCTGGCGCGCACGGTGGTTTCCTGCAACAGGTGGATGGCCGTCGGTATCCGATCGAGAGGCTGATCGAGCTGCGCCTGCTGCACGAGGTCCAGCAGGTCGTCGATGATCCGGGCTTGATCCGCCGAACTCCGATGACGCGGCGCCGCGCGCAGCACCGAGAGGTCCGAGAACTGCCCCTGCCCCTGATGCGTCACGACAATTTCCAGCGCAAACACCGCGTCGTGCTCGGCCCACTCGTTCGCGCGCTGAAAGCGCTCGGCCCAGCGCGCACGGCAGCCGGAGACGTCGGCCAGGTCGAACGACTCGCAGTCAAGCGGCGTGGAAATCGCGGTCATCATCGCGCGCAGCGAATCCGGCCGCTCCGCCGGCGCAAAATGCATCATCGTCAGCATGATGACGACGCAGGCGACGGTGGCGGTGGCGGCGCCTAGGCCGGCGTACCCCAGACGCATGTCCTCGAACATCACCCGGACGCGCGAAAACAACGACGCATCGTCTTCCGCCTTGAGGCGATTCACGACCGTGCCGGTGAAGACCGCGGCGTCCACCTGCGACAGGATCAGCCGTCCGGGCAGGAAGGCCTGAAGCGCCGCGCCGACGTCGCGGAGTTCCGCCAGCGACCGCGCGCAGCACGAGCACGAATCGACGTGCGCGCTGACGGCAATCTGTTCCGTGACGGTGAGTTCGCGGTCGTGGAACGCCTGCAGGCGGCGCCGCGCCGAGACGCAGGTCAACGTTGTCATCATGAGACCCTCGCTTCGCGCAACTCGAGCCGCAGCGCCTGACGAGCCCTGGTCAACCGCGACTTGACGGTGCCGATCGCCACGCCGAGCGAAAACGCAATTTCTTCGTAGCTCAGGCCGTCGACCTCGCGCAGCACGATGGCGGTGCGCTGATCGAAGGGCAGATGATTCAGTGCGGTCTGGAGGCGCTCCCCCAGCTCTTTCTGCGCGAGTACGCGATCGGGCGTCGATTCGCGTGCGGAGAGGAATTCGCCGTGGGCGGCGATGTGCTGATCGAGCGACACCTGATCTGCGCGGTGCCGCCGGCGCCAGAAACGGTGCCGGTTGCGCGCCTGGTTGACGGCGATCCGGTAGATCCAGGTGCGCAGGCTCGACTGACCGCGGAATCGGTGGATGGTGCGGAACACCCGCAGGAAGACCTCCTGCGACAGGTCGAGGGCCTCGTCGCGATCGCTCAGCAGGTTCATGGATAACTGGACGACCATGCGCTGGTGCTCGGCGACAAGCTCCGCGCACGCGGCCTGATCGTTGGCCGCGCAGCGCTCCACGAGCGCTGCCTCGCGCCCGCCGACGTCAGACCAGGAGACCGCGCGGGCCTGTTTCACAGACAGTTCCACTATATCAACATAGACCCCGCATGTCCCCGAAAGTTCCGATCGGCTGGTAGGATAGAGCCATCGTGAAGCGCTCGATCTTCGTTTTGGTCGTACTGGCGCTGGCGGCCGTCGGGGGCGGGGCCGCGTACCAAGCCGCCGCGCAGCGCGATTACCGCGCGCTGCTGACCCGAGGCGACAACGCGCTGCGTGACGATCAGGCCTTCGGCGCCATCGAGGCCTACAGCGGCGCCATCGCGCTGCGGCCGGACTCGATGCTCGCTTACCTCCGCCGCGGCCAGACCTACCAGCGGCGCGGTGATCGGGGAGACCTCGAAGCTGCCGCGCGCGATTTTCGCACCGCCGCGCGCCTGGATCCGACCGCGACCCGCCCGCTCGAAGCCCTGGGCGACGTGTTGTATCAGTCGCAACTCTACGAGCACGCCGCTGCCGCGTACCAACGATGCCTCAAGCTGGATGATCGTTCCGCGCGCGTCAGCTACAAGCTGGCGCTGACGCGGTATCGCGACCGCGACGTCGACGGCGCGTTGCCGTTGCTGAAGGAGGCCGTCCGGCTCGACGACCGGATGGCCGACGCGCACTACCTGCTCGGCGTGTGCCTGCGCGAACAGCGGCGTCCGTCCGATGCGCTGAAGGCGTTCGACACGGCCGTCGCGCTGCAGCCGGGGATGATTCCCGCGCGCGAGGAACTTGCCGAGCTGTACCGCGCGCTGGATCGCCACACCGAGGAACTGGAACAGCTGCAGGTGATCGCCGGGCTCGATCGCGATCATGTCGCGCGACAGGTCGCGGTGGGCCTCGCCCATGCCCGCGCCGGCCACTGGGACATGGCCGTGCTGACGCTCGGCGGCGCCCTCGAACGCAGCCCCAACGAACCCGAGATCTACCGCGCGCTCGGCAAGATCTGGCTCGAGCGTCCGCGCGACGACCGCGCGTTCCTGAGCAAGGCCCGCGAGGCGCTCGAACGCGTCGCCTCCAGCCCCGCCGCGACCAGCGAGACGCTGACGCTCTACGGACGCGCGCTGCTGCAGGAAGGCGACGTGGAGGGCGCCGAGCACGCCCTTCAACAGGCGACGCTGCGCTTTCCGGTGGAACCGTCGGCGTTCACGCTCTACGCGTCCACCGCCGAAAAACAGAATCATTTCGACGCGGCCCGTCAGGCGCTGATCGCCTACGGCGGCCTGACACCCAATGATGGCGAGTTCGTGCAGCGAGCCACGCGGATCGCCGCACTCTCGCTCCGCGTGAACGATCCGCAGACCGCGGTCGGCTGGCTGAGCCAGGCGTCCTCGTCGAACCCGAACGACCTCCGCCTGCTCGCCTCGCTCGCCGATGCGCAGATTCGATCCGGCGACCGCGCGTCCGCGAAAGCGACGGTCACGCGAGGCCTTGAAAAGGACGCCGCGAACCGGCTGCTGCGCAACCTGAAAGTCAGACTCGAGAGTTCGAGCTTTTAGATTTCGGATCCGTCGCGTCGCGCAGGCCGTCGCCGAGAAAATTAAGCCCCAGTACCAGCAGCGCGATCGCCACGCCAGGGAAGATCGTCAGATGCGGTGCATCCAGCAGATGCGCTCGCCCGCCGTTCAGCATCGTTCCCCAACTCGGCGTCGGCGGCTGAACGCCGAGGCCCAGGAAACTCAACGCAGCCTCGCCGATGATCGCGCCGGCCATGCCAAGTGTCGCCTGCACGACCACGGCCGGCATCGCCGTCGGGATCACGTGACGCCAGAGAATCCGCCAGGTGTGCGCGCCCATCGCCCGCGCCGCCTGGACGTACTCGAACTCGCGCGCGCGGAGCACCTGTCCGCGCACCAGCCGCGCGTAGCCGACCCAGCCGATAATCGTCAGCGCGAACAGCACGTTGCCCAGACTCGGCCCGAGGACCGCGACCAGGGCGATCGCCAGCAGCAGCCCCGGAAACGCCATCAACACATCGACGATGCGGCTGATCAGGTCGTCAATCGCCCCACCGAAGTAACCGGCCATCGCACCGAGCAGCGTGCCGAGCGAGGCGGACACCGACACCACCGTCAGCCCGACCAGGAACGAGATCCGCGCGCCCGCCAGGACTCGCGCGAGGATGTCGCGGCCGAGTTCGTCGAGGCCGAACGGGTGCGCGACGCTCGGTCCCGCGAGCCGGAGCGCGAGATCCTGCGCCGCCGGATCGAACGGCGTCAACAGCGGGCCAACCAGCGCCGCAACCACGGCGAAGACGACGATGACGGCGCCGGCTCGCAGCATGTCAGTCGAACCGAATGCGGGGATCGAGGAAACCGTAGGCGAGGTCGGTCATCAGGTTCATGCCGACGTAGGTGACCGCGATCAGCAGGATGCACCCCTGCACGAGCGGGTAGTCGCGAAAGCTGATCGACTGGATCAGCAGACGCCCGACGCCGGGCCACGCGAAGATCGTCTCGGTGATCACCGCGCCGGTCAGCACCGCGCCGAACTGAAGACCGAGGACGGTGACGATCGGGATCAGGCTGTTGCGAAACGCATGGTGCAGGACCGCGCGCGCCGGCGAGACCCCGCGTGCCCGCGCCGCAAGCACGTACAGCTCGCGGAGTTCTTCGATGACGCTCGCGCGCGTCATCCGCGCCAGCACGGCCGCCAGCGGCGCGCCGAGCGTCATCGCCGGCAGCACGAGGTGCGCCAGCGTCCCGCGTCCCGAGACCGGCAGCCATCCCAGCGTGACCGAGAACACGATCGCCATCAGCGGCCCGAGCCAGAAGTTCGGAATCGAAATCCCGAGCAGCGCCGCGGTCGTCGCCGCGTAATCCACCCGCGTGCCCGCGCCTACGGCGGCAATGATCCCGAGCGGGATCGCGATTGCGGTGGCCACGAACATGGCGGCAAACGCCAGTTCAAACGTCGCTGGCAGGCGTTCGGCGATGGCCGCGGTCACCGGCTGATTGGTTCTCAGGGACGTCCCGAGGTTGCCGGTGCCGACCCCCTTGAGGAATGCCGCGTACTGCACGTAGAGCGGACGATCGAGTCCCAGACGCCCGCGCAGGTCGGCGATGTCCTGGGGCGTCGCGCTGTCGCCGAGCATCGCCTGCACCGGATCGCCGGGCACGAGATGAATCAGGGAGAAGACGAGCGTCGCCACGCCAAGCAGCACGGGGACGGTGAGCAAGAGGCGCCGCAGGAAGAACCGCGTCACGCTGAAATTCCGAGGCGGGTCATAAGCTTCGTCAATCCTTGCCGGGTCACGCCCAACTCGGCGGCCGCCCGTCCGCGATGACCGCCCGTGCGGACGAGCGCGGCACGGACGAATCGCAGTTCAAAGGTGCGCCGAGCCTGATCGAGCGTGAACGCGTCCCCTGCTCCGCTGTCGGCAAATGGCGCCGGCAACGCCGCCGGCGGGATCACGCCGCGTTTCGGGCTGCGCACGGCCAGCGCCGCGAGCACGTTCTGCAACTCTCGCACGTTGCCCGGCCAATCATAGCGCGCCAGGGCGGTGAGTGCGGCGGCGCTCAGCGTCGCACGGCTGCCGACGCACTGCGCCGCGTCACGCCAGAAATGATCCGCAAGCACGGCGATGTCCTCCCGCCGCTCGCGCAGCGGCGGAACCGTGATGTGAACCACGTCGAGGCGGTACAACAGATCGAGTCGGAACGTCCCGCTGTCCACCTCGCGCTGCAAGGCGCGATTGGTCGCCGACACGATCCGGACATCCACACGCCGCGACCCGTTCTCGCCGACCCGGCGCAACTCGCCGTCCTGGATCACGCGCAGGAGCTTGGCCTGCGCGCGCGGCGAGAGTTCGCCCACCTCGTCGAGGAACAGCGTGCCACCGTGCGCGTCCTCGAACACACCGGCCCGGTCGGCGACCGCGCCCGTGAACGCGCCGCGCGTATGGCCGAACAGTTCAGCCTCCACCAGTTCATCCGGCAAGGCCGCGCAGTTCAACGTGCAGAAGGGCTTCTGACGCCGCGTGCTCCCGCGGTGAATTGCGCGCGCGACGAGTTCTTTGCCGCTGCCGCTCTCGCCGTCGATCAGCACCGCGAAGGGCGCGGAGGCCGCGCGCTCGATGCTTCGACGCAGCTCGTCCATCACCGCGGTGACTCCCAGCAAGTCGCTCGAGGCGGTGACCGCCTGCAGGTCTCGGGCGATGACGGCCGCGAGCATCGGCGCAGCTGCGGCGGCGCTCATCGCCAGCACCGACCCGGCCCGCGCGATGTCGTAGGTGGACCCGACACTCCACCTCGCGCACAGAGCGCCGATGGAGGCTCCGCCATATTCCATGGGCGCGGCGGCCTCGATCCGCGTGTCGTGCCGATGCGCGTCGATCGTAATCCCGGCCGCCACCGCTCGTTCGGCGATGCCCGTGTCGAACCGCGCACCGTCAGACGCGATAACCCGGGCGTGCTCCCCTCGCACAGCGACGACGCCAACCGCCGCCGCATGGAGATGCTGCCGCAGTCGAGCGCAGACGTCCTGCAACACCGTCGTCTCGTCCGCCGCCGTCTGGCAGACACGCAGGATGGCGACGAGTTCCGCGGCGAACGGATCGCGCTCGTGGTGGTTGACGTCAACACTGGCGCTTGCATCGGAGGCAGCGTTCACGCCATCCCTTCCCACGTACAACGCAAGCGCGCCAAGACCGGTGGACGCCACGTGCCGCGCGATCACTTCCCGCAGGACGGAGCCCGGCGCCGACAGGGCCATCGCCACGTCCCACCGCGCACGCACAATCGGTGGCATCGTCGCCACGACGCGCCGGAGCCGGTGCAACTGGTCGATCGCCGCACTGGTCCGCCCCCGCCGTCGCTCGACCTCAACGCGCAGCAGTCGCGCCCGCGCCGCGCGCATCGGATCGTGGGCCTCTCGCGCCAGCGCAATCGCACGCGACACGTCGTCTTCCGCCGCGTTGAGGTCGCCGACGACGAGATGCAGAAATGCCGCGACGGATGCCAGGTGTGCGCGATCGCCGACGGCGTGGTCAGCAGCCCGGCCGGACACTTCGGAAAGCAGCGACATCGCTCGCGGGAGATCACCGAGGCCTGCGGCGATGCGCATCGTGAGAACAGCGCGCCTCACCGGCATCACAGGCAAAGTGAACACGGGGGCAAGCGCGGCGTCGGCGTCCCCGTATCGGCCCCGCCAGTACGAACTCCGCGCCAGCGCCAGAGACGCCGCGTCCGCGCGGGCGGAATCCTCGTGCGCGCGCGCGGCGGCCAGGGCGGCTGCCAGGACGCTGTCGGCTTCGTCCAGCCGGCCCTGATCGATCCACGCCTCTCCCCGGAGCGTCGCCAGATCCACCAGCCGCATCCCCTCGTCTGCGCGCGTGGCGTAGTCGCGTCCGTCATCGATCACCACCTGTGCGTCGCGTGTGCGCCCGCGCCGCAACAGCGCCTGCGCCAGCGCGGTCGCGCCGTGCGCGGCATCGCTCCACGCGCCGCGGCGCGCGAGCCCGCCGATGCACTGACGCAATTGCCGGAGGCCCGATGCGTGGTGGCCATTCGCGAGCGCTTGACGCGCGCCATCCAGCTTCCGCCGGAGGACCACCAGCTCTCCCGGCGCCGGCCAGGCACATGGCACCGGCACGACGGCAAAGGGATCGTCCACGGACTCGTCGCGGCCGTACACCGCGGCCTGCTCCGCTACCCGCGCCAGTACCACGCGTGACGAAGGGTGCTGACTCCCCCGTCCGCGCCAGAGTTCACGGGTGAATCGCCCCGGCAGACCGTGGGC
>JANYHS010000156.1 GCA_025358945.1 Acidobacteriota bacterium
ACGAGACGGCGATCTTCGACGACATCGACGTCACGTTGTATGGCGTCGCGCAGTTTGCCGGCGCGAACCCGCCCGATGCGCTCAAGAGCGGCCTCGCGGCGGTCGTCGATCAGGCGCAGCGCGCAAAGAAGTCGTTCGACGCGGGAGACGACGCGGGGACGGCGGCGCCTATCGAAGCGGGCCTGACGGCGCTGCGCGCGCTTCGGGGTCAGCTGACGTCGATGCGTCTGACCGACGCGGCGCGCTACGAGATCGACTATCGCCTGCAGATCAAGGAGCGCGACTATCAGGATGCGCTGCTCGCCGCGCACGGCCTCACCTTCGACGCGGTGGCCGACGATGGTCTCGTCGTGGCGGGGCAGCCGGTGGCGCTGTCGTTGCTGGCGGTGAATCGCGGCGGATCCGAGGTGAGCGTCAGCGACGTGACAATCGCTGGCTTCGACCCGTCGACCCCTTCGACAGGCTCAGGGCAGGGCGGATCAGCCTGCACGCCGGGCCCCGTGAAGCAGGATGCGGTCTACACCTGCAGCGCGAAAGCGACGATTCCGAAGATTGCGAAGCTGACCACGCCGTACTTCACCGACGACTACTGGAAGTCCCCGGCCAAGCCCGCGATCAACATCTTCGAGCGCGGCGTGCCGTTCGGCGTACCGTTCGCGCCGACGCCGTTCCGGGTCACGTTCCACATCCGCGCCGGTGGCGCCGAGGTCACCAAGGAACTGCCGGTGCAGTACCGCTACGTCAAGGACATCTACAACGGCGACAAGCGGATGGAACTGAACGTCGTGCCGGCGTTCTCGGTGAAGGTGACGCCGCCGCTGGCGGTGATTCCGGCGCCGGCCGCGGGTGCCGCGAACGCGGTGCGTGAAGTCCACGTCGCCGTCACCAACGGTACGAAGAGCGCCGCGACGGTCAGCGTCAAGTTGGAATTGCCGGCCGGTTGGACGGCGACGCCGGCGACCGTACCGATGGTGTTCGGCCACGAAGACGAGTCGCTATCTGCGCGCTTTCAGGTGACCGCGCCCGCGCAGGTCAAGGTCGGCGCCTACACGGTTCGCGCCGTGGCGACCTCGTCCACGGCAGGGGCGGAGCGCTTCGCCCTGGGATACCAGGACATCGAGTACCCGCACGTGCAGCGCCGGCAGATCATCAAACCGGCGGAGACGTCGCTCAAGATTGTCGACGTGAAGCTGGCGCCGGGGCTGACGGTCGGCTACGTCAACGGCGTCGGGGACCAGGTGCCACAGGCGATCGAACAACTCGGCGCGAAGCTGGCGTTCATCGATCAGGACGAGCTCGCCTGGGGCGATCTCTCCAAGTACAACGTTATCGTCACCGGCGTGCGCGCATATGAGCGGCGCGCGGATCTGCGCGCCTACAATCGGCGGCTGCTCGACTACGCCGAGCAGGGCGGGACCGTCATCGTGCAGTACAACAAGTTCGAGTTCAACCAGTCGCAGTACGGGCCGTATCCGGCGGTGGTCAGCGGCAATCGCGTGTCCGACGAGAGCGTACCGGTGAAGATGCTGGTGCCGGCGCATCCGGTCTTCAACCACCCGAACAAGGTCGGCGCCGCGACGTGGAGCAACTGGGTGCAGGAGCGCGGGCTGTACTTCCTCGGCGAGAAGGATCCGAAATACGTGGATCTGGTGTCGATGACCGATTCGTTCCAGGACAACCCCGGCGACAAGCTGGGCTCACTCGTGGAAGCGCGCGTCGGCAAAGGACGCTGGCTGTATCTCGGTCTCGGCCTCTGGCGACAACTTCCCGCCGGCACCGACGGCGCCTATCAGTTATTGGCGAACCTGCTCAGCCTGCCGAAGGCGCCCTGATCCATGTCTGTTCGAGACGTCATCATCATCGGCGCGGGGCCGTCAGGCCTGTCGGCTGCCATCGCCGCCAAACGGCGCGACCTCGACTATCAGGTCCTCGAACAGGGCGTGCTGGTCAACTCGATCTTCCGATTCCCGCCGCAGATGGTGTTCTTCACCACGCCGGAGCTGCTCGAGATCGGCGGCCTGCCGTTTGTGTCGCCGTACGACAAGCCGACGCGGGCTGAAGCCTTGAAGTACTACCGCAAGGTCGTCGACGTCCACGATCTCCGGATTGCGTACGAAGAACGAGTGCTCTCGATCAAGGCTGTAGCGCACGACTTAAGTCGTGCGCCACGAGAGTCAACTCGTGCGCCAAGAGAATCCGTGTTCGCGGTCGAGACCGAGTCGAAGAGCGGCGTCAGGCGCGTCCATCACGCGCGGTACGTCGTGATGGCGATCGGCTACTTCGATCGGCCGGTCCTGCTCGGCATACCAGGCGAGCAGCTGCCGCACGTCCATCACTACTACGGTGAGGCCCACCCGCACTACCGCCAGCGCGTCGTCATCGTCGGCGGCGGTAATTCCGCGGCGGAGTCGGCGCTGGAAATGTTCCGGGCGGGCGCGCATGTGACCATCGTGCACCGCGCTGCAACGCTGAAGTCGACGATCAAGTACTGGGTGCGGCCCGATATCGAGAATCGGATCAAGGAAGGGTCGGTGGCGGCCCACTTCAGCGCGGCGATCCGGGAAATCCGCCCGACCTCGGTCGTGATCGGCCCGGCCCATGCGGCACCACCACCGTCGCCGCCGCCCGATGTGGTTTTCCCAGCCGACGGTTCGGCAGGTTTCAGCGCGTCGGCGCGGCCAGCTCTGACGGGCGAATTGGAGATTCCCGCCGATGCCGTTTATCTACTCACCGGCTATCGCGCTGACGCCGATTTGCTCCGGCACGCCGGCGTCACGTTGGACGAACGCGACGCGCCGGTGCATGACCCGGAGACATTTGAAACCAATGTGCCGGGGCTCTTCGTCGCCGGCGGCGCAATCGCCGGCATCGACACCGGCACGATCTTCATCGAGAACGGCCGGTTTCACGGGGAGAAAATCATCGAGGTCATCGCGCGCCGCGAGTCGCGGGAGTGAACGTCCCATCAATGTCGTACGACGATTTCGTAAAAAACTCCCCTTGGATCTTGTAACACAGCACTAGAATACGCGGCAGTCCGTACCCCGGGGGAGGCTGCCATGCGTCGCCAGGCCGTTGCGATCGTCGTACTGGGTCTCGTTATCGCGCTCAAGGGAGCGCCCGCGTCCACTCCGGTGATGATCGATGTCACCGTGCATGAAGGCACGTCGATGTCGGTCGGGGTCTCGCCCGATGGACGCACGCTCGCGGTCGATCTGCAGGGCAGTATCTGGACGCTGCCGGCCACCGGCGGCCCGGCCACTCGCATCACGGACATTTTCAACGACGCGCGTCAGCCGACGTGGTCACCCGACGGTCAGTGGATCACCTTCTTCGCCTACCGCGACGGCGGCTACGATATCTGGGCGATCGCGCCGGACGGATCGAAGCAGCACAAGCTCACGTGGGGCGCGTTCGACGATCGTGAGCCGACGTGGTCGCACGATGGCACGCGCGTCGCATTCTCGTCCGACCGCGGCAACGCGCTTGGCAGCGACTACAACATCTGGATCCTGGACATGCGGAACGGCGAAGTCCGCCAGATCACGAAGAATCCCGCGGACGACTACATGCCGTCGTGGTCGCCGGACGACAAGGAGATCGCGTTCACCTCGACGCGCGACGACGGCCAGTCGATCTGGGCGGTGAACGTCGCCGACGGCAGCGAGCGCAAAGTCGCAACCGCGGCCGGCCGTGTCGATGCGCCGTCCTGGGGCGCCGGCGGGCTCGTCTACCACGTCACCACTGGCGGCGGCCGCGGCGCCACGGGCGGTGGGCCCGAGTCGTCGCGCTATGAAATGGCGGGCAAGACGGTGACCGGCAGCGAGAACGTCTTCGCGTTCCGCGCCTCGTGGGCGTCGCCGAAAGATTTCTACTACGTCTCGGATGGCAAGATCCGGAAGCGCAGCGTCGAGAGCGCCAGCCCGCAGACGATCGAGTTCAGCGCGACCCTACAGGTGACCCGCGCCACCGGCAGCTACACGCGCCGCAAGCGCGACTTCACGTCGGTGACGCCGCGTCAGGTGCTCGGCGTGGTGCATCCGGTGATTTCGCCGGACGGCACACAGATCGCGTTCGCCGCGATCGGCGACATCTACGTCATGCCCGTCGGCGGCACGCCGGTGAACATCACCAAGGACGCCGCGCTCGACACCGAGCCGGCGTGGTCACCCGACGGCACACAGCTGGCGTATTCGTCCGACAAGGACAGCGAGCACCTGCAGCTCTGGGTGCGTGACATGAAGTCGGGACGCAGCCGCCGCCTCACGGACATGACCACGCAACCGCAGGGCGCCGCGTGGTCGCCTGACGGCACGCGGATCGCTTTCTTCAACGTCGACGGCATGTGGCGCGTGGCGCAGATGTCGGTGATCAACGTGGCGACCGGCACGGTCACCAAAGTCCACGACACGCTGCCGCAGCCCGGCGCGCCAGCGTGGTCCGCCGACGGCAAGCGCCTCGCGATCGCCGGCATCGCGCCGATGACGAAGCGCTTCCGCGAAGGCACCAATCAGATTCTGACCATGTCGTCGACCGCATTGAACGACGACAAATGGTTTGCGCCGCAGCCGATGATGTCGATCGACTCGCGCGGCGGATGCGGACCCGCGTGGTCGCCCGACGGCACCAAGATGGCCGCGATCTACGAAGGCATGCTCGCCGTCTGGCCCGTTTCGCCGACTGGCGAGCCGCTCGGCCCGCCGCGGCGGATCACGAGCGAGAGCGCGCATGCGCCCAGCTGGAGCGGCGACTCGCGTCACATCCTGTACCAGTCGATGGACAAGCTGCGGATCGTCGACATCGAGAACGGCGGCAGCCGGACGGTGCCGCTGGATCTGAAGTACACGCCTGCGGTGCCGACGACGCATGTGCTGGTGCACGCGGGGAGACTGGTCGACATGAAGAGCACCGCCTCCCGCGCCAACGTTGACATCGTCATCGACGGGAACAGGATCACGAGCGTTGTGCCGCACGCCGACGCGAATCACACCGGTCAGGTCGTCGACGCGACGAACCTGACGGTCATGCCGGGCCTGATCGAATTCCATTCGCATCTGCAGCCGGACTTCGGCGAGTCGGCGGGGCGCGCGTGGCTGGCATTCGGAATCACGACGGTGCGCAGCCCCGGCAATACACCGTACGAGCCGGTGGAAGAGCGCGAGGCGAGCGAAGCGAACGTTCGAGTCGGGCCGCGCGTCTACGGCACCGGCAATCTGATGGAATGGCAGCGCGTGTACTACAAGATGGGCGTCGCCATTTCCAGCTACGCGCATTTCGAGATGGAGCTGCAGCGCGCGAAGGTGCTGCAGTACGACATGCTCAAGAGTTACGTGCGCCTGCCGGACCTGCCGCAGAAGCGGATGGTCGAGTTCGCGCACAGCATCGGCATCCCGGTCGCCACCCACGAGATCTTCCCGGCCTCGTTTGTCGGCGTCGATAACACCGAGCACACCTCCGCCACCAGCCGCCGCGGCTACTCGCCGAAGATGGCGACCCTGCAGCGCAGTTATGAGGACGTGATTCAGCTGTTCGGCAAGAGCGGCCGCTACCTGACGCCGACGATGTTCGGCGCGACGCGTCAGCTCTTCGTCGATGAGCCGGGGCTGAAGAACGACCCACGTTTCAAGCTGTATCCCGAGTGGATGCAGCTGCAGATCGCGCAGGTGGCGAACCTGGCCACGCCGAATCAGGGCGTCGATCCCGGCGGGAACGGGAAGATGGTGCTCGACGTGATGCACGCCGGCGGCGTCATCGTCGCGGGCACCGACACCCCGAACGCGATCAACCTGCACGGCGAACTCGCGTCTTACGTGGCGGCGGGTATGACCACCTACGAAGCGCTGAAGGCGGCGACGGTGAACCCCGCTCGAGCGCTCGCGCTCGACGCCGGCACGATTGAGGCGGGCAAGCTTGCCGACCTCGTGATCGTGAACGGCGATCCTCTGGCGAACATCGCGAACGCCCACAAGGTGCGCCGGGTTATCGCGAACGGCCGCGTGTACGGGATGGAGCAATTGATCAACCGCGCTCTGGCATCCAAGCCGTCGACTCAGGCACAGCGCTAATTCCAGGATTCAATCTCAAGGAGGGTGACCCGTGAGTAGGTTTCGCATCGTGGTCCTCGTCGCTCTGGTGTCTCTTTTCGGCTCTGCCGCCTACGCGCAGCAAGCCTCCATCGTTGGCGCCGCGGCTGACGAAACCAAGGCCGTGCTGCCAGGCGTCAGCGTGACAGCCACCGATCAGGCGGCCGGACGCCAGATGGTCGCGGTGACCAACGAAAAAGGCGAGTACCGGCTGCTCAATGTGCCGCCGGGCAAGTACACCCTGCAGGCAGAGCTCTCCGGTTTCTCGATCGTCCTGTTCAAAGATGT
>JANYHS010000166.1 GCA_025358945.1 Acidobacteriota bacterium
GAGATGACGAAGGTGGACCGGGAGCGAGTGAAGCAGGCGAGTCGCGGTTTACTGGCGTCGATCCAGGCGCTGATTGCGCCGCTCGAACGGTGGACCGAGAAGGAGCAGACCCAGGCTGAAGTTGAGGTATTCATCCTCGACCACCTCTTCGAAGTCCTGCCGACGCCGCCGTTCACCGTGGAAGACAAGCAACTTGTCGCGAAGCGCGTGTACGAACACGTCTGGCAACAGAGCGCCCATCCAGACGTCGCGGCAGCTGTGTGACTCTACTGGCGCGCGATTGACCGAACCCGCCGGATCTCGGCGAGTAACCGATGCACGTCGATCGGTTTTGACACGTAGCCGTCCATCCCGGCAGCCAGGCACCGTTCCTGATCACCGACCATCGCGTTCGCGGTGAGGGCGATGATCGGCAGATGCCCGCCGGTCGCCCGTTCACGCTCGCGGATCAGTCCGGTCGCTTCGAACCCGTCCATCTCCGGCATCTGCAGGTCCATCAACGCAAGATCGAACTGACCCTGTTCGATCGCGTCGACCGCCGCGCGTCCGTTGACGGCGGTCTGCACCTGATGGCCTTCCTTCTCGAGCAGGCGCACCGCGAGGAAGCGGTTGACGACGTTGTCTTCAGCCAGCAGTACACGCAGCGTGGTCTGCGGCGCGTCGGTCCCGGCGCCCGTTGACGGTACCGGCGCCGGCTCGATGGCCGGCGCCACCGCGTGCGTCCGGACGGTGATCTGCGACGTGAAATGAAACGTCGATCCGCGTCCCGGCTCGCTGTCGAGCCAGAGGTGGCCGCCCATCATCTCCACCAGACGGCGTGAAATGGTGAGGCCAAGCCCGGTGCCGCCATGGCTGCGCGCGGTGGAACCGTCGGCCTGCGTGAAGGGTTCGAAAATCGCCGCCTGCCGATCGGCCGGGACGCCGATGCCGGTGTCCGCCACCGACACGTGCAGGGTCGCCGCGTCGCCGATGCGGTCCTCGACGTCGAAGGTCACTACTACGCGGCCGCGCTCGGTAAACTTCAGCGCGTTGCCGACCAGATTGATCAGCACCTGCTGCAACCGCAGCCAGTCGCCGGTGAGATGGTTGGGCACGTCCGGCGTCACGTCGTGCCGCAGCGTGAGTCCCTTTTCCGTCGCGCGGAACGAGAGGGTCTTCATGCACCGGTCGACCTGCGCGCGCAGCTCGTAGTCGATCGGCTCGAGCGTCAGGCGTCCGGCTTCGATCTTCGAGACGTCGAGGATGTCGTTGATGACGTGCAGGAGCGACTCTGCCGAGGAGCGCACCAGGAGCATCGACTCGCGCTGCTCCGCGGTCAACTCGCTGTCGAGCAGCAGTGTGGTGACGCCCATGATGCCGTTCATCGGCGTCCGGATCTCGTGGCTCATATTGGCGAGGAACTCGCTCTTGGTACGGTTCGATTCCTCGGCCTGCTGCCGTGCGTCCTCGAGCTCGCGCGACTGCACCTGGAGCCGCGACACCAGCTCGCGGGCGAGCCGGATGGCCGCGACCATTTTTGCGTGGAGACGCTCGGCGGTCCGCGCGGTCAGCGAGACGTACAAATTCGCGCCGTACAGGATCAGCAGCTTGAAGGCTTCGGCCGGCCACGAGATCGTCCGGTGCTCGACGAAGGCGAGATACAGAATCAGTAACGCGTAGCTGGCCACGGCGACGTGGCTGAATCCAATCGCGCGCTTGAACGTCGTGTTGGTTTGATCCGCGACACGAATGTAGAGCAGGAAGAAGAGCCAGCTGCCATCGGCGCCGGTTTTGTAAATCACCCAGACAAATGCCGGGATGTCGATGGCCAGAAACAGAATGCCGAGATTGACCTGCTTGAACGCGTCGAAGAACAAGTACAGCAGGGTCCACGACGCGAGCCCGTAGACGAGCAGCGTCGCCCCGATCGTGATCGGCAGCCGCCAGTTGGTGGCGCCGGTCGAGAAGACCTCGTGGAAGATGACCAGCAGCGTGAGGATGACGAAGCCCAGAATGCGGAGCTTCGGGATGTCGACGACGTGAAACTGTCGCTCGCGCAGGCGCTTTTCGCGCTCGGTCTTCTCCGGGTCGAGATGGAAGCTCGCTTCCAGAGCCTGGGACACGACTCATCATAGCGCCCGGGATGCTAGACTCGCACCTTCCATGCCTGCCGCTGCCGTCGCGCCGGGACCCCGGCTATCCCTGGTCGGATCGCTGATGTATCGGCCCGGCCGCGATCCCCTGGTCTTCTTCACCGACATCGCGCGCACCTACGGCGACATCGCCGCCTTCCGCATGGGTGGCGAGCAGATGTTCCTGCTCAACGACCCGCAGCTGGTTCGCGATGTCCTGGTCACGCACAACAAGAACTTCCGGAAGGGTAAGGGCCTCGAGCGATCGAAGCGCGTGCTCGGCGAGGGGCTGCTGACGAGTGAAGGCGCGACGCACCTGCGGCAGCGCCGCCTGATGCAGCCGGCGTTTCATCGCGATCGCATCGCCGGCTACGGCGACACGATGGTGGGGTACGCCGACCGGATGCGCCGCGGGTGGACGGACGGAGCGACGCTGGACATCGCCCGCGAGATGAACCGCCTCACGCTCTCGATCGTCGGCAAGACGCTGTTCGACGCCGACGTCGAATCGCAGGCGGCCGAGGTTGGCGAGGCGCTGACCGGCGTCATGGAATCGTTCTGGATGCTGATGCTGCCGTTCGCGGATTTCCTCGAACGGCTGCCGGTGCCGAAGCTGCGCCGCGCGCGTCTCCAGCGTGCGCGTCTCGACGCGATCATCTACAAGATGATCGCCGACCGCCGGGCCAGCGGCCGCGATCACGGCGACCTCCTCTCGATGCTGCTCTCCGCGCAGGACGAAGAGGACGGCGGCGGCATGACGGACGTGCAGGTGCGCGACGAGGCGATGACCATCTTCCTCGCCGGTCACGAGACGACGGCGAATGCACTGACGTGGCTGTGGTATCTGGTCAGCGGCGCGCCCGACGTGGAAACAGCGCTGCACGCCGAGGTCGACACCGCGCTGCACGGCCGGCTGCCGACGATGCGGGATCTGGGATCGCTGTCCTACGTCGAACGCGTGGTGACGGAGGCGATGCGGCTGTATCCGCCGGCGTGGCTGCTCGGCCGCCGCGCGATCGCGGAGTACCCGATCGGTCCGTACGTCGCGCCGGCGCGATCGATTCTGCTGATGAGCCCGTACCTGATCCAGCGCGATGCGCGGTACTACGCGGAGCCCGACACGTTCAATCCCGATCGCTGGACGCCGGAGTTCCGCGCGGGGTTGCCGAAGTTCGCCTATTTCCCGTTTGGCGGCGGACCACGCCAGTGCATCGGCGAGTCGTTCGCCTGGATGGAACTGATCCTGCTCGTGGCGACGATTGCACAGCAATGGCGTCTGCGCCTGGTGCCCGGACATCCGGTCGTTCCGCAGCCGCTCATCACGCTGCGCGCGAAGCACGGCATGCGCATGACCGTGGAACAGCGGTGACGCCGCGAATCCGCCGTGTGCTCGAGACGGCGCTCGACTGCGACGATCTGCCGCGCACGGCGGTGTTCTACAAGGCGCTCTTCGGCGGGACGCCGATGCTCGACACGGAACGCCTCGTCGCGATCGATGCGGGTGAAGGCACGGTGCTGCTGTTGTTTCAGAACGGCGCGGCCACTTCACTCGAGACGCCTGGAGGGACGATTCCAGGGCACACCGCCGGCGGGCCTGGTCACGTGGCATTCGCAATCGATGCGGTCGACGTGCCGATGTGGGACGCGCGCCTCACCGAACTTGGCGTCATCGTCGAGAGCCGTGTTACCTGGGATCTCGGCGGCCTC
>JANYHS010000190.1 GCA_025358945.1 Acidobacteriota bacterium
CGATCCATTGAGGCTGCCGCCAGGACCTTCGAACCAAGTTGAATGCGAGTGCAGCCGATGAGGAGCGCGACGCGAGATGGCCCCCGCGGCATTCGGCGTTTCGTGCCGCCGACTTGACCCGCCATTCGTCGCGGTGCTACAACAAGAACGCCTTTGGTGCCCGTTCGGGCATAACGGGGGAAGTCCGGTGAAAGTCCGGCGCGGTTCCGCCACTGTAAGCAGGCGCAGCAGGAAACATCCTGCGCGTGTGTAAGCCAGAACACCTACCCGAGGTTCAAGCGGCAGACTTTCTGCGGAGAACAGAAAGCATGCTCTGGCATCCGGGTATTCCTGCCCTCGATTCCCCAGCACGCTCTCGATCCCGCCATAGGGGCACCTTTGATGAATTCGAATCGGATCTTGCGCACACTTGCGTGCGCGCTTGCATTGTTGATTTCGCTCGGCCTCGGCACGGCCAGAGCGGCGGATGAAGGAACCGTCAACGGCACGGTCGTTGACGCACTCGGCGGCCGCGTTTCCGGCGCGGCCGTGAAACTGATGCGCGATGGGAAGGCGATCGCGGAGACCTCGAGTGATGCTCGGGGCGAGTTTGCGTTCAAGGGTCTTGGCGAAGGGCGCTATCAACTCGACGTGGCCTCCGCCGGCTTCGCCGCGCGCCTCACCGACGCGGTATTCGTCACCGCGGCCGGCCGCGTCACCACCGAGGTGCGACTGCAGATCGGTCCGCTCGCGCAGGAACTGGTCGTCACCGCCGCCGCGACCGCCGTTCCGCAGTCGCAGATCGGATCCCCGGTGACGGTGCTCGATTCAACGACGCTCGACGCGCTCGGCAATTCCGATCTGCTCGAACCACTCCGCAGCGTGCCGGGTGTGCAGGTGGTGCAGGTCGGCGGACGGGGTGGCGCGACGTCGCTCTTTGTTCGCGGCGGCAGTTCGAATTTCAGCAAGATCCTGATCGACGGCGTCCCCGCCAACGACATCGGCGGCGCCTACGATCTGGCGGATCTGGCGACGACCGGGATCGGCAGCGTCGAAGTGTTGCGCGGCTCGAACAGTGTGCTCTTCGGCAGCGACGCGCTCACCGGCGTCGTCAATCTGACGACTACGCGCGGACGCACGCGTACGCCGGAAGCGACGATCGCGATCGACGGCGGTAACCTGAAGACGTCGCACGCGGACCTGGGCATCGGCGGCGCTGCGAACCGCATCGACTACTTCGCGGGTTATTCGAACCTCAAGACCGACAATCGCGTCCCGAACAACGACTACCGCAACGGGACGTTCGTCGGACGGATCGGCATTCTCGCCGGCACGACGACCAACCTGACCGGAACGTTCCGCCGCATCGACACTGAGTACGGCAGCCCGAACGCGTTCGAGCTGTTCGGCATCGCGGACGATTCGAGGCAGACTCGCAAGAGTACGTATGCGGCGTTCGCGGCGCAATCGCAAATCACCAGCCGCTGGCAGAGCACCCTGCGCGTCGCGGTGGCCGATCAGGCGTACAACTACAAGAATCCGTCACCGACTGGTCAGGCGTACGATCCGTTTGGCTTCGGCGCGAACTATCTCGGCAACAACATGACGATTCGCGGCGGCAACGGCTACTCCGTCACCGGCCGCGCGATCCTCGACTACGGCGGGAAGTATCCGACCAACTTCGATTCGACGGTGACCCGCAAGCTGTTCTACGGTCAGACCGATTATCACGTGGCGCCTGCGTTCGATATTGCGGGCGGCGTGCGCGTGGAGAGCGAGAACGGCACGTCGAATTCCGGGACTCTGACGAAAACGGATCGCAACAACTACGGCGCGTTCCTCGAAGCGCGCACGTCACTGGCCGGTCGCGTCTTCGTGACGGCTGGTGTCGGTTCCGATCACAACGCGATCTTCGGCAACGCCGTCACGCCGCGCGTATCGGTCGCCGCGTATCTCCGGCAGCCGACGACGAAGGATGCGTTCGGCGATACGAAAGTGACGTTCAACGCGGGCAAGGGCATCAAGGAGCCGAGTCTGTTTCAGGAACTGTCGTCGCTCTACGCGCTGATCCCGGCGGCCACCGCGTCGGCGCAAGGCATCACGCCTGTCGGTCCTGAGCGCAGCCGAGGGGTGGACGTCGGCATCGAACAAGGCCTCGCGCGCGGACGCGCTCGTGTGCGGGTCGCGTACTTCGACAACGAGTTCTCGGATCTCATCGAGTACGTGAACAATAGCGTGTTGCCGCAGCTCGGCGTCTCCGTCGTCGCCGCGAATGCGTCGGGCTATGGTGCGTACGTCAACTCGCAGTCGAATCGTTCCAAGGGCGCGGAACTGTCTGGCGAGGCGGCGATCGGCAAGGTCAGGATGACGGTGTCGTACATGTATCTCGACGCGATCGTGACGAAGTCGCTCAGTGGTGGCGCCCTGAGGCCGGCCACGAACGCCGCGTTCCCCGGCATCCTGATTGGTGCGTACTCGCCGCTTGTCGGCGCGCAGCCATTCCGTCGACCGGCGAATTCTGGCAGCGCCACCGTCGCCTACACCGAGGGGCGTGCGCAGGTCGCTATGGCGGCGTACGTCTTCGGCCAGTCGGACGACAGCACGTTCCTGAGCGATGCCAACTTCGGCAACTCGCTGCTCCTGCCGAACAAGAACCTGGATGCGGCGTACCAGAAGATCGACATTCGCGGTTCGTACCGGTTCCACCCGCGCGTGATGGGGTACCTGGCGGTCGAGAACGCATTCGATCAGGCGTTCGACGCGACGTTCGGATCGCCGGCGCTGCCGCGGACCGTGCGCGCCGGACTGAAGCTGACGTTGGGAGGGGATCGGTAACGAAAGGGCTTAGGGCTTAGAAATCAGGCAGGGCTGAGCGCTTAACGACTGAGCCCTCAGCCCTGACGCGTCTCTACCTCTTGGCGGCGTATGTTTGTGACTGCGTCGCTACGATGTCCAACAGGTTTCCCATCGCGATGTTGACGTCCACCAGGTGCAGGCCCCAGTTCGCCAGCACGTTCGTGCCGATGCCGATGTCCCCGACGATGTCGCTGACGCGCGGGCCCGACGGGTTGCCGTTCACGGTGATCTCGAGATAACCGGACGCATTGTCGTTCGAGGCGCACTTCGCCGTCAGCAGGCCAGGCGTGCTGACCCACGGAGTGTCGATCGGCTGCTCCGGCGTGACCCACGGCTTCGGCTTCGATGTCCCCGTGATCGTGCGGCCGTCGTTCGACAGATACGAGTGCAGCTCACCGCTGCCGCCCGCGAGCGCCGCGGGGTTCGTGCATGCGGCGACCATGTTCGCGTCGGGCACCTTGCCGAACAAGGTGTTGGCCGGTGGTGGAACCTTCGATCGGAATGACGCGAATGTGATGAGGCAGCCGAGCTGCGACGCGCTGTGGCAGAGCGGAATCTTCTGGAATGCGCCGCCGACGTCCTTGCCCTTCGGCACCGGCACCACCGTGCCCATCAGCATCGCGGAAATCAGCTTCGACTGAATCGGCTTGCCGTCGATCTCACGCCGGATCAGATCGATCAGGATGAACGATCCCTGCGAGTGCGCGACGAGGACGACACCGCGTCCTTTGTTGTCGTGCTCGAGATAGTAGTTCCACGCATCGCGCACGTCCTTGTACTGTACGCCATCACCCCAGGGGATCGCGGCGTTCGGCGCGGCCAGCGCCTTGCGCAGGCCGACGAGCGTGATCTGCCGGTACATCGGCGCGTACGGTTTGCATTTCGACGCGAAGCGCGCGAACTGCTGCTTGACGACGTTGGTCTCCGCCGGATCCGGGTTCATGTCGCTGTAGTCGCCGGGATCGGTCGAGACCGTCGGGTAGACGTAGAAGCAGTCGATCGGCGCGTTGGGATCGGCCTTCCACGTTTCCTTCGTCAGCGTGCCGTCGGCCGCGACGACCGTCGTCGTCTCGTCGATGTCGCAGGCGTCGCCGTGCGCGCCGGGGCGGCAGAGCCACGACTTCGGATCGCTGTAGTCGTTCGGTTTGGTCGTGTCCACCGGCGCCGCCGCTGGCGCCGTCTGGGCCGCCGCCGCGCCTGAAAGTCCCGCGAGAAAAGCCGCACCAATCACAAACTGTTTGAGCACTGAGCCTCCTGTTGCTGCTCGCGGATGCTAGGTCCGCCAGCCTGATGTGTCAATATTTACCGCAGTGAACCTCGGGCTGGCGCTCTGGCAATGGAGCAACGCCGTCCAGATCGCCTCGGTCCTGATGATCGCCGTGTTCTTTGCCGTGCTCTGGCGATCGATCCGGCGCGTCGAGATGCGCTGGTGGGTGTACGCGTGGAGCGCGGGCTTCCTTTCGCTCGCCGTTTCGCTGGGCTTCTGGTATCTGCGGTCCTCGTCCGGCGACGCTGACCCGACGCCGGTGGCGTATCTGTTCCTGGTGCGTGTGCTGTAACGACGAGGGGAGATCCCGATCGCGTTTTCGCACGGTACGTCCGAGCTGGCGGCAGGTGGACAGCCGGATGAGGCGCTGCGCGCGGCAGACGAGGCGATGTACCGGGCCAAACCCACGCAACGCTAAGGCGTTGCGCCACTGACGTAGCGCGTTGAAGTGGCGCAGGCGTTTTAGCCCTGCGTTAGGGCGCCGTCGCGTCGAACACGCCAGTGATCACACGGCCGGCGCGCTTCACCTGCACGAAGATTCGGTACTCACCGGACTCCGGGAATCCATAAGGGAACGTCACCGTCGAGGGGAGGGCCATCTCGTGATCGGCGTGATCCCGGGTTGAGGGCATCGCGATCTCCATCGCGGCCATCGGTGCGGATCCTGATGGATGCACGTGCGCGAAGACCTTGCGATCGCGCCGCACGAAGATCGCGTGACCGAGCATGCCCATGTAGAGCTCGAGATTGCGCGCCGGCTGGCCGTCCGCATCGTCCACGCGAAACGTGAACAGCGTCAGGCGTTTGGTGACGAGCGGTTTGTCGTCGCGGACCCAGGTGATGCTCCCGCCTTCGCTCGGTTCCTTCGATCCGGAGCTTCGGCGGGCAAGGCCCTCGGCCTCGTCGAACGAACTGTCGTCGCCTGCGAGAGCGGCGCCGTGAATCGCTGCGGTGTTGATCGTGCCGGTCACCGTTTCGGAGACGCCGGTCGCGTGCACGAGATCGGCGAACAATTCGTACTGTCCCGCGGGCATGTCCGGCAGACGCTGCGCGAACGCGCCGGTGGCGATCTCGTCCGGGTGCAGATGCCAGAGTCTGTCGAGCGACGGCGACACGACAAACAGGTGCATCAGGTGACCGTGATCGGCGACGAAATCGTCCAGGCGCCGGCTGGCAATCCAGCCGGGATCGTGCAGATCGAGCGTGAGGCGCGCGTCAGCGGTGACAGACGCCGTGGCGTCGAGCGGCTTGTAGACGTACTGGTCGTAGCTCGATGCTTCAGCCGTCCACCAGCGATTGCCCAGGAAGATGATGCCAACGATCGCGACGGTCGCAATCGCGCCGGCGATCCAGCCGCGGACGCGCGCGCCGCGGTCCAGCGCTTCGCCAGCACCGAGCCGTGCCTCACGCGCCATCGCCGAAATGATCCCGACGAAGCCGGACGCCAACAGCAGCATCAGGAAGAACAGCATCGCGCGCAGGCCACGGCTCATGCCGAGCGTGGACTGCGGCAGCGTCGGCACCGGAACCGACAGCGTGCCGCTGCCGCGATCGCCCTCCAGCGCCACGCGCACCTGCCATGCGCCCGCGCTCATCAGCCAGAGATGGCCGGTGAACATCCGCGGATCCTCGGCGGATCGCACCGCGCGGTCCGCCACCGGCGCGAACTGCGCGCCCGCGCCGGTCAGCGGCAGCGGCACGATCCGCACCCCGCGGACATCGTCTGACGTGGTGAGCACCTCGACGTCGGCGACGCCGGGGATTGCATGGGGCGGCCGAACGGTGACGAATACGCGATAGGCGCCGGCCTGTCCTTCGAGGAACACGTCGGGGCTGCCAATGTGCGCGAGCGCGACCGCCTGCAGCGCCACGACGATCAAGATGGAACCGCCGAGACCGCGAAGCTCGCAGAGAGATCTTGTTCTCAGCGATCTCTGCGCACTCTGCGGTTCCTTCCGTTCGCATTTCATCGGCGGACTCGCCGCATCGCGCGTCCGGCGTGCAGCCCCGCCCACATCATCAGGCACGACGTGAACGCGGCGATCAGCATGCCGCGCCAGAACTGCGACGCGTTCGCCTCACGATAGAAGAACTGATAGCGCACCAGCGCCGAATGCGCCGGCATGCTGAAGTCGAAGTACGCGGCGCCGAAGAACCAATTGCGCGCCAGCCGGGACTGCAGGAAGTTCGCGAACGGCCACTGCACCGCGAGGAACACGGCGAAGAACGCGAGCCCCGCGACGACGCCGCGCGTCAGCGTCCGCCAGCGGCCTGTCCGCTGCAGTATCAGATCGGTGACCAACGCCGGGACGACGATCAGCAGCGGAAATTCCCAGGGGATGAAGTGGGTCACCTGTCGAATCACCGGGCCCAGTTTCGGTTCGGCGGGAAACAGCGGCAGGATCCAGAGGAAGCCGAGCGCGAACGCGGTGTAGACGCCCGCCATGATCGTGCACGCCCAGCGCCGCTCCGATGCCGTCGCGAGCGCCGCGAGAATCGCCGGCGTCCCCAGGAAGACCACCGTGTAGAAGAGCGCGTTGTGCTGATCGGATCGGCTGATGTATTCCAGCTTGATCAGCAGCGATTCGCACAGCACCGTGCCGCCGACGTAGAGGAACAGGCGCTCCAGGGCCGGTCGCAGGCGCGCGTCGGCGCGGTTCATGAATGCCAACAGCAGCATCACCGTGCCGAGTTCGATGCCGAAAAATCCCGCGGCCAGCACCATGTGTGGCGGGCTGATGATGCGGACGTCGAGGCCGTAGGCGTTGTGCCACCAGTCGTCGAACGGCGCCGACGCCAGCATCGCCACGCCGCCCCAAGCCGAGATGAACGCGCCGAGTGGACCGGTCAAGCCCCAGATGCGCACGCTCACGTCGCGCATCGCCGTATTTCGCCCGAAGGTCGTCGTGAAGATCAGATAGGCGGACGAGATGCCGGCCAGGATGCCGCAGGCATAGATGGCCATGTGCGGCGCGGACCAGAACGTATCGCGCCCGATCGAACGGTGCCACGAGATGTCCCAGTAGCCGCCGACGTACGCGGAGGTCACCGCCAGCGCGGAACACCACAGATACCAGGGAACCCTTGCTCGGTTCATGGGCAAAGCCTACCATTCGGCCATGAGAGTATTTGCTTCGATGATCCTGGCGGCCACACTGGCTCTTGCCGTGCCGGCGCCGGCCACGTTTTCGACCGAGCGGCTCGCCCGCATCGACAAAGTGTTCCAGCAGTACGTCGACGAGAACCGCATCGGCGGCGCGGTTGGACTGGTGCTGCAGGACGGCAAGCCGATTTACGAGCGCGCCGCCGGCTGGGCCGACAAGGAAGCCGGCACCCGCATGGCGCCGAACACGATCTTCCGTATCGCGTCGCAGACCAAGGCGATCACGAGCGTGGCCATCCTGTCGCTGATGGAGGAAGGCAAACTCAATATCACTGACCCGGTCAGCCGATTCATCCCGTCGTTCGCTTCGTCGAGAGTCGCCGTCGGAAACGGCGCGCGCGTGGACATCGTGCCGGTGAAGCGGCCGATCACGATTCGCGATCTGCTGACGCACACCGCGGGTATTTCGTACGGCACGGAGCCGACGATCGCGTCGCAGTATCAGGCGAAGGGCCTTGGACCCGCGGCAGGCTTCGGATGGTTCACGGCCGACAAGGACGAACCGATCTGCGACACGATGGAGCGGCTCGGCACGTTGCCGTTCGTGGCGCAGCCCGGTGAGGCGTGGGTCTACGGCTACAACACCGATATCCTCGGCTGCATCGTCGAGAAGGCGAGCGGCACGCCACTCGACGTGTTCATCAAGACGCGCCTCACCGGTCCACTCGGGATGAAGGACACGCAGTTCTTCCTGCCGCCGGATCAGCGGTCGCGGCTGGCCGCCGTCTACTCGCATGGCAGCGACGGGAAGATCGTGCGCGCGCCGGACGGCCCACGGGGTCAGGGCGCGTACGTGGATGGGCCGCGCAAGAGCTTCGCTGGCGGCGCCGGTCTGCTATCGACCGCGCAGGACTACGCGCACTTCCTCGAGATGATCCGTCGCGGCGGGGCGATCGATGGCGTCCGTATTCTGTCGCCACGCACGGTTGCGCTGATGACGACGAACCAGGTGGGTGCGCTGCACTCGCCGAGCGGGATGGGCTACGGCTACGGCTTCGAGACCACCGATCGCTACGGCGCCAACGGGATGGATTCCGCCGGCGCGTTCGGCTGGGCGGGTGCGTACAGCTCCACGTATCGCGTCGATCCCGAGTCACACCTCGTGGTCGTCTTCATGGTGCAGATCCTCCCGAATACCACTGACCTCGGGCGCAAGTTCCCGACGCTCGTCTATCAGGCGATGGAACCATAGAATGAACAAGCTCATGCTGCTCTGCGGCGCGCTTGCGCTGACGTCCGCCATGACGTTCGCGCAGGCGCGGACGCACGATCTGAAACTGCTGCCGCAGAACGTGCACTGGGGCTACTACGACGCGTCAATCAAACCGGTGCTGCGGATTGCGTCCGGCGACACTGTTCGGGTCGAGACGATGATCGCGAGAGGGCTGCAGCGGCTGCGTGCGGCGGGCGTGAAGGAAGAGGAGATTCCGGAGTCGCTGAAGGTCGTCGAGCGGACGATCACCGAGCGCGGCCCCGGGGCGCATCCGATGACCGGGCCGATCTTCGTCGAGGGCGCCGAGCCGGGCGACGTGCTCGAAGTGAAGATGGTCGGCTTCGAGTTTCTGCACCCGTACGGCGTCAGCGGTTTCATCCCGGGCAGTGGTACGCTGCCCGACGAATTTCCCTACGTGAAGTTTCATCTCGTGCGTTTCGACGAACGCGCGGGCACGGCGGCATTTGCGCCGGGCGTGACGCTGAAGCTCGCGCCGTTTTTTGGCTCGATTGGCGTGGCGCCGAATCCGCTGGTCGGCCGCATCTCGAGCGGGCCTCCGGGGCCGCACGCCGGCAACCTCGACAACAAGGAGCTCGTCGCCGGATCGACGCTCTACATTCCTGTCGCGGTCCCAGGCGCGCTGCTGTCGCTTGGCGACGGTCACGCGATGCAGGGCGATGGGGAGGCGACGCTCACGGCGTTGGAGACCTCGTTGCGTGGCGCCGTTCAGATCACCGTGCGCAAGGACATGCACCTGAAGTGGCCGCGCGCGGAAACGCCGACGCACGTCATCGCGATGGGTCTGCACACCGATCTCGACGAGGCGGCGAAGCTCGCGGTGAAGGAGATGATCGAATTCCTCGTGACGGAAAAGAAGATGAACCGCGACGAGGCGTACATTCTCTGCTCGGTCGCAGTGGACCTCCACGTGACGCAACTTGTGGACGGCACCAAGGGCGTCCATGCCATGCTCGCCAAGTCGATGTTCACCCGCTGAGCGAGGCGACCTCTGGTGATCCGGCCGCAGGCCATCTCGCGCCGCGCTCCTCGTCGGCTGCATACGCGATCGGGCATCTTGGCCGGGCGGAGGGGCAGCCTTAACGGATCGCAGCACGAGACGGCCTGCGTCCGGCTCGCCCTGGATGTTCGCGCCGCCGCCGATTCCACCGGCGAATCGTCCGCAGATCTGCGACACTCTCGCGAGGAGAGTACGGACATGCAGTCATTACGAATTGCACTCGTCGCGCTTCCAGCATTGGGATTGTTCCTGGCGGCCCAGACTGCTGGCATCCCACCCGTGTCGTTCATGAGCGCCGCGGACATTACGAAGGGGCTCGCGACGGCGGTCGCGACGGACGCCGCCGCTGGCGCCGCTGTGACGATCGCGCCGGGAATCGCTGTGCGACGGCGAAGTGGTGCGGGCGAGCCGCAGTACGCGATCATCCATCCGTTCAGCACCGAGATCTACTACATCATCGAGGGGACGGCGTCGCTCGTCACAGGCGGCACGCTCGAACTGCCGCTGGCGGCGTCGGCCGATCCCGATGTCGTCAGGAGCAAGAGCCTCACGGGAGGCGTGACCCGCACCGTGTCGAAGGGTGATGTTCTGGTCGTTCCGCCCGGTACGCCGCATTGGTTCAATAGGATCGATGGCACGATCACGTATCTCGAGAGTCGCGTTCGGGTGAAATAACCCAGGAGCGCGGCGCGAGATGGCCTGCGGCCGTTAACGGTGGGGTCTACTGCACCCGGCGCTGACTGATCTTCAGGATCGCGTGCGCGGCGCCGATGCGGACGTCCGGCGCGGGATCGCCAAGCAGCGGGGCGAGGAGTGAGGCGTCAGCGTCCACGCCGCCGGTCGCCAGCGCGGCACACACCTCGTACGTCTCGTCATTTGTCCCGGTCGAGAGGTATTTCATTAGCTCCGACTTGAAATGCGATTTCTGATCGCGAGGCGCATGCACGAACGCGGCGCTCAGCAGTGTTGCGCGCTCGCCGTCGCCGGCCCGCGCTTTGGCGGCGGCCATTGCCAGCTTCTCCCACCCGCTGCCGGAGAGCTTCGCCAGATGCCGCATCGCGTACGCCGCATCATTTCTTATGCCGCGATCATCTGACGCCAGCCGCTCCGCGAGCCGCACGTCTCCACCGGGGCGCCCGCTGTTTGCCAGCACCCAGCTCGCATCGACCGACAGCGAGCCGCGGCCCGATCGCACGACGGTCTCGAACGCTCCGGTTTCCGCTGCGCTCGCGCGGTAGGCAAGCTTGCCCAGCGTCTCCGCCGCATGCAGCCGGTCCGGGCCGCCGGGATCCAGAAACGCAGCGACGATCTTGGCGATCCAGGGCTGGCGCTGCCGATCGGTGGGAGCCGCCTGCGCGAGGATGCGCCAGATGCCGATGCGGTATTCCGGTTCGCTGCCGTGTGACATAAGTTCGCTCTCGAACGCGCGGACCACGCCGTCCGGTTGACCGCTCGAGAGCAGCGCCTCCGCCGCATGCACCTTGATCCAGCGTTGTTCGTGTTCGAGAGAGTCGCGCAGAACCTGAACGGCTTGCGCGCGGAGTGGGGCGTCAACCGCGCCCGGCGCCGTGGCGGCGCCGAGCGCGACAGCGAGCAGCAGTGTCTTCACTTTTCCGATATCGGCTCCATCCCGATCCGCTGCGCCAGCTGATTGAAGCGCGGCAGGTACGTCGTCAGCACGCGCTGCAGACGATCCGTCTCCGCCTTCAACTCCTTCTGGAGATCGTTGAAGATCGGTTCCGCGTTACCAATGGGCCGCCCTTCACCGGCGCCGACGACGCGGAGGAGGGAGGCGAGGCGGTTGTTGGTTTTGATCGGGAAGTTCAGCGGATCCTGATTGCTCTGGTTCCGCACCTGATACACGTCTTCTTCGACCTCGGTCAGTTCCTTCGTGAACAGTTCCGCGATGATCTTCGCATCCGCACTGTTGTTCTTGTCCGTGCGTTCCTTCAACTGCGTCTTGATACGGCGGATCTGGATGATCGCGTTGTTCGCCTCGTTCACCTTGTCGCGAATCCGGCTCGCCAGATCGAACTGCGACGTCATGTCGGCGTCGGTAATCGTGTAGAGCGGATGCTTCTTCACCGCGAACGACTGCGTGAACGTCTCGCCGTCGACCGTCAGCTTGGCCTGATACGTGCCCGGCAGCGCGATCGGGCCGTTGGTCGTCGCGCCCCACAGCACCATCCCCTGGAACGAGGTCACCGGGGCGTACTGGAGATCCCAGGTGAAGCGCTGCATGCCTGCCGCCATTGACGTCGTCGGCGGGACACCGCGTCCGCGCCCGCCGCCTTCTTCTTCGTCGGCTGGCGGATCCGCGCTGGGTGCCGCAGCCGTGTCGCCTGCTCCACCTGCCCGACCCGCTCCACCTGACCGACCGCGCCCCTCCACTGGCGCGGCCCCATTGAATGTCCTGATCACCTGACCGCTGCCGTCGAGGATGTCCAGCGTCAGCTTCTGCGCTGGCTTCTTCAGCCAGTAGGTGATCTTCGCGGGATACGCGGACCGCGTCGCATCCGCGGGCTTGAAGAGATACGCACTGGTTGCGCTCATCACCGGCGCCCCGAACTGCCGCAGCGGCGCCACATCGTCCAGGATGTAGAAACCACGGCCGTGCGTGGCGATCGCGATATCGCTCGCTTCCACCCAGATATCGTGGACCGGCGTGTCCGGCAGACCGTTCTTCAGCGGCTGCCAGTGGTCGCCATCGTCGAATGAGAGGTAGACGCCGTGCTGCGTGCCCGCGTAGAGGAGACCTTTGCGCGTCTGATCTTCGCGGACGACGTGCGTGAAGTCGTTGACCGGGATGCCGGTGACGATCTTCGTCCACGTGCGCCCGAAATCATGTGTGCGGAACAGATACGGCGCGAAGTCCTCGAGCAGCGGTCGCTTGACGGCGACGAACGCCGTGCCGGCGTCGAGCGCCGACGCGTCGATCTGGCTGACGCGGCCCAGATCGGGCATGTCCTTCGGCGTGACGTTCGTCCAGTTCTTGCCGCCGTCGCGCGTGAGGTGAATCAGGCCGTCGTCGGAGCCCGCCCAGATGATGTTCACGTCGGTTTTGCCAGGCGCCAGTGCGAACACCGTCGCATAGATCTCCGGGCTGTTCATGTCGTGGGTGATCGGCCCACCCGAATCCTGCATCGTCTTCGGATCGTGACGCGTGAGATCGCCGCTAATCTTGTCCCACGTCTGTCCCTGGGTCGTCGTCTTCCACACGTGCTGCGACGAGGTGTAGAGCACGTTCGGGTCCACAGGCGAGAAGACGATCGGGAACGTCCACTGCCACCGTTCGACGACTGATGCGGAGTTCTCGCCGGAGAAGAAGCGCGGATACGGGTTCACCTCCCGCAACTCGCCGGTCCGACGGTTCATGCGGGTGATGAAACTGCCGTTGTTCGAGCCGGAGAAGAACACATCGGTGTCCTTCGGATCCGGTGCGATGTAGCCGTCCTCGTTGCCGCCGACCGGGTAGAACTGTTCGACCGCGCGCCCGCCGCCGCCACCGCGTTGCGGCAGGCCGTTCGTGCTCGGCACGCACAGCGTGCTGTTGTCTTGCTGTGCGCCGCAGACGTGATACGGAATGTGCCTGGTCGTGATCACGTGATAGAACTGCTCGGTCGGAAATTCCTGTCCCGACCACGTTCGCTGCGGGCCCGCGCCGACGTTGAAGGTGATCGCGCCACCGCCGTCGTTGCCGAGCACCACGTGCTGCGCGTCGTCGGGGTCGATCCAGATGTCGTGGTTATCGCCGTGCGTGCCTTGACCGATCTGCTGGAACGTCTTGCCGCCGTCGATCGACCGGAACGCGCTCGTGTTCAGTGCGTAGACGATGTCCTTGTTGTTGTGATCGGCGAACACGTGCGTGTAGTAGAACGCGCGCTGCCGGATATTGCGGCCGGTGTTGGTCAGCTTCCACGTTGCGCCGGCATCGTCGGATACATACAGGCCGCCGGCCTCGTTCTCGACCAGCGCGTAGATGCGATTCGGGTCGGCGCTGGAGACGGCGATGCCGATCTTGCCGATGACGCCAGAGGGCAGGCCCGGGTTGCGCGTGATCTCCTTCCACGTGTCGCCGCCGTCAGTAGACTTGAAGAAGCCGCTACCCGGGCCGCCGCTCGACATCTGGTATTCGAGACGGTACGCCTCCCACAGCGCGGCGTACATGACGTTCGGGTCCTTACGATCGATCTCGACGTCGACCGATCCGGTCTTGCCGTTGCGGAACAGCACCTTCTTCCAGCTCTTGCCGCCGTCGATGCTCTTGAAGACGCCGCGCTCGTCGCTGTCGGCGCCGTACTTGCCGAAGTCGGCCACGAACACGATGTCGGGGTTGGTCGGGTGAATGCGGATCTTGGAGATCGCGTCGGAGTTCGCGAAGCCGACCTTCGCCCAGGTCTTGCCCGCGTCAATCGATTTGTAAACGCCGTCGCCGGCCATGATGTTGCCGCGGATGCACGCCTCGCCCATGCCGATGTAGACGATGTCGGGGT
>JANYHS010000174.1 GCA_025358945.1 Acidobacteriota bacterium
CGAGAAGGCTGGTCGGCGCCTTCTGCTTGCGTACCGCGTCGAGATCGACGACGGCGCGGCCCGACAGGCGGCTGGGACCCACCGCGGTAATCGAGGGCTCCACGACGCCGACGGGAAGCTGCTCGCGCGCCTCGTACACGAGGTACGAGTTGACTTCGCGTTCGGTGACGATCGTGCGGCGCGGCGGGCGGATGGATTTCTCGCCGTGCGCGGTGATCAGGGCGATTTTCTGCTTCGCCAGCGCGGCGTCGCGCTTCGTGGCGCGGACGTCAACGGTCACGCTGACGACCGACGTCAGCGCGATCATCACCGACACCTCTCGCCACATGCGCTAACGGTACTACAGCTTGGGACGCTTCGCCTGGCGGGCGCGGGTGACCAGCTCGAGCTTGCGGCGCTCCATGTTCTCTTCGAAGACGCGGAATTTTGCCTGCTGGCGAATGTCGAGCACCTGATTGATGGCGTCGTACCCTTTCGAGACCTCAGCGGCGGCGCGCGCGTCGAGTTCCCCAAGCGCCTTCAGGCGATCCTTCATCACGGCTTCATCCGGCTGCGCATCGTTGACCTGCCGGCGCAAATCCTGAACAATCCTGGCGCGCTCCTGTTCGTTCTTCCGGCGCGTGTCCTGGAGCGCCTTGAAGCGCGCCAGAAACTGAGGAAACTGTTCGTCGTTGATCTTCAGCTGTTCCTGCGCCTGCATCAGGGCGTAGGAATCGAACATGCGCTGAATCTCGCCCGGAGACACACCCGGCAGATCGCCGCCGCCAATGCCCGGGAACTGGCCGCGTCCCGGCGGCTGCGCTGCCAGCGGGTGACTGACCGCCAACGCCAGCACACCGGCCATGGCGACGCGCTTCACATCGAATCTCATGCGCCAGACCTCGCCATTTCTTCCTTCAGCATCCGACCCAGCTCGCGCAGTTCCGCCCCGCTCATGTGCGTGACGGCGTGCTCGGCGCTGCCGGCCGGTGCAAGCCCCGCTTCGCGCACCGTATCAAGATCCGCATCGTCGGTGAGACTGGCCACCAGCGTCAACGACGCATCCTCGTCTGCGGCGACGTCGTTCAGCAGGTCGAGGGCCGCACCGGCATCGGCAACGGCGATCGCGGCCCGGGGCGCTGCGCCCGGCCTCGAGATCGTGCCTCGCACGTTCACGACCAGCGCGAGCACCAGCCCGGCTGCCGCCACAGCGAAGACCGGCGTCAGCAGACGCCGCCAGGCCGAGACGTCAAACCACACGCGGCGCGGCGACGCGTCCACCGCCACCGCGTCCCGCACGCGCGACGACAGATGATCCCAGAACAACGGCGACGGCTCGGGGACGATCGCGTCGTTGGCGACCACCATCATCGCGCGCAGCTCGCGCAGTTGCGCGCGGCAGGACTCGCAGGCGGCGAGGTGCGGCGACGAGGACTCCGGCTGTGCGCCGTCGGCGAGGTCGATGAGTTCTTCCGCATTCAGGTGCATGACCAGATCGATTCCCTATATCTTTTCCGCCAGCAGTTTCTTCAGGTTCCCGAGCGCGTGAAAAAAATTGGCCTTCACCGCGCCGACGGAGCTGCCGAGCACGTCGGCAATCTCCTGGTGCGACATCTCGTGGTAGGTCCGCAGGATCAGGGTCGCGCGCTGCTTGCGCGGGAGCTGCGCGATGGCGGCGCGCACGCGGGCGCCGCGCTCGTCCTTCAGCATGCGTTCCGACGGCGACTCGGCGCGCACGTCGATGAACTGCCGCTCGTCCATCGGCTCGGTCAGTTTGCCCAGCGTGGTCTTGGCGCTCACTCGATTGAGGCAGACGTTCACGCCGATACGATAGAGCCAGGTGGCCAGCGAAGAATGTCCGCGGAAACTGCGCAGGCCGCGATACGCGCGCAGGAACACGTCCTGCGAGAGATCGCTGGCGTCCTCGTGGTTGCTGACGAAGCGATAGCACAGCAGGTAGACCGATCGTCGATGGCGCTCGACAATCAGATCGAACGCGCCGGCCTGCTGCGCCAGGCAGGCTTCGACCAGCGTTGGCTCGTCGAGTTCAGCGAGCGGACGCGGATCAGCGGCGGCCATCGGCCGATGCGTCACCGGCGCCGAAAGGCCTGCCGTCTGCCATGTCCGAGGAAGCGTCCACGCTACAGATGATGCCATCGGTCTGCTTCAACGGGGTTAGACCGCTTCCATACGCAAAAGTTACACGTCACAATTTGGCATGGACGAGCAGCGACTCCACCTCGGCGGCGGTCGGCAACCCGCCCCGGGCACCCAGGGCGCGGCAATTCAGGGCGGCCACGGCGTTGGCATACGCCAACACGTCGTCGATGTCGCCACCGGCCATCCCGAGACAGGCCGCGGCGAAGCCCCCGCGAAAGGCGTCGCCTGCCCCGCTGCTATCCACGCAATCCACCTGGAATGGCCGCGTCCGGATTTCCCGGCCGTTGCACCAGGCCAGGCTGCCTGCTGCGCCAAGGGTCACGCACACGACCCCGGCGCCGGAATCACGTCCCAGGGCTTCGAGCGCGCGGCCGAGATCCTCGTGGCCGGTCAGTGCGGACGGAAAGTCTTCCGCCGCGATGATCGCGTCGGCGGTCTGCAGCAGATCGGCGATGCCGGGGCGCACCTTCTCCACGTCGACGATCGTCGGCACGCCGGCCTCCCGCGCGTATCGAGCCGCTCTCACCGAGGCGGGCGTCTGCGGACAGTCGACGATCAGGAGGCGCGCCGAGGTGACGGCGTCGCGTGGCACGTCATCGGGGTCCATGTTCAGGGCGGGATGACAGTCCCAGAGTACGGTGCGCTCACCAGATCGCGCGTCGACGAGGATCATCGCGAACTGGTTCGTCGCACCCGGCACCGTTCTGGCGGCGGCGACGTCCACGCCCTCCGCCGTCAGACTCTCCCGCGCCATCACGCCCAGGTGATCGCTGCCGAAGCTGCCGATATATCGCGAGCGCCACCCGAGTTTCGCGCACGTGACCACCGACGCCGCGATCTGCCCACCCGGCACCCGGGCAAAGCGCTGCAGCCGCTGCTTGCTGTTCGGGGGCGGATATTCGGCGACGACGGCAATGAGATCGATGCTGTTGAGGCCGAAGCCCGCGACGTCGAACGGCTTGGAACCGGGAGGCGGAACAGCGAATGGGATTCGCACCAGCGGCGATTCTACACTCCTCGTCTTTCGCCTTTACATTCGCCTTTTCTTTGCGTATCATTCGCCTATTCATGAGGTGCCCATGCTTCCTCTGACAAAACGTCAGCGCGAGATTCTGGACTATCTGAACGAATTCATCACCCAGCACGGCTACGCGCCGAGCCTCGAGGAGATTGGCCGTCGTTTCGGCCTTTCTTCGCTCGCCACGGTGCACAAGCACCTGACGAACCTGCAGGAAAAGGGCTTCATCAAGCGCGCCTGGAACCGCAGCCGCTCGGTGGAAATGGTCCCGACGCGGACCGGCGGACGCGCTGTCGAACTGCCGATGCTCGGTTACGTCGCGGCCGGCCTCCCGATCGAAGCGATCACCTCGAACGAGACCATCGCCGTCCCGGAAGATTTCGTCGGCAAGCGCGACACCTACGTTCTGCGCGTGCGCGGCGATTCGATGATCGAAGAACAGATTCGCGACGGCGACTTCGTCGTCATCGAAGATCGCAAGACTGCGGACAACGGCGAGATGGTCATTGCTCTCTTAAGGGGCTCGGACGTCACGCTGAAAAAGTTCTACCGCGATCCCGGCGGCAAGATCCGCCTGCAGCCAGCCAACGCCGCGATGCAGCCGATTTTCGTCGATCCCGATCAGGTCCAAATCCAGGGCGTCGTCGTCGGGGTGATGCGGAAGTATTAGCGTTACACTTGGGGCATGGCCGATCAGCCCAAGCAAATCAACTTCACCATCGTCCCGGACGAGAACTCGCCCGCGCCGCGCACGTACGCGAACTTCTGCTCCATCGCACACACGCCGTTCGATTTCACGCTCACCTTCTGTGAGGTGATGCCGCTGTCAGAAAAAGAGATCAAGGAAGCCGAAACGCAGCACGTCGTCCGCGCACCCGTGCGCACGAAGATCGTCGTGCCGGTGCAGTTCGTACCGAACCTGATTGCCGCATTGCAGGAACACTGGCGGGTCTACAACGAGTCGTACAGCAACGTCGGCTGGAACAAGGGCACCGAGCCGGGCGTTCACTAAGCGTTCGATGAAATCCGCACGCGACACGCGCGACGTCCTCGACACGCTCGAGCCGCAGCATCCCGGCGCCGACACCGAACTCCATTTCACGACGGCGTTCGAACTGCTGACGGCGACGATCCTGTCCGCGCAATCGACCGACGCGCTCGTCAACACGGTGACCCCCGCGCTGTTCAAGCGCTACCCGAACGCACGCGCGTTGGCGCAGGCGACCACCGACGAGCTCGAGCCGCAGATTCATTCCACCGGATTCTTTCGCGCGAAATCGAAGTCGCTGCTCGGCATGGCGCAGGCACTGGTCGAACACCACGGCGGCGAAGTGCCGAACACGATGGCAGCGCTCGTCGAGTTGCCCGGCGTCGGGCGGAAGACCGCCAACGTCGTCCTCGGACACGCACTCGGTGTGCCGGGATTGCCGGTCGATCGTCATGTTCTGCGAGTGGCGAACCGTATCGGCATCGCCGAGTCAGACGATCCCATCGTTGTCGAACAGCAACTGTGCGCTGCGATGCCACCCGAGCGGTGGACGCGCACCTCCGACACGCTGATTCTTCACGGCCGGCGCATCTGCCGTCCGAAGCCGCTGTGCGATCAATGCTTCATCGTCGACGAGTGCGACTACTTCCGCACGGTCGTGTCGGTAGAGAGAGACCGACCGGTGAAGAAACCTAAAACAGAAAAGCCAAAAGCGAAACCCAAGAACGGTCGGCCGAAAGCTGGATCGGGTGAAACGCGACGCGTTCGAAAAGCTCGTCGCTGAGGCCCTG
>JANYHS010000214.1 GCA_025358945.1 Acidobacteriota bacterium
CGGTAAGACAAAAAGGGCGGGGCCTGGGGCCCCGCCCTTTTTTTATGCGTTTCAACCGACACTCTCTGTACTGATCCTCCGCGTCCCACGGTCCTCAGCGGTGGAGAGTTCTTTTTTGCCCTTCGGGACAATCTGCGAGCAGCGGACAGATCACACAGTGGGGGTCGGACTCCGTGCACGTCGCACCACCGTGATGCGATAAGTACAGGAACGCCTGCCGGTAGGCGTCAACGGATGCCGGTAGCTCACGCGTCAGCGCGTCCTGAACCGAACGAGACTGCTTCTTGAAATTGTCGACCGCGTCGCCGTAGCCCAGTCGCCGGCTCACGCGGCTGACCCGCGCGTCCACCGGCAGGATCGGGTGATCGGCGGCGAACAGCAGCATGCGGTGCGCGCCGGTTTCGCCGAGTTGCGGAAACGGCTTGAGCGCCCGCCGCGCCGCCGGCAGCGGACCGCGGATCACCGACGGCAGATTCGGTGAACGCCGGAACAAATCGACGCCGGTCCGGAGCGCCTGCAGCCGGTTCTCCGCGTACGGCCCGGCCAGGGTCACGCACTGCTCGAGTTTCTTCTGAGGCGCGCGCCACATCGCGTCCGGCGTCATTGCGGGAATACGTTTCAGCGCCGCCAGCGCCGCATCGCGCTTGCGCGGCGTCGCATGCACCGACAGCACTTCCCACACAAACAGCGTGAACGGATCGCGCGGCGGCGTCGGCAGCGCGCCGTAAAAACTCCGCAGCGCTTTCAGAAGCGTTTCCAGTCTCGACACGGCGAACAACTGTACATCAGGTCGTAGGCTTCCCAACTCGCGTGCGGCATCACTTGTGCTTCGGCTGCCAGTCGTCCTGTCGCGCGAGGACGTGGCCGCGCTGTTGTCGAGGTTGCGCAGTCCCGTGTGGTTGATGGCATCGCTGATGTACGGCTCCGGACTGCGGCTGATGGAGTACGCTGAGCTGTCGGGGGCGGCATCATCTCCACGAGTCCGCCTTACAGTGTCGCGACGCACTTGCTCGAAAGCGGGTACGACATCCGGACGATCTAGGAGTTGCTCGAGCGGGATGTGAGTACGACGATGATCTATTGTCACGTTCTGAACCAGGGCGGGCGCGGCGTGCGGAGTCCGCTCGATCAGCTCGGACCGGGTCCCGGCCGACGATGAACCCGAACTCGATACACCGGTGCAGCCCCGCGCGAATATTTCGCTATCTTGTTCTGGATATCCGATTGAGGGCTCGCCACCTTCTGGCCGCACGTGATCATCCGCACGGTAGTTCCGCTCGTGACAGGTAGTTCCGCTCGTGTGCAGTTCCGCTCGCGTTGAAGAGTCCCGCCTGCCGCGATACACTGCGACCGCAAACGTGGCGCCGAGCTATCGAGTTCGGGAGACTACTTGTTAGGCAGTCGCCAGTAGATATCAACATGTCGATCAGATACTTTCCATTTCTAGGGGCCACTCTGACGCTTGTCACATCTGCAGCAGTTGCTCTCACTTCACCACCGCTGGCAGGTCAGAGTTCCAACAGCGTCGGAGGTATTTCCGGAGCATTTGCAGAACTGACTGGGCGTCAGATCTGGTATTCCGACACCGGCGGTTCTGGTGTGCCCATTGTGTTTTTGCACGCCGGTACGGGGAGCAGCATCGTTTGGGAGAAGCAGATTCCCGCGGTGACAGCCGCCGGCTACCGGTTCATCAGCTACGATCGTCTCGGCTCTGGCCGGTCAGTCCTTGCCTCCGGCGTAGACTCAGGCGCTGCCGCGGACGATCTGCAGGTCTTGATGGGCCATCTCCGGATCGATCGATTTCACTTGGTTGGAACGGCGGCAGGTGGCATCGTCGCCTTGGACTATGCGTTGTCGTTTCCGGAGCGGTTGCGCAGTGTTGTCGTGGCCAACAGCATCGGCGGTGTGCAGGACGACGAGTACCTCGCGCTGGGGAGGCGGCTTCGGCCGTCGCCGCAATTTGATGCGCTTCCGCCGGAGTTCAAAGAACTAGGTCCGTCGTATCGCGCAGCAGAGGCGGAAGGAACGGCACGCTGGATCGAACTGGAGCGCGCCAGTCACGCCCAGAATCCGTTGGCATCACCCCAGCGAAACCGGAATCGACTTACGTTCGCAATGCTCGAAACACTGCGGGTGCCGACGTTTCTTCTCACGGGAGACGCCGACTTATACTCACCGCCCTTGGTACTTCGCCTTTTTGCGGCGAGGATTCGAGGCGCTGAGACTCTCATCGTTCCGGCGACAGGCCACTCCGCATACTGGGAGCAGCCGGAATTGTTCAATCGCGCAGTACTAGCGTTTGTCAGCAAACATTAGTTTGGATGGGCACCTGAGGTTCGCTGGCTAACTCCGCATGCAGCCGACGGCGCGATCGAACGCGGCGCGCCGCGGCTGATGCCGGGCGTCGGGCAGCCAACGACCGAGCCACTTGAACGGAGGAAAAGTGACGGAACCTGCATCAATCCGCGACGTCGTGGTCAACAGTGTGCGAGGCCCGATCCGACGAGGCATTCGTACCATACTGGTCGTTCTTGCTCTGCCGTCATTGGTCTTCGGCCAGACGGGGTCAGCCCCTCCCCGGAACACCTACCGTTACACGATCACGCCCCCCGCTCCGCTCACTGCCCCAGAGGTACATCCCGATCGCAGAGTCACGTTCCATCTGCGCGCGCCAGAAGCCTCAAGGGTTGAGCTCGACCTCACGCCCGTCGGACTGAAACCGATGATCAAGAACCCCGACGGCATATGGAGCGTCACGATCGGTCCGCTGGAGCCTGAAATCCACGTGTACAGCTTCGTTGTCGATGGTGTTCGCGTGGTCGACATGTCGAACTCCGACACCACCGTCGGCAGGGCGATTCACGATAGCCTCATCGAGGTGCCGGGATCCCCTGCGCGCTTTGATGAGCGCCAAGGTGTCCCCCACGGTGTCCTGCACATTCGCGAGTACACATCCAACGTGTTGAAACTTCGTCGGCGGGTTGTTGTTTATGTACCGCCCCAGTACGACAGCGAGGGTACGAGGAGGTTTCCCGTCCTGTACCTTCGCCATGGTAGTGCCGGCCTCGAGGGCACTTGGAGCGAGGTGGGACGAGCCGGCGTGATTCTCGACAATCTTGTCGCACAGCGCAAAGCACTGCCGATGATTATCGTGATGCCGAATGGCTATACGAGCAATCTCGGCGATGGAGGCAGCGCCGAGGCTGTAGAGGCTACAGGGAAGGAATTGATGAACGAGATCATTCCGCTGATCGAGAAGAACTATCGCGTCCTAGACGGACGAGAGTCCCGTGCCATCGCCGGACTGTCAATGGGCGGTGGCCAGGCGTTCCTCACGGGATTGCGAAATCTCGACAAGTTCGCCTGGGTGGCGGAGTTCAGCTCAGGCAGCATCAGCGGTGTGGATTTCCAGCTCGAAAAGGCAGTTCCCGGATTCCTCGACGATCCGGCGAGTACGAACAAGCGCCTTCGTCTTCTTTTTCTAAGTTGCGGAACGGAGGATCCCCGTTACCAGGGTCAACTCGATCTTGTCGACACGCTCAAGAAACACAACATTCGCCACACGTGGTACAGCACGCCTGGCGCGCACGAGTGGAAGGTCTGGCGCCATTCGCTGGCGGAGCTCCTTCCCAGACTGTTCCAGCCCGCTGGGGCGTAGGGAACGATTCTCGCTCAATGAATTGCATCCCAACAACGCGCTGGAGCTGTCGGCGCAAACGAGGTCGAGAGCGCCGCGGCTCAGCGCCGCCGTTATGCGGACAAGAATTCAGGCAACGCCCCAGATTTGCAAGTGTTACCTCTCGTGGTAACATCATAATCGCGTGGGCAAACACCGGCGAGGCGGTTACGTGTTCGTCACTTGGAAAGGCGACCACCCTCCTCGGCATGTGCATGTGTATCGGGACGCCACGTTGGTCGTGAAATGGGACCTGGACAACAGGACCGCGATGAAGGGTGTCGCGTCACGCCGCATCCTGGCGTTGATCGCCGAACTCGAAGCGGAGGGCGAACTGTGAAGATCCGGGCCGTCAAGCATAACAACCGTAAGAAGACGTTCGAGATCCGCACATCGACGAAGACACTGGTGTTGCCGTTTTCTCGGACGTCCCCGAGGCCGACGGTCGCAGATCCCGTCCGGGAGAGCTTCCTAGATGAGGAGGTTGGCCGGGAGGCCTTCACGTACGTGCTCGACTCCGGGCGCACGGGAACGGTGCATGTGGAGCAGGTGCTCGAGTACAACCAGGATCCCAGCTATCTGAGGAACCTCTTGCTGTACCGGCTCACGATCGAAGCACAGAAGCGAGCCAATGCAAGTCCGCTCTCGAAACGCGAACTCGTGCGTCGGCTTGGCACATCGGCGACGCAGCTATACCGGATTCTCGACCAGACCAACTACCGCAAGTCGGTCGACCAAGTCTTGGCGCTCCTCCAAGTCCTCAACTGCGAGGTCGACTTGGTCGTGCGCACGAAGAGCGCGTAGTCTGGCGATGTGCCGCATAACACCTAAATGGAGCCGACGCGCCGACAGCCCCGCGCCATCATGTCGCAGCGGCGCGCGGCTCATACTGTCTAGGCAACTTTCGATCGACGACCGACGACAACCTGCACTCGGACACCAGCATGGCCAAGCATGGCGACCAGCGTATCAATGCTGAATCGGTCGATCTTGCCTCGGACAAGGTCGCTGACTCGTGGCTGGGTCACGCTAAACAGGCTCGCGGCCTGAGCCTGGGTGAGCCGCCGAGCCTCGATCAGCTTGCCGAGCCGAATCATCAGATCGGTCCGGATCTTGAGGTTCTCGGCTTCTTCCCTGGAGAACCCGAGGTCGCGGAACACATTACCGGTGGAGCGTCGAACCTTGACTGTCACCGATCCTCCTTCTTCTGCCCTCGCTGACCGAGGAACTCCGCGAGGCGCTTGCGTGCAAGGCGATCTCGGCCTCTCGGGTCTGGCGCGTGCGCTTCTCGAAGGCATGAATCACGTACACGGCCTCTTCGTACTTGGCAACATAGAACACGCGATGTTCCACCTCGGTGTGTATCCGGATCTCGTACACGCCGGCGCCCACCGTCGTCATCGGCTTCCAATCATCGGGCATCAGGCCTTGTTGAACGCGCCCCAGTTGATATCCGGCGGCCCGTCTGGCTTCATCCGGAAACGCGCGAACATCAGCGAGCGATGACCCGAGCCAGGCAAGTGGCTTCTCGGTCATGGGTCAGTATACACCTATTTATATGTCGCGACACGTTGCCTAGCACGGCATGCAGCCGACGGCGCGCGCGACTGGGTGAGCGCCGCGGCTGATGCGAAGCGTTATGCCAGACACCAGACTGGAACCACCTCGGACGATGTAGAGTGACGACGCGCCGGAGTTGTCGCGGTTTTTCGGGATCATCATTCGCATGTTCATGGAGGTTGGGGCGCCTCACCATCGGCCGCACTTCCACGCGGTGTATCAAGATGCGAAAGCGGTGTTCGCGATCGACCCGATCGAGTGCATCGCGGGTGGTTTGCCGCAGACCCAGCAACGCCTGGTTGAGGCGTGGGCCGAGATTCATCGCGAGGAGCTCCAGCAGGCCTGGGGCCTCTTGCAATTCGGCAAGGCTCCATTCAAGATCGATCCATTACGCTGAACGAGGGACCACCATGAGCCACGCCATCCATCGCGTCGAGCACTTCGAGATCGTCGGTCCGTATACACTGGCCCTTCGATTTGATGACGGCACCAATCAGCGGATCGATTTCCAGCTGGTCCTCGAGGGCGAAGTGTTTGCTCCTCTACGGGACCTGAAGCTCTTCAACGCCGTAGAATTGGATCCGACCTTTGGGACGATCCAGTGGCCCAACGGAGCGGACTTCGATCCAGAGACCTTGCATAACTGGCCGAAGTACCGAGACGACCTGGTCGCGATGGCCAGGCAATGGGCCGAGACAACAGAGCCTGCTCACCGAACGGCTGGCTAACATCAGCTTGCAGCCGACGACGCTGTGGAGGAAGCGAATTGGCGGCCGGTACCAGAGGCGAATACGATCAACCACATCCTCAGGTATCTCTGCATCGACGCCCCGTGGTACGTCGCCAGCATCGGAGGCTCGGCGCTTAGCGCCTGGCGATTTCCTCGTACAACATCGCCGACGAGATGATCCCGCCGTGGAAATTGGCGACATCGAGTTTCTCGTTCGGCGCGTGCGCGTTTTCGTCCGGCAGACCGACCCCGAACAGCACTGACGGCAGCCCGAGTTCTTCCTGGAACGTCGACACCACCGGAATCGATCCGCCTTCACGCGTGAAGACCGGCTTGCGGCCGAACCCGCGCTCGATCGCGCGCCCGGCGGCCTGCACGTACGGGTTGTCGTACGACGTCATCCACGGCTTGCCGCCATGCATGCGCGTGATCTTCAATTCCACGGTCTTCGGCGTCACGTCGCGCAGATGCGCTTCGAACAGTTCGGCGATCTTGTCCGGCGTCTGGTTCGGCACCAGGCGCATGCTGACTTTCGCCATCGCCACCGCCGGCAGGACGGTCTTCGCGCCTTCGCCGGTAAACCCCGACAGCAGTCCGTTCACTTCAAACGTCGGCCGCGCCCATGTGCGTTCGAGCGTCGTGTAGCCGGTCTCGCCGAACACCTTCGGGATGCCGAAGTCCTTCTTGTACTGCTTCTCGTTATAGGGCAGCGCGGCCCAGGCCTGCCGCTCCTCCTCCTGCAACGCCACTACATCGTCGTAGAAGCCGGGGATCTTGATGCGGCCGCCGCGATCCTTCATCTGCGCGAGGATCTGCGACAGCGCGAATGCGGGGTTGACCACGGCGCCGCCAAATGACCCCGAATGCAGGTCGGTGTTACTGCCGCGGAGATCGATCTGGAAATACACCAGGCCGCGGAGGCCATAACAGATCGACGGCACGCCGCGCGCGAACATCGGCGAATCCGAGATGACGACGACGTCGGCGCCGAGTTCGCTTTTGTGTTCGCGGATGAAGTTGTCGAGATTGACGCTGCCAACCTCCTCTTCGCCCTCGAGGATGATCTTCATGTTCACCGGCAGCGTGCCGTTCTGCTTCAAGTGCGCTTCGATCGCCTTGAAGTGCATGAAGACCTGCCCCTTGTCGTCGGCGGATCCGCGCGCGTAGATCTCGCCGTCGCGGATCGTCGCCTCGAACGGCGGCGACTCCCACAGCTCCAACGGATCCACCGGCTGGACGTCGTAGTGTCCGTAGAAGAGGATCGTCGGCGCGCCCGGTGCGCCGAGCCAGTCGCCGTAGACCACCGGGTTACCCGGCGTCTCGACCAGCTTCACGTTCTGCATGCCGATGCGCCGCATCTCGTCCGCGCACCAGTCCGCGCAGTGCTTCACGTCGCCCGCATGCTGGGGCAGTGCGCTGATGCTGGGGATGGCGAGAAATGCTTTCAGTTCCTCGAGGTAGCGCTCGCGGTTGACGTTGATGAAGTCGATAACTTTGTCCACGTGTCTCCGTTAGGTCGCTTGCGCAGCGCCGGCGCCAATGGCCGCCACCGGAAGCTCCAGATGAAATCGATAGCCGCCGTTCAAGGGACGCTCGACCTCGAGGGATCCGCCGTGCGCCTGGACGATCTGCCGACAGGCGACGAGATCGCCCGACCACGACGGCTCGTCCAGCTCGTCGAGATCGGCAGCGGTGCGATCGTCAAGCTCGACGACGAGGCGATCGTCGGAATCGCCGCGACGCGTTGTCAGCGTGATGGCCGCGCCCTCGCGGCGCGGGCTCGAACGCGGCGACGGACGCGAGAGCAGCGTCGCCATCACCTTCTCGAGCTGACGGCCGTCCACGTACATCAACGGCAGGCGATCGGCCAGTGCGAAGGTCACGCGGATGCCCGAGGCGCTGAGCTCGCTCCGCATGGTGTCGGCGGCGCGATGCGCGAGCTCGTTGATGTCCTGCCACCGGCGGCTCAGCGTCGACGTCTCGGTGAACGCCAGCAGGTTGCGGACAATGCCGGCCGCGCGGGTGACGTTCTCCTGGATGTCGCGAAGCTCGTCCCCGGACTCGACCCGCAGGCCACCGGTCGCGAGCATGAGCTCGGTATTGCCGATGACGCCCTGGAGCGGGCCCTTGAGTTCCTGCGCAAGGCCCGACATCAGCTGGCCCACGTGCGCCAACTGCTCCTGCTCTCGCATCTGGACGCTGTTGGCCTTGAGCTCCTCGCGCATTCGCGCGAACGCCCGGCGCCACATCAGCTCGCGCATGACGAGCAGCGCTGCCAGCACTCCGCCTACCGTAATCGCTACTGTGTCCATCGGCCGTCTTGGTCCGTCGCGCGCCCGTCCACCTTCAGTTTCTCGAGGTGCGCCCGGACGTTTTCCTGCGCCGCCGGCATCAGCGCCGGCGCGAGACCATCATAGATGGATTCGGTGATGGCCTGCACGGTCGCGAGGCCGGCACTGAGCGCAGCCACGACCTGCTGCTCGCGCTGGCGGCGGTGCTCCAGATACCCGGCGACAATCGTCTGCGGATCGTCGATGACCGGGCCGTGAGCCGGCAGCAACCGCAGTGGATTGAGTGTCAGCAGGCGCTCGAGCGACGCCATGTACTGGCCGAGGTCGCCGCCTCGGCTCCAATGAATCATCACGCTGCTGCCCTGCACGACCAGGTCGCCGGTGAAGATCGTCCGGGTCGACTCCTGCCAGAACGCGAGGTGATCCGGTGAGTGACCCGGCGTGTGGAGAATGGTCAAGACGTCGTCGCCGACCTGCACCTGATCGCCCTCATCGAGCGAACGCCAGGGCACCACGTACTGCGCGTCCTCGTCTGGCCACGGACGTTTTCTGAAGGAGGCCGCGGGATGCGCCGCCGCGATCGCGGGTGCGCCCGCCGCGTGATCACGATGCCCATGTGTCACGAGGACGGCCTCGAGCCGGCCGCCGCCGAGTGCAGCTGCAAGATCCGCGAGATGTTGCGGCTCGCCGACGCCGGCATCAATCAGCGTGGCGGATCCGTGGCGACCCGGGATTAGATACGTGTTGTTGCCCGATCCGGTCATCGGACCGGGATTGTGGGCGGGCAGGAGGATCGGTTCCACCTAGAAACTATAGCGAAGCGCGAGCGAGGCGTGAGAGTTCCGGTGGTACTGCCCGAGGAAATCGTCGCTGTGCCCGGCGATGGCGACGCCGGTTGCGGTGGCGCGCCAGTGTTGTCCGGCCGTCTGGGAATACTCGACCTTCCCGTAGAAGCCGTCGCCGTTCTGGCGAACAGCCGTCTCGAAGGCCAGGTTGCGCACCGGGTCGATGGTGTACGAGGCGCGCGCGACGATCGATCGCGTCATGCCGCGGTCTGGTGCAAACCCGAACGCGGAACGATGCGCGGTGATCGCTTCGCCCGCGTAGCCGGCGACGATGACCCACTCGCCGGTCTGGCGTTCGAGTTGAATCACGTAAATCACGTACTCATCTGTGAGCGGAGTCGAGGAGGTGAAGTACGCAGCCTCGCCCTTGATCGTGAACCACCGCGTCGGCACCGCCGCGTCCGCGCCGTAGGTGCGCAGTGCGGGATAACTGCGGACCAGTGCAAATCCGGCGGGCGAACCCGCCTGACCCACCTGACTTACCTGACCTACGTGACCCACCTGACCCACCTGACCTACCTGACCTGCCAGCCCGATGTTGGGCAGGTGATTAAATCCGTTGAAGTACGACAGCGAGTACTCGAAGCCTGCGCCCACGTGGCCCCAGCGCAGCCCCGTTTCCGATCCCGTCGGCAGATCGGATCCGGCATCGATAATCGGCACCCCACCCACATCGCTGGGAACCACGGCCCAGCGCTGATCGAGCAATGGCACTCGGCTGGGCGTGAAGCGTGGCACCCAGACCGCTTCGAAGGTGTCGGCGCCGTGCTGCGCCATGCCGCGCACGCCGGCCACCGCCAGGAATTCGGCGTCGACGAGGGTGAGGAAGTCGCGCGGCGCGAAGCGGTCAGTGGGGTTGATGATGTCCGCCTTGCCCCAGCGGATGAATTGCTTGCCGGCATCCACGGTGAACGGCCCATGGGTGAAGGTCGCCGTCAGCCGGCGCAGCGACACGCGCGGACGCCTGACGCCGCGGTCGTCGAGGTCGACGCGCCAGCTGTCCTCGATCTGATCGTGCGAGTTGACGCGGAAATCAAGACCGCCCGCAAACTGCATCCACGGCGCCGGTTTGAAGAACACGTCCTCGCGGGCGAGGACGTCACCGACCGCTCGCACCGGATCGTTGGGCGCGGCCTGCGGGAACAGCATCGCGCTGCCCTCGAAAAAGCCGCGCTGGGTCACCGCTTGCGCGCCAGCATTGCGTGAAACCACGAAACACACGAAACAAGCGAAACACACGAAAAAGGCTTTGTACAACTATTGCCTTCGAATCGCCTGCAACGTGAAGTCTTCGTCCTTCAGCGGGACGTTGTATTCGAGCTTCTCAAGACTGAGACGCGTGCGGCTGCCGCGGCGGACGTCGGTCATCTCGAGCTGCTTCGCGGTCCAGATCCCCTGCACGTTCTGGATGTTGGAATAGTTGAGTCGCCGGACGATCTGATCCTTCACGAAGTTCTCGATGCGCGCGAACGCGTAGTTGTCCTTCCGGATCCACACGATCGATCGCGTGTATTGCGACGACTTGGACTCTCGCGGCGTGGACGCGATCTTCCAGCACGCGGCGTCGTCAATCGTGTCGTCGCCGGTGAGGGCGTACTCGTACTGGTTGACGTCGCGCTCTTCGAGGTCCTCGAAGCTGAAGTCGGTGCCGAAAAAACGCGTGGATCGATCCTGCAGCGCGATCCGGCGATCGCGCTCGATCGCCGGCGTCCACATCCACTGATCCGACGCGCGGTCGGGATGATTCACGATCAGCAGTGCGACGCCTTTCACTTCCGCCGGTGCGGTGAAGCGCAGAACCGCTTTGCTCAACCCATGCGCGCCCAACCGCTCCATCGTCCAGCGCTTGTCGCCAACTTTGCCCTTGGCGTCGAACACCTGCAGCAGGCCTTCGTAGCGCTGCGATTTCACGTCGGTCCGCTTCTGCGCCTCGTCGACGATCTGCCGCGCGTTGTCGGCGGCGCTGACGTTGAGCGCGAGCAGAGCGAGCGCTAGTCCGAGCAAACCCACCCGCCCCACCTGACCTACCTGACCTACCCGCCCCACCTGACCTACCTGACCCAACTGACCTACCTGACCCACGTGACCTCTACTCATATTCCAGCGCCTCCACCAGCGAGCCATGCACGGCGGACTCGGCCGGCCAGATGGCCGCAATGAACGCGGCGCCGAGAATCGTCGGGATCAGCGCGAGCGCGGTGCCGATCGGAAACGCGTAGTCCAGCCGCATGCCCGCGATGTCGTTGTGCACGATCTGCAGGATGTAATACAGGTTCACTGCTCCAAGTCCCAACCCGAGCACGAGACCGAGCGTACCGATGCTGAGCGCCTCGAGCCAGATCGTGCGCCGGATCTGCCCGCGCAATCCGCCGACGGCCTGCAACACGCCAAGCTCCCTGCGCCTGTCGGTAATCGACACGGTGAGCGTATTCACGATGCCGAGAATCGCGACCAGGACGGCGACGGCGATCTGCACCGACGTCAGCCCGAACCATTGATCGGTCACCTTCAGAATGTAGCTCTTGAGCTCGTGGTTCGTGAGCACGAACACTTGCCGCTGACCCGAGTACTTTTCGATGATCCGCTGACGCACATCGGCGACCGGCGCGCCCGGCTTCAAGTAGACGCGAAACACGTTGACCGAGTCGTCGCTCCAGTAGCGGACGAACACGCTGCGGTCCATCATGATCGTGCCCTGCTGATCCGAGTAGTCGATCACGATGCCGACAATCGGAAGCCGGATGACGCCGTTGGGCGCGGGGATCTCCAGTATTTCGCCAAGCTTCAGGCGCTGCAGCTGCGCGAGGTTGTCCGAGACGATCAGGCCTTCGCCTGCGGCCGCGCGCCGATACATGTCGTCGGCGTTTCCGGCGACCGGCTGCCGCTGGCCTGTCTCCTTGATGCTGGCGACTTCGACCGACACCACCATCACCGGCGTTTTCCGAAACTGGATGCGTGCATCGCGCACCATCTGCACGGTCCTGATCCCGGGGATCGCTTCGATTTCGGGCCCCATCGACGGTGGAAACCTTATCGTGCGAACGACGATGCTCTGCGAGGGCAGGATGAAGAGCTCGGGATTCAGCGCCGTTTCCATCCAGTCGATGATCGACACATAACTGGCGCGCGCCATGCCGGCGAACGCGACGACCAGCGCGAGCGACAGCATCAGCGCGGCCACGCTTGCGGACGTCCGTCGCGGCGACTGGATCAGGCTGTCTGCGGCGAGCGAACCTTCGACGGGCCGCGCCCATTTCAGGATCGGGCGCAGCGCTTTGGCGAGAGCCAGGGAGAGCAGCGGGCTGATCAGCAGCGCGACGAGGATCGCGAGCGCGTACCCGACATAGAAGACCGGGCGGGATCCGCCGATGTTCAGGCAGACCAGCGATACGACGCCGAGCCCGAGGCCGAGCGCTGCGCGCAGGCGGCTCTCTCCGGCGGAGAGCACTTGGTACTTGCCCTTCTGCAACGCCTGTACGGGATCCACGCGGGCGGCGTTGTGCGCGGGAATGGCCGCGGCGATGATGCTCGTGCTGATGCCAATCGCGAGAGCGAGCAGCAGCAGACTCGGACTGGTCGACAGCTCGCCGGCGTGCTGTGCCACGCCGTAGACGTCCGAGATCAGCGCGCCGATGGAGGCTTCAATGCCGCGCGCGATCAACACGCCGAACACCAGGCCGCCGAGCGATCCGATCAGGCCGGTCACTGCACTCTCGCCGAGAAACAGCCAGCGGATCTGCCCGCGCGTCGCGCCAAGCGCGCGCAGGATGCCGATTTCGGATCGCCGCTGCGTCACGGCGATCGCGAACGAGTTGTAGATGATGAACATGCCGATGAAGAGCGCAAACAGGCTCGAGATGCCGACCATCATCGAGTAGGCGGCGAGCATCGCTTCGAACTGCTGCCCGCGACCCGACGGCGGATCCACCTGGAAGCCGGGGCCGAGCATCGCGCTCAGCTCCACTTCGGCATCCTTCAGCGTGCGTCCTTCCTTCACCGCGAGATCGATGCGATCGAACGAGCGGCCGCGGCCGAACATGTGTTGCGCCGCGTAGATATCCATCACCGCCAGGTTGCCGCCGAAGGCGCTGGTCAGGCCGGACGACTTCATCACACCGCGCACGATGAATTGCTTCTCGCCTTCCACGGTCCCGAGCGCGAGGCGTCCGCCGACGAGGAGGTGATTCTTGTCGGCGAACTCCTTCGAGAGGATGATCGAGTCCGGCTGCGCGAGGAACACCAGCGGGTCGTCGATCGCCGCTTCGTCCGCGCTGTCGAGGTCGTAGTCACGAAGCGTGCGGTCGCCGGTCATGTCCACGCCGAGGACGAGCAGGTTGCCCTGGCCTTTCAGATTCGAGTCGACGATCGCTTCGATCACCGGCACGGCCACGCGGACGGTTGACGCGCCCTGGACTCTCTCCAGCACTTCCTCGTTGAAGCCGGTTTCGCCGGCCGTCACCTGTAGTTCGGTCTTCCCGGCGATGCGGTCCACCGTCCGAGAAAACGCGAACAGCACGCTCGAGTTTGCGGTGTGCATGCCGACAAACACGGCGACGCCGAGCACGATGCCAGCGGTCGTGAGCGCTGTGCGCAGCACGTGCTTGCGAAAGTAGGGCCAGCTGATCAGACGAAGGAGGATCAACGGCGCACGTCCTCGACAACCCGGCCGTCGCGCAGCGTGATCGTCCGCTGACAGCTCTGCGCCACGCTCATGTCGTGCGTGACGATGACGACGGTGCAGCCGAGACGGGTGTGAACGTCGCGGATCAGCGTCAGGATCTCTTCGCCGGTGCGCGTGTCGAGGTTGCCGGTCGGCTCATCGGCGAGCAGCACCGGCGGATAGACCGACAACGCGCGGGCGATCGCCACGCGCTGGCGTTCGCCGCCGGAAAGTTCCTCCGGGAGATGCGTCAGCCGATGGTCCAGTTGCACGAGGCCGAGCAGTTCGCGGGCGCGCTCGTCCACTTTCTTGCGCGGCCAGCCGCGCAGGTGCAACGGGAGACCGACGTTCTCGACGCACGAGAGCGTCGGAAGAAGATTGAAGAACTGGAAGATGAACCCGATCTTGTCCCGCCGGACCCGCGTCAGCGCGTCATCATCCAGGCCGCTGAGGCGTTCGTCGTCGATGCTGACGTGTCCCGAGGTGGGGCGATCGAGGCCGCCGACCAGGTTGAGCAGCGTCGACTTGCCGGAGCCGGAGGGGCCGATGATCGAGACCATCTCGCCGCGCGGGATGGACAGGGTGATGGCGTCGAGCGCGACGACGTCGCGTTTGCCGGCGAACTGTTTGGTGACGGCGTCGAGGGCAATCATCGTGGACATTGCAGGTCCGATTATGTGAATGTTTTCACAATACTGTCAAAGTCGCCCCTTTCAGCCCTTCGAGCAGCGCGCGGGTCTCCTCCGGTAGCGGTGTAGTCGAGTCATTCTTCTGGGGTCTGACCCTATTCCGACCCTATTCCGACCCCAGTCTGACCCCAATCCGCCCCGGTCCGATCCCGGCTTCAAGTCTCATTAACTGCCACGCTGTAACGGGCGGCGGTACTCACATCCTGCCGAGCAAGACTGGAATGCTTCGGGATTCGGTGCCATTCAAACTGTGAACGAATCTTGCTGGTGAGTGACCACATGGCGAGACCATTGCGGTCCTACATTCCCGGCGTCAGCCTTCACGTGATCAATCGCGGCATCAATCGCTCGCCGCTCTTCCTGGAGAACTTCGACTATGAATGGTTTCTAGGGCTTGTCGAGCGCGCCACCGTGAGAAACGGCGTCGCCGTCCACACCTACGCCCTTATGACGAATCATTTTCATCTAATCCTCACGCCAGACGGCACGACGGCGCTGCCACGCGCGATGAAGGAGATCGCACAACGATACGCTCAGTTCTACAACCGCAAGTACGACCGCATTGGAACGTTATGGAACGGGCGATATCGCGCGATCCAAATTCTCGACGAAACCTACTGGCTCACATGCCTGAGATACATCGAGCAGAACCCCGTGCGTGCGCGCATGGTCGCTGACCCCGGCGACTATCGATGGTCTACGTACGCCCTCCATGCATCTGGAAAACCGCCTGGCTGGATCGTTCTCCACGGAGCGTATTTGGCCCTCGGCGATAACCCCGCGCGGCGGCAGGAATCCTATCGGGCGCTCTGTGGCACGTCTGTTTCGAACGCTGAAATCGTTCGACTGCGGGTTCCTGGGGTCGGAATAGGGTCTGACCCCAATCCGACCCCAGTCCGACCCTAGTCTGACCCCTTCAGTCGCTCCAGTAACTCGCGTGTCTCGGCGGGCAGCGGCACCGAGGTTCCCGCCGCGTAGTCGTAGCTGACCATGACGGTCTTCCCCCTGGCGACCAGGCGGTCGCCGCCGGCCTGGACGATCTCGTAGGCCAGCGTGAAACTCGATCGCCCGATCCCGGCGACGGTCAGCCGAATCTCCAGTTCGTCGCCGAAGTGGGCCGGGGACCGATAGTCACACTCCGCGCGCGCGATGATCACGCGCGTGTGAGGCGACGGTGTGCCCGTCACCTCACGCCAGCACGTCAGCCGGCACTGCTCGAAGTAGGTGAGATACACCGCGTGATTCACATGACCCATCGCGTCGCAGTCGCGGAACCGCACGCTCAAGCGGTGACGGTAAACGAAGTCGGCCATGCGCGGTAGAATACCCGACCACCGTGGCCTTCCCCACTACGACCAGCGAAACGTTCACGCCGGAGGAATCGCGCGCGCTCGCGCCCTACTTCACCAACACCGATCGCCCGGTCGTCGTGCTGACCAACCTGCCGGAAACGGTGAAGGGCGCGCTGTTCGCCCGCTACTCGCGATCCGCGAAATCCGTCCGCCGGCTGTTCCTCGACGAGTTCCTCGGCCAGATCGCCACGGGTGCGACCGCAGGTAACGAGCAACCACACGCCGGCGTCGGCACCGAGCGCGCCGACAAACTCTACGCGAAAGTGCTGAACGAATACGGCGACGATTCCGTCGCGCAGCTCGGCGGCGCGCACATCGCCTGCGAAGGCGTCTCCAACATCCTGACCAAAGTGCTCGAGTGGGGACGCCTGATGGCGTACCTCGAGCAGTCCACGCGCTATGTGCCGTACACCGATCGGCCCGGCGGCCAGTGGAAGTATCACGTCCCCGGCGAACTCGACGGCTCTCCGCTGCGCGACACGTTCATCCGCACGCTCGATCACGCCTTCGCCACCTACGCGCGCTGGATTCCGGCGATGGAGGCGCACTTCCGCGCCAAGTACCCGAAGTCGCCCGAGGATTCCGAAGGCGTCTACAAATCGGTGATCCGCGCCAAGGCGCTCGACACGCTGCGCGGACTATTGCCCGCGGCCACCACCTCCAACGTCGGCTTGTTCGGCACCGGCCAGGCCTTCGAGGCGCTGCTGCTGCGGATGTTTGCGCACCCGCTCGACGAAGTCCGCGGCTGCGCGCAGCAGATGCTCGTTGAACTGCGCCATGTGATCCCCGCGTTTCTCACGCGGATCGACCAGCCGACCCGCGGCGGCCGCTGGATCGACTACTTCGCCGACACACGCCGCGCCTTCGACGCTGCCGCCGCGCCGTTTGTCGGCGACGTGACCCCTGAGCCGCGCGACGAAGTCACGCTGACGGATTTCGATCCCGACGGCGAACTCAAAGTCGTCGCCGCCGCGCTCTACTCCGCGTCAGCGCTGCCCGACGATCAGTTGCTCGCGATCGCCCGACAGATGTCGCCGGTTGACCGCACCGCGATCCTCAATGCCTACGTCGGCACCCGCGCGAACCGCCGGCATAAACCCGGGCGCGCATTCGAGCGCACCAGCTACCGCTTCGACGTCCTCGCCGACTACGGCGCCTTCCGCGATCTCCAGCGCCATCGTCTGCTGACCCTGGAGTGGCAGCCGCTCAGCGCGGGCCATGGCTTCACCGAGCCTGCGGCGATCGAGGAAGCGGGCGCGCTGGCCGACTGGCGAAGCGTGATGACCCAGTCCGCCGAACTGCATGATCAGATGATCGCAAAGGGACTGCGCGATGCCGCGCCGTACGCCGTGGTCATGGCCTACCGCGTGCGCTTCTACATGGACATGAACGCGCGCGAAGCCATGCACGTCATCGAACTGCGTACGTCGCCGCAGGGTCATCCGTCGTATCGGCGCGTCTGCCAGTTGATGCACTGCGCGATCGCAGAAGATGCTGGCCATCACGCGATTGCCGGCGCGATGCAGTTCGTGGATCACTCCGAAGTTGAACTCGAGCGGCTCCAATCGGAACGCGCGCTCGAGAAAAAGCGGGCGGCTAAACCGCAGGCCTGACCATCCTCCGCCAAGGTTTCGGCGGTCCGCCCGCGCCACTTCCGATCAATCAATCGTCGGTCTTGCGCCAGTAGCGCGAGTACTCCTCCAGAAACGTCATCGATTCCAGCGACGTCATCCGATCGAAAAACAGCACGCCGTCGAGATGATCGGCTTCGTGTTGGATGACGCGCGCCGAAAAGTCGTGCGCGCTGAGCTCGATGCGCGCGCCGGTACGGTCGAAGGCGCGAACCTTGATCTCGCGCGCGCGCGGCACTCGGCCGCGGATCTCGGGGATGCTGAGGCAGCCCTCCCAGTCCTCGACCATATCGGCGCCGACGATGGTGATTTCCGGGTTGATGACGGCGATCGGCTCCGCGTCTTCCTCGTCATCGTCTCCCGCGTCGAGGGCGGCGACAAACAGCCGGACGCCTTCGTGTACCTGCGGCGCGGCGAGACCGACGCCGTGGTACTCGGCCATCGTGTCGATCATGTCGTCGATCAGTTTCTGAATCACCGCGCTCCTGATTTCAGCCTTCTCGAGCGGGCGCGTCTTGGTGCGCAGCACGGGATGCCCCATTCGCGCGACTTTCAGGATGGACATGGCGACAAATTATACTGTGACGCACGTGCTCCATCCCCACGACGACTCCCACGCGTATCAGTTCTGTCCGCGGTGCGGCGGCTCGCTCGAACGGCGCCTGCTGAAAACCGCCGAGCCCGAGCGGCTGGTGTGCACGCAGTGCGGCTTCGTGTTCTACCTGGATCCGAAGATCGCCGTGGGCACCATCATCCGCTCGACCAGCGGGCGCATCGTGCTCGTGCGCCGCGCGATCGAACCAGGCTACGGAAAATGGGTGTTCCCGGGCGGGTACGTCGATCGCGGCGAACCGCTGACCACGGCAGCGATCCGCGAGGCGCGTGAGGAGTGCGGCCTCGACGTGCAGCTGGACGGCCTCGTAAACATCTACTCCTACCCCGGCCGCGCCCCGGTCATCGTCGTTTACGCGGCGACGGCGATTGGCGGCACGCTCGCGGTAGACGAGGAGTCGCTGGAGGCCGCGGAGCTGGACACATCAGCAATCCCATGGGATGACCTCGCGTTTCGCAGCACGCACGAGGGACTGCGGGACTATCTGGACGGCTCGCGCCATCCTCTGCCGCGATAGGTACTTTTTTGTCTCTTTGGCGGGCTTTCCCCCAGCGCCGCTGCTATATTTGGCGCCATGAAGCATCTCGCATCGGTTGGCTTTGTCGTGCTGCTCGCGACGGTCGCTTCGTCGGATATCGCGGCCAAGGGTAAACAGGCGCAAGCGCCGCAACCGGACATGTGCATCGTGCCTCCGGGCGCGCAGCCGCTGCTGCCGGCGAAGCTGCTGCCGGGCATGGGCATCACTAAAGATTTTCCGGTCACGACCTCGTCTGAAGAGGCCCGCACGTTCTTCCTGCAGGGCGTCTCGCAGATTCACTCGTTCTGGTTCCAGGAATCAGAACGGTCGTGCACGCAGGCGCTGGAGCTCGACAAGAACATGGCGATGGCCTACTGGTGCATCGCGCTGAGCGCGGCCAGCGACTACCGCCCCGCGTTCCAGCTGCTGCGCGATCCGACCAACGGCGGCGGCGCGCGCACGCCAGCAACCGCACCGGAACCGAACGCAGAGGCGGTGGTCCGCTCGACCAACGGCGCCGCGCTCGACCCGCAGGTCCGGGCGCGTGAAGCGATCGTCAAGGCGATGGCGATGCGCGACACGGTGACGCCGCGCGAGCGGCTCTACATCGAGGCCCAGGCCGCCCGGCGCGCGACCGGCCCGCGCGAAACCGCCGACGCGGCGTACATCGCCGTGATGCGCACACTGGTCGCCGCGTTCCCCGCGGACCTCGAAGCGAAGTCGATGCTCGGTCTCGCAATCGATGACGGCTTCGAATCGGCCAGCAAGGAACCGCGCGCGCACACGCTGGAAGCCATCAGTCTGCTTGAAGAAGTGGTCGCCAAGGATGACGGTCAGTTCGGCGCGCATCATTATCTGATTCACGCCTACGAAGGCAGCAAGACACCGGAGAAAGCGTGGCATGCGAACCAGCGCTACGCCGGTCTGGTGACCAATATCCCGCACGCGCTGCACATGCCCGGTCACATCTACGCGCAGAGCGACAAGATCCAGGAAGCGATCTCGGCGTTTTCGGCCGCGGCGGCCAACGAACAGAAGTGGATCGCGTCCGACTCGCTCTACCCGACCGGCCACTACGGTCACAACGTCCACTTCCTGATTCACGCACTGAACCTCGGCGGCCGCTACGACGACTCGATGACGTGGGTGCAGGACCTCTTCACCTACAAGGACAATCCGCGCGAACGCGCCGGCAACAATCAGCGCACGGTATGGCGTCAGGGCTACTTCGGCATGATCAAGACCGTGGTCCGCTTCGAGAAGTGGAACGAGATTCTCGACGGCAAGACACTGGTCGCCTACGACAAGCCGGAGCAGAACGCGTGGCGGCACTGGGCGATGGGCCTGGCGTACTCCGCCAACGGTCAGGCGGACAAAGCAAAGGCGACCCTCGCGGAGCTGCAGAAAGATCTGGAGGCGGTGACGTCGGCGAAGGAACCGCTCGGCATTGCGGCGCAGGAACTCGAGGCGACGATCGCGGCGCGCGGCGGCGATCGCAAGAAGGCGTACGAGCTCTACGCGAAAGCGGCGAACCGCGAAGCGAACATCATGTATACCGAGCCGCCGTCGTATCCGCGCCCGGTCGTGGAAGGATGGGCGAACGTCGCGCTGGCGCTCGGCGACTTCGCGACCGCGGAAAAGAGCTACCGCGAAGCGCTGGCGCGCGAACCGGGCAGCGGCCGCGCGTTCTTCGGCCTGGCGGCGTCACTCGACGGTCAGGGCAAGAGCGCCGAAGCGCGCACCGCGCGCGACCGCGCCGCAAAGGCGTGGGCGAACGCGGACGCCACCCTACCGCAGATACAGAAGCTGCGGACTAGTACGGCGGCCCAGCCTTAGCGGAAGTTAGAACGCAGAAGTTAGAAGTTAGAATTAGAAAAGTGGCGCACGCCTTTTTAGGCGTGCGTGGCCCGCGGGCATCGAAGCGTGCTCGCGGGTTTTTTATGGAGAGATGCGTGTCGCAACCGAACCCCGAAAAAATTCTTCAGACCGGTCTGGCCTTCTGGGCCTCGAAGACGTTGTTGAGCGCCGTCGAGATTGGCGTGTTCACTGAATTGGCGCAGGGCGCCGAAGGCTTCGAGGCACTCAGCGGACGACTCGGTTTGCACGCGCGGAGCGCGCGAGATTTTCTCGACACGCTCGTCGCGCTCGGCTTCCTGCAGCGCGACGGCGATCGCTACAGCAACACGCCGGAGACCGATCTCTTCCTCGACCGTCGCAAGCCGTCCTACGTCGGCGGCATCCTCGAGATGGCGAACGCGCGCCTGTATCCGTTCTGGGGTCACCTGACGGAGGCCCTTCGCACCGGGCAGCCGCAGAACGAAGTGAAGTCGGGCGGGACCGGAATGTTCGAGACGCTCTACGCCGATCCGGCGCGCCTGAAGGGCTTCCTCGCGGCGATGAGCGCCATCAGCCACGGCGCCAACATGACGATCGCGCGCAAGTTTCCGTGGTCCAACTACAAGACGTTCGTCGATGTCGGCACCGCGCAGGGCGATCTCGCGGTGCAGGTGGCGGTCGCCAACCCGCACCTGCGCGGCAACGGTTTCGATCTGCCTGAGGTCGCGCCGATCTTCGAGGAGTACGCAGCAGCCGCGGGCGTCGCCGATCGCCTGTCGTTCATCCCGGGCAGCTTCTTCGATCGGGATCTGCCGAAGGCCGACGTCGTGATGATGGGACACATCCTGCACGACTGGGATCTGCCCACCAAACAGATGCTGATGCGAAAAGCCTACGAGGCGATTCCGACCGGCGGCGCGCTCATCGTCTACGAGGCGATCATCGATGACGACCGATCGAAGAATGCGTTCGGGTTGATGATGAGCCTGAACATGCTGATCGAAACGCCCGGCGGCTTCGACTACACCGGCGCCGACTGCGCGGGCTGGATGAAGGACGCCGGCTTCTCGTCCACGCGCGTCGAGCCACTCGTCGGTCCCGACTCGATGGTGATCGGAATCAAGTAAACCGCAAGCCGCGTCGCTGCCCGCATGAGACCCAAGCCGGAGATCCCGAGCGAGATCGAGGAATACCGCGACGAACGCTGGTGCCGCGAAGGTCCGCAGCACATCGACACCGCGTTCGCTGCGGAGCGCTTTGTCGAGCGCGCCGGCTTCGCCTTCTGCCTCCAGGATTCACGAAAACCGGGGCCGTCGCTCTACGTCGCGGTCTGCGGCCGCCGGGACGCGGTGATGCCGCGCAACGTGCAGAAAGATGAGGAAGCCTCGCTCACCTGGATGCTGAAGGACGAGATCATCACACGCGGCAAGGTCTACTACGCCAAGCTCGCGCGCGGCAAAACGATGTTCCTGGCGCCGCGCATGATCCCCTGCTTTCACGCGATCTGGGGCATGCGCAAATCGGAGGAAGACAAGCGACTGAGCCGCAATGCGCGAGCGATTCTGCGCGTGCTCCGCAGAGAATGGGAGATGGCTTCGTCCGACCTGCGCGATGAGTCCGGCGTGAAGGATCGCACCGCGTTCACCAAGGGGCTGGATGAACTCCAGGCCGCGATGATCGTGACGCCGAGCGAGGTGTTTTATCAACCGAAGTTCACCTACATCTGGACGCTTGGCGTCGGCCGCTTTCCCGACCAGTTGCGAAAGCGCGTGAATCGAGAGGTCGCCCTGCGAGAAATCGCGCGCTGTTTCCTGGCCGGAGCCGGGATGACGATTCCCGGCGAACTCGCGCGCGTCACCGGGCTGTCGCGGGTGGAGGCCGGACGCGGCAATCGCGCGCTGGTAAAGGAAGGCTACGCGACGATGCCCGCGTACGGGACGTACCGGTTAGAATCCAGCCATGCTTCAACACATCCTGCATGCGTACTCGATGAACCTGGGGTTCGCGAAACGTCTGGTGAGTGATCTGTCCGACGACCAGATGTGCGCGCAGCCGCATGGCGTCGTGAACCACCCGGCGTGGTCGCTGGGTCACCTCGCAGTGGCTGCGGATCATCTCGCCGCGCTGCTCGGCCTGAGCTCGGAGTTACCGGCGGGCTGGGAGCAGACGTTCAAGACCGGCGGCACACCGCCGCCGGACAAGAGCGCGTTTCCTGGCAAGGACGAAATTCTCCGCGTGCTCGAGTCGGAGCACGTTCGAATTGCGAAGGCACTGGCGACTGCCGATCCGGCATTCCTGGCGCAGCCGCACCCGAACGAAAAACGGCGCGATCATTTCCCGACCGTCGGCGACTTCGCGATTTTTCTCGTGACCGGCCACGAAATGGATCATCTCGGCCAGATCGCCGCCTGGCGCCGCGCGATGGGACTGGGATCCGCGTAGCGCGAAAGCTTCAGCTGAGCGATCCCGAGGGACGCGCGGCGGCGTCCGAGGCAACGGATGGACGACTGCGGCTTACATCAAGTTGCGGCTCAGCGACGAGGTGCGATTGGCTGCTGCCGCATGCAGCCAACGTCGGTCGAGCAGCCATGCACGGCGCGGCTGTTGGCCGGATGGCCGTGTTCACATCCGGCGCAAGTTGGAGATGAAGCGGCCTGATGGTTCTCGTGGTGGTCGTCGTTGGCTGCGAGATGAAAGCCGCCGTCTACTCCAAGACTAGTTAAGTTAGCCAGACAGGGCAACGAAGCGAATCGGAACGAGTTCACCTTCAGGATGAGCGGAACATCGGGGTATGGACACGCACAGTCGAATTGACGTCACTTTCGATTTTCGGTCGGACACGCCGGATTACCCGAAGAACGATCCGGACGCTCTGAGTCCGGCGCTCCGCCGCTATCACAAGCTTCTTTGGAGCGAACCACTGCCGAGCGGTGCTGTGTTCGAACTCTTGGACACGACGCCCCGCGTCTACCTGCATCACAAGAGTTCTCAGTTGGGCGAGTTCTGGTTGACGAGCGATGCGGTGATTCCCACATTCAGGGAAGGAGGCTCGCCTCTCGCACATCATCGAGCAGAGCCCTGAAGAGCTGGCGGCCTTCATGGGAATCGGCTACACGATTGGCGGCATGATGGTGTTCCCCGGGCAACGCGTCGGTCGCCAGATGACGATCAACGGTGCACGCGGGTTTCATCCGCGGATCAAGGACCGGTTCGATCTCACGGTTGAGTGCATTCGAAGGCACTACATCAACGAAGCCAGCCCTTTGAGTGACACGCTCGGACGATACGCGGACTACTTCCAGCTATTCGGCGATTTCCGGGGATACGTGGAGTTCTTTCTTCTTCAGGATCTTGTCACCGCCGATTGCTCGGCCGTGAAGTTCTTCTCGCCGTTTGAGAACTTCAACTCGTCACCAGTGCCAGACACCCTGGCAGCGTACGCGGCGTATCGGGAACTCGCGATCGGTTTCATCGAAGCACGCAACCAACGGATTGCAACCTGGTGAACAATTCATGGTGTCTAACAACCGCTTGGAGCCGACGTGCTGAAGGGTCCGTGCAATTCCGGCCGTGACGGCTGGAGGTTTTCTTAGCGGCGCGATTCACCTGGATCGTGTGGTTGCCGCCCTCACGCAGCAACTGGCAGCCACGTTCTTCGAAACGTCGAATCAGGTCGCGACGTTTCAAGCCCTGACGTTCTTCGTTGGAGAACTTCTTTCCGGGACCGCCGCGGACCGGTCTGACGATGAGGCGCGCGGAGCGAGACGTCTTACCTCCGCGTGTCGCTCGGCTGAAGCCTTCGCGCTACGACGCGGGCGGTGAATTCGGTCGCCTGTTGAACCTCGCGCGACAGCGAACCAGCTATTCCGCCCAGGGAATCGTGACCTCGTAGTTCTTCGAAAAAATGTCCTTCGCGAAGACGGTGACCTGCTTGGGGTGATGCGCCGACGAGTCGTAGAGCGCCGCTTCGTCGCTGCGGAAGCGAAGCCAGTCGACAAGCAGCCTCGTCTCCTTGTCGAGCGTCGGTAGCACCACCACGAACGGCACCGGCGACTCCTTGATCTCCACGGAGATCCGGACGTTCATCAGGCGCTTGCCGATCTTGTTTTCGAGGACGACGCCTTTCGGCGACGACTCGACGATGAGCTGCGGCTGTCCGGCGGCGTCCGCCGGAGCGCTGCCATCAGCCGCGGCGCCAGCGGTCGCGTCGGCGGTCGCGGCTGCAGCCTTCGCGGCGTCCCCTTTCGAGCATCCGGAAACGGCCACCGCGGAAGCGAGGGCCAGGGTCAAACCAACGATGGGGAGCAGTGTGGTCTTGGACATAGTGTCGCAGAGGATACATCGAACCTTTCCGTACGTCTATAATGGTATTTTATATGACAGTAACACCGCTTAATGGTGTACCTCCAGGGCAGCTCCGACCAAGTCGCCCAGTTGGACCGGCGTGAAATTCTTGCCCTCGACGGTCGCCGCCAGACGGCCTTCACGGTCGATGATCGCCGTCTGCAGCGAGTGCGTGATCAGCCCCTCCTCCGCCCAGTACTGAATCCCGAACGCGTTGCACACGCGCTCGATCTTCGCCGGGTCACCGGTGAGGAAATGCCAGCCTGGTCCGCCGGCGCGCTGAGACGCGGCGTACTTCGTCAGCACCTCCGGCGTGTCGTAGCGCGGATCGAAACTGATGGTGAGGAATACCAGATCGCGATTCATGCGGTCGGCAAAGCGCGCGCGCACGGCCTTGAAGTTCTCGATCATGCGCGGGCAATAGTCCGGCAGCGGACAGCGCGAATAGATGAACGTGACGGCGACCACCTTGCCCTTCAACGCGGACAGCCTCACTGGCTTGCCGTCCTGATCGGTCAGCTCGAAATCCGGCATCGTCGTCCCGACCGGGACCAGCACCGGCGCGGCCGGCGTGTTCTGCAAGCCAGCGTCAACCGGCGATGCGGACACCACCTCGACACGGTCAACCCACGAGCGCCCGCCTTTCACCGACACGCGAAACTTCACACGATCGCCAGGCGTCAGTTTCGCGGTGCGCGCCGATCCTCGCAGATCGAACGGCATCGCCATGGCGTCCATGTAGCCCGGGAATGCGTCGTGAGAAATCGTGACGGTCGCGGAAGGTTGATCAACGCGAAGGATCAGGCCGGTCGAGGAATGATGCGCAGCGCACGCGGAGCCAGAAAGAGCGAAGGCAGCCACGAACACACGAGCGCACGAAACACACGAAAACAAACGGGGAAACATTCGTGGTGTTACGCGATCGTTATGTCCTTGCTGAGGTACACGTCCTGGATCGCGTTCAGCAGTCCCACGCCTTCGGCCATCGGACGCTGGAACGCCTTGCGTCCGGAGATGAGCCCCATGCCGCCGGCGCGCTTGTTGATGACGGCGGTCCTCACGGCTTCCTTCAGGTCGCTGTCGCCTGATGACGCGCCGCCGGAATTGATCAGTCCGGCGCGCCCCATGTAGCAGTTCGCCACCTGATAGCGTGTGAGATCGATCGGATGCGGCGTGCTGAGTTCGGTGTACATCCGCTTGTCGCTCTTGCCGAAATTCAGCGCGGTGAACCCGCCGTTGTTTTCGGGCAGCTTCTGCTTGATGATGTCGGCTTCGATCGTCACGCCGAGATGATTGGCCTGTCCCGAGAGGTCTGCGGCCCCGTGATAGTCGACGTCCTTGGTCTTGAACGCCGGATTCCTGAGGTAGCACCACAGCACGGTGAACATCCCGAGCTCGTGCGCCTGCTGGAACATCGTGGTCACTTCCTGCAACTGGCGCTTCGACTCCTCGGACCCGAAGTAGATCGTCGCGCCCACGCCCACCGCGCCCATCTCGAAGCCCTGGCGAATGCTGGCAAACCGGATCTGATCGAAGCTGTTCGGGTACGAGAGGAACTCGTTGTGGTTGAACTTCATCAGGAACGGAATCTTGTGCGCGTACTTTCGCGCCACCGCGCCGAGGACGCCGAGCGTGGAGGCGACGCCGTTGCAGCCGCCCTCAATCGCCAGCTTCACGATGTTCTCGGGATCGAAATAGGCCGGGTTCTTCGCAAACGATGCGCCGGCGGAATGCTCGATGCCCTGATCGACCGGCAGGATCGACACGTAGCCAGTCTTGCCCAGCCGCCCATGATTCAGCAGCGACTGGAGGCTGCCGAGCACGCGCGTCGGCCGATCCGAAAGGCCATACGCGCGATCCACGTAGTCCGGTCCCGGAAGATGAATGTGTTCTTTGGGAATCGTCTTGCACTGATGCTGAAGCAGGTCGGCGCCGTCGGCGCCAAGAATCTCTTCTACTTTGGACATGTCATGACCGTTCCGTTGTTGTCGGGAGCGACCCGGTATTCTACACCGGTGTCGGGAATTTGAAGTCTTCGACCACGGTCGTGTCGAGCGCCGCGGTCACCATCTCTTCGATCGGCAGCCCGATCTCGGCCCGCTCGACGACCTCGAGGCGCGCGCGGGTTGCCGGATGTTTCGGCGTGAACAACGTGCAGCAGTCCTGGTCGGGAATGATCGAGATGGAGTAGGTGCCGATTTTCTTCGCTTCGGCGACGATCTCGTCCTTATCCATGCCGACCAGCGGCCGCAGGATTTCGAGCGACGTGGCCCTGGCAATCGCGGTCATGTTCTCGAGCGTCTGCGACGCCACCTGGCCGACGACTTCGCCGGTGACCAGCGCGCCCGCCCGGCCCTTGCGCGCCAGCCGCTCTGCGATCCGCAGCATCAGCCGCCGGTAGATCACCACCCGCAACTCCGGCGGCACGCCCAGCACCACCTGCTGCTGCAGCGCGCCGAACGGCACCAGCATCAACCGCGCGCGCAGCTGATGCCTGGTCAGCAGGGTCGTAATCTCGCGCACTTTCTCCTGCGATGCGCGCGACAGAATCGGGTAGCTGTGAAAGTGAATCAGCTGCACTTTGCATCCGCGGCGCATCATGCGATACGCGGCGACCGGTGAATCGATCCCGCCCGACAGCAGGCACGCCACACGGCCGCCGGTGCCGCTCGGCATCCCGCCGGCGCCCGGCTCCTTGCCGAAAAAGTAGAACGCGCCGGTCGGCAGCATCTCGATGTGGATCGTCAGGGCCGGGTGCGACAGGTCAACTTTCCACCCCTTCGCGTCCCAGATGATCCCGCCGATCTCCCGCTCAACCTCCGGCGATGTGAACGGCAACCGCTTGTCGGATCGCGTCGCGGACACGCGGAACGAGGCAGGCGCCAGATCGCCGAGCCCCGTCATGATCTCCGACGCGAGCTCCTTGAAGTCGTGCGGGCCGCGGTTGGCGTACGAAAAATTCGCAATGCCGAAGATGCGTCCCAATCGCTCGCGCACGTCTTCCCACGGCGTATCGGGTCGCAGCTCCAGCTCGATGCGTCCCATCACCGACCGCACAGTCGCGACATGCAGGCCCGCGAGCGCGGTCTTGAGATTCCGCACGAGCAACTGAATGAACCACGGCCGGTTCTTCCCTTTCAGCGCGAGTTCTTTGTAGTGAACGACGACGGAGGTCATGAATTGGGTAATTGGGTGATGGGAAATCTGGGAATTGATTGGGCAATCGATTACCCAATGACCAGATTACCCGATTACTCGATGCAGCATTCCGCAGCGCGGTGTCCGCTCCTGACCGCGCTCTCGATGGTGGCAGGCAGGCCGGTATCAATCCAGTCGCCTGCCAGCAGGAAGCCGGGCAGTTCCGTTCGTGTCGGCGGCCGAGCCGGCTGACCGGGCGTGATCGAAAACGTCGCGCGCGGTTCGCGGACGACGGTGGCGCGCACAAGCTTTGCGTCGCGGACGGGCGGCAGCGCATCCAGCAACTCCTCATGCGCACGCCTGATCAGCGCCTCGTTGGTCTCCGCCAGGATCTCCGCCGCGCCACTCGAGACCAGCGACAGGTGCGACGCCGTCTCGCCGACGACAAGCCGCTTGTCGAATGCCCACTGCATCGCGCGTCCCGGCAGGCCGACAAACGGCTCGTCGAGCACCCGACGGTCGAACCAGAGATTGACGGTGACGATCGGTGACGAGCCCGTGCGGCGCGCGCGATCAATGACGCCGTGCAGCGCCGGTGGCTCCTCGTCGAACAACTCGGCCAACGCGAACCACGGCACGCTCGAGATCACGTGACCGGCCGTCCACGTCTCGCCACCCACCTTCACGCCGGCGACGGCGTCTCGACCGGCGTTCAACCCGATCTTCGCGGTGGCGCCCGTGCGGACCGTACCGCCGTGGCGCTCGATGAACTCGCGCGCCGGCTCGGCGTACATCAAATGCAACGGCTTGGTCGGCAGCGCGATCGCCGCCGCGCGCGGATCGTCGCTGAACATTTCCGCGAGCACGCGCGCAAACAATGGCGCCGCGGCCTGATTCGGCATCTGGTTGAGCGCCGCCAGCGCCAGCGGGTCCCACAACAGCTCGCGCAGCCGCGGCGTCTGACCATTGCGAATCAGCCAGTTCTCGACGGTCTCATCCATCGACGCCGCCTTGAGCGGTGATCCTTCCAACTCGCGCCGCGCGTTCTTCAGGGGCGTCGCCATCCCCAGCATCGACCACCGATCGCGCCATGACAGTGCGTCCCACTCGAGGACGCCGGCCACGAGGTGCAGCGGCGCTGGCAGCGTGGGACACGCCAGCCGCGTCTTCCGCCCCGCTCGATCGATCATCGTCACTGCCAGCTGCGGTTCGAGGCGCACGTTGTTCTCGGCGCCGATGTCGCGCAGGAAGCCGAACGTCTCGGTGTAGCAGCCCATCAGAATGTGCTGGCCGTTGTCGACGAGTTCACCGGTGTCGCGATCGGGAAACGCCGTCGCACGTCCGCCGAGACGCGACCGAGCCTCGAGCACGAGCACGCGCGCGCCGCGCTTGGTCAGGCGGACCGCCGCGCTCAAGCCGGCAAACCCGGCGCCGATGACGATGACGTCGGGATGCGTGCTCGCACGACTCACGTCGTGCGCCACGGGTGTCGGCTCCACGGGTGTCAGCTCCACAGCCATTGCCGGAGCGCGATCAGCGCCTGCCGGGGTTTCGGTACACGCGCGCGCGCGGTGAACACATCGTGACCGCTGCGCTCGATGCGTTGCAGCGTTTCGAAATAGACCGCGCGCATGATTTCGGCAGCAACCAGCCGCTTGCGATCCTGAGCCGGTCGCGCGTCAATCGCGCGCTGATAGAACTCTCGCGCACGACCGCACTCGAATTTGATCAAGCGCCGCACCGGCTCGGTGACGACGCCAGCCGACAGATCCTCAACCGTGCAGCTGCAGGCCTTCAGATCGTCGAGCGGCAGGTACACACGCCCGCGCTCCAGATCGCCCTTCACGTCGCGCAGGATGTTGGTCAGCTGTAACGCGACCCCGAGATAAAGCGCGTAGTCGCGCGCGCCCTCGTCGCGGCAGCCCCAGATGCGGATGCAGATCATGCCGACCGCAGAGGCGACCCGCCGGCAGTACTCGAACAACTCGTCGAACGTCTGATAGCGCGACGTATCGAGATCCATCGCCACCCCATCGATCACATCGTCGAAGGCCTGACGCGGAAGATCGAACTCGACCACGAACGGTTGCAGGCGGCGGCCCTGATCCGTTGACGCCGGCTGGCCGGCGAACACGCGCGCGATCTCCTCGCGCCAGAACGCCACCGCGGCGCGACCGATCGGCAACCCCGCCGCCGCCGACGCCGGTTCTTCATCCACCGCATCGTCCACCGCGCGGCAGAAGTCCCAGACGGCGATGATCGCGCGGCGCTGCGACGCGGGCAACACGAGGAACGAGTAGTAGAAGCTGGTCTTGCGCGCCATTACGTCTGCGAGGACCAGCGCGCCGTGCGCCAGAGGAGGAGCGGCAGGTCGCTTTTTCGGATCGTCGGGCGCTCGCCAAGGAGCGCGGCGCCAGTCCGTTCGACCTGATCGAGAATCCGCATGCCGCCGAGCCAGGTGATGCGCAGCTCGTAGCGCAGGCGTCCACGGACGCCATCGCACACCGCGCGCCCGGCCTCGAACTGCGCGCGCGTCTGGTCCACGCACTGGCGCATGGCCGCCATCCACGCGTCGTTCAGATACGGACCGTTCAGATCCATTTCGCGGGCTCGGCAGGCGGCGGTGACGTCGCGCGGCACGTAGAGCCGCCCGATCAGCCAGTCGTGACTGAAATCCTGCCAGAAGTTGGTGAGCTGCAGCGCGGTGCAGAGCGCATCGGAGGATCGATCGAGCGCCTCGTCACGATAGCCGGCGATGCGGAGCACGAGTCGCCCGACCGGGTTCGCGGATCGACGGCAATAGTCGAACACCTCAGCCCACGAGTCGTATCGGGTCGTCATGGTATCCTGACCGAACGCGCTCAGCAGATCGTCACACAACGCAATCGGCAGGTCGAGCGATCGGATCGAATGGGCGAGCGCGACACAAATCACATTCTCATGAGCCAGTGGCGCGCATCCGGACTCTTCGGCGGCGACGGCCGCATGCAGCCGCTGTTGCCACGCGTCGAGTTGCGCCTTGCGCTCGGCCGCGGGCGCCGATCCCTCGTCAGCGATGTCGTCAGCGATTCGGGCGAACGCGTACACCGCGGCCACGTGCGGCCGCATCGCCGCCGGCAGCAGCCGCGACGCCACGGGGAAATTTTCGTAGTGCGACCGGGCCAGCGCTTCGCACGCCGCGTAGGCCCGTGCCAGCGGCTCGGGCCAGTGGGACACGCCTGCATTTTAGTCCGATATGCGTGATGTCTTCGCCGCGGCGGTGGCGCTCGTCCTGCTCGTCATCGCCGCAAGCCTCGGCACAACGCTGACCGCGTTCCGCCGGCGGCGCCTGCGCGCCCGCGAAGCCGAGGGCGCCCTCGGCCGCATCGTCCTCGCGGAAATTCCCGCCGACGATGACCTCCGGCTGTTCTGCGAGGATGCGGAGCGCTTTCACTACGGCAGCGCGTCAGTCGAGAAGGATGTGATTGTCGCGGTGCGCGTGCTGATCAACGGATCGCCGATTGCGGCGTACGTGTCGCGGCGACATCCCGTCGACACCAGCCGTCAGGCGACCAGTTTCGAGGATCGCCCGGAAGGGATCGCGCGTGATCGCTGGGACGTGGCGATCGAAACCGCGGACGGGCTGATGCTGGTCGAGTGCGGTGCGATTCGCGAACGCGTGTCTCAGGAGCT
>JANYHS010000289.1 GCA_025358945.1 Acidobacteriota bacterium
AGCATCAGCATCACCGATGTGTCCCACCAGCCGATCACAGACGCGTGCGTCCAGAGCGCGGTATGCGGCTGCCATGGCGGGATCACGCCGCCGCCTTCGGGTCGCGCCGCGATGTAGGCGACCCATGCGTGATGCAGTCCTCCGGCACCGGACAGCACGAACGGCAGCGCGACCGCCAGACCGATGGCCACGATCGACAGCTGAAAAATGTCCGTGTAGGCCACCGACCACATTCCGCCGAGCATTGTGTACGCCGTCGTCACAACGGCGGCGAGAAGGATCGCGGTCGTCAGTTTCATGCCGAGCAGGACGCCGAACGTCGATCCAACGGCGACGAGCAGTTCCGCGCTCCAGAACAGCTCGCCCCCGAGCGCCGGCAGAAACAGCACCGCGGCCCAGCGTTTGCCGAAGCGCGCTTCGAGCGGATCGATCAGCGTCGTGAAACCGTAGCGGCGCATGATGCCGGCGAACATGATGCCGCCGAGGATCAGGCTGATGCCGAAGCACAGGCCGCCCTGGATCCCGAGCTGAATGGAATTCTTGTACGCGCCTTCAGTGGTGCCGAGCAGGTAGCCGCCGTCCACCCACGTCGCGGTCATCGTAAGCGCGGCGACCCAGAGCGGCATCGACCGTCCGGCGACAATCAGATCGGCAGCGGTACCTTCTTTGACTTTGCGCGAGGCCAGCCAGCCGACGACCATGAAGGCGCCGTACATGGCGACGACGGCGGCGACAGCGGGGCTCACGTCTGAAATCTGAAGTCTGAAGTCAGAAATATCGGCATCATGTCCTTGCCTTGCAATCAGCGGGCGAACGGGAGCCGTTTCGACCGCAGGAGGACGGCGTCTCGGGTGACCAGCGGAACGTTGTGCACGAGGCTGGTGGCCGCGATCAGTTCGTCGGCCGGATCGCCGCGGACATCGAGGCGCGTGCTGGCGTCGGCGATGTCTCGGGTGATCGGCCACACATGCACCCGCCCGAGGACGCGGACGACCTCCGGATCCTGCAGATCGATGGCGATGCGGCCAATCTGCGCGAGCTTGGCGATCTCCCAGAGCACGATCGCCGACATGCTCCAGCGGCGAGCCGTCAGCAGCCGGCGCTCGCCTGGCCGTAACGTCCCCGCGACGGCGTGCAGCAAAATATGGGTATCAAGGTTTAGCATGCCACTTGACCCCCGTGGAGAGGATGTCGCCCTTGATGCGCAGCTTCCCGGCAAGAGCGCCGATGAGATTCGACGAATCGGCCGCAAACGGCATCAGCTTCGCCACGGGCTTCCCCCGTTTGGTGATGACGATGCCTTCAGGATCGACCGCGTCGAGCAGCGAGAGGCAGGTCTCCTTGAATTTCGCGGCGGGAATGTGCTTCATGGTCACATTCTATGGCCAGTCATCAGAGCTGTCCATCAGGACCTCATGCCTGTCAACGCACCTGCACGCTGCACCGGCTCACAGGTCCAGGAACTCGCGCATGGCGGCGCGCACCTCGTCCTGCAACGCCTCCGGCAACTCGCCCAGGTCGCGGCGGAACAGCGCGTTGTCCCACGCCAGGATCTGGTCCACCAGCACGTCGCTCTCCGCCGTCAGGCCGCACGTGCCTTTCGCCAAACGCACGCGCAGCGGAAACGCTTCGTCGGTGAGTCGTGTGGACAGCGGGAGGATGACCGTGCTCGTGAGCCCCGCCGTCGCGAAGGGCGTCGGCTGAATCGCCAGGCACGGCCGCTGCTTGCCGGGTTTCGTGCCGACGCGTGGCTCGAGGTCCACGACGTAGACGTGCCATTGCTGCGGGGTCACGTTCTACAACCGCTTCAGACGTGAATGGACCCGGAATGCCGCGTTCACGTGCGCGCTGTCGGCGGCCACGCGAGCCGCCGCGCGCTTCCACCGCTCGAGCCGCTCGCGGCGCAGCGCGTCCATTTCCAGCAACGCCATGCCGGCGCGCACGACGTCAATCTTCGTCGTGATGCCGAGGCGCCGCTTGAGCCGCTCAATCCGCCGATCGTCGTCTTCCTGAATCATCAGGGGCTTACCCATATTCGTAAGTATATCTAGAAATATACTCAGGAACGTTCCCGGTCTCGCCTCCGCCCGCTACTTCTGCCGGGTCTTGCCCGCCGCCTCACGCTCCTCGAAGCGATGCCCCTGCAGCATGCCGGGGATCGCGAGGTTCCCCTCGTGGCACGCGTACTCGTAGATCAATTCGTTCTTGGCTTTGAGCGGGACCATCGCCGTCCACGGCATGGTCCACGTCGTCGGATCGTTGACGATGAACTCGTAGTTGAGGACCTCGGCGCTGGCGCGCGTGAGTCGTTCGGTGAGGTGCAGGTTTTCGTGGGCGCCCATGAACTCGCTCTTCGGCGAGAAGTTCGTCGTGTCGACGACCAGCGTGTCGCCTTCCCAGTGTCCGCGAGAATCGCCGTTCCAGACGCGGATGCTGGCGTCGAGGTGCGGCCGGCCGTCCATCGGGATGACACGCGCGTCGTGCGACATCTCGTTCATGATCGTCACGTAGCCGGGCGACTGGATGATCTGGAGATAGCTGTTGTAGCCGGCCTGAAGCCGCGGCACGCCGAAATTCACGCACCGCTCACCCAGCGGAAACACTTCCGGATCTTCGAACGCGTGCGCCTTGCGTTGCTCGATCTCCGCCGCGCGGCGCTTCTGCGCCTCCGGCGTCATCGGCGGCATCACGCCTCGCGGCGGATCGGTGATGAGCGACGTTCGCCTGTCGTGCCAGTCGCGGTCCACCAGCCAGAACTGGTTGTAGTTGCCGGTCCCGGGATCGTACGACCCGGGCTTCGAAATCTGGTTGAGCACGGCAAGAATGAACCCATCGCCGAACTGCGCGTCGCCGTCGTTTTCGGTGATCTGGGCCGCGAACCGCTGCAACTCGGCGATCTCGGCGTCGGTGAGCTTGGTCTTGCCCTCCCACTGCTTCGGGCGCTGGAGCGGCGTCACGGTGTTGTTCGCCCAGACGCCTTGAAAATCCGGGTGGCCGTCCGGCGTGCGCGGGAGCGTGGTCGATTGGGCGCCGATGGTGACGGCCGCCGCGAGCACGAAGACGGGGGCGAGGACGCGCATGGTCATGTCAGCTCCGCGTTCCGGGTTTCGGGAATCCAGATCCACATAATCGCCGCGAGGAAGAATGCGAATCCCGCGACGGCGAACGCCGAAAAAAATCCGCGCGAGGCCGCCAGCGAACCGACCACGAACGGAGCGGCCGCGCTGGCGATGCGGCCGGTGTTGTAGCACACGCCAGCGGCGGTTGCACGCACCGACGTCGGATACAGCTCCACGATGACCGCGCCGAAACCGCTGTAGTAGCCGGTGCCGAAGAACGCGACGAGCGGACCGAGCACGAGCAGGAACGCGGGCGTTTTCAGAAAGCCATAGAGCGGCAGGAGCACGCTGGCCGCGAGGACGAACGTCACGTAAGTTTTCTTGCGGCCGATCGCGTCCGCGATGTAGCCGAAGCTGACGTAGCCGAGCCACATCCCGGTCTGCATCAGGATCACGAACATCGACATCACGGCTGACGACAGCCCGATGCCGCCTCGCTCCGGGCTGAGCGCGAGATACGAGGGCACCCAGCTGTTGAGGCCCCACCATCCAAACAGCGTGCACGCGTTCATCAGCGTGACGAAGACGGTGACCTTGATGATCCGCGGCGTGAACAACAGGCTGATGCGGCCGCGGTCCGCCTTCGGTGCGTCGAGCCAGATCTGGGGCTCCTCGACGTTGCGGCGGATCCACATCGTGAACAGCGCCGGCAGCACGCCGACGAAGAACACGCCGCGCCAGCCCCAGATCGGCATGACGATCAGGTTGACCAGCGCCGCGAAGCCGTAGCCGATCGCCCACGAACTCTGGACGAACGCGAGCGCCTTGCCGCGGTGGCGCGCCGGAAACGACTCCGAGACCAGCGCCGCGCCGGTCGCCCACTCGCCGCCCATGCCCAGGCCGAGGCACACACGGAAGATCGCCAGCTGCGTCACCGTCTGCGAGAAGCCGCAGGCCGCCGTGAAGATCGAGTACATCAGGATCGCGCCCATCAACGCGCGCTTGCGGCCGAGGCGATCGGCGATGACCGCGAATACGATGCCGCCGACCGCTGCCGCAAGCTGCGTCGCGGAACCGAGGAGCCCATTGGTCTGAAACGATAGATGCAGGGTGGGATCGTTGATCAGCGCCGCGCCCACCATCGCGTAGAGCATCACGTCGAACGAGTCGAGCATCCAGCCCATGGCGGCGGCGACGAAGGCATGCCGCGCACGCGAGTCTGCCTCGGTCCACCAGGCCAGGAAACCGTCGGGGCTAGAAGCTGGGGACTGGGGGCTGAGGGGTAATGTCAAAGGGCTTAGGGCACAGGGCTGAGGGCTGAGGGCTGCGCTACGCGGCGCCGATAGGCCTCACGATAACACCGGCAGCTTCCAGTCCGACGCGGATTTTTGCGGCGAGTTCGTCGGAGCCGGGGGTGTCGCCGTGGACGCAGATCGTGTCCGCTTCGAGCGGCACGATCGATCCGTCGATCGCGACGACCGTGCGTTCCTTCACCATTCGCACAGCGCGCAGGACGACGGCGGCGGGGTCGTGAATCACAGCGCCGGGCTTGCGGCGCGAGGCCAGGGATCCGTCAGGCTCGTACGCGCGATCGGCGAAGACTTCAGCGGCGACGCGCAGTCCGGCCGCGCGGCCGGCAGCCAGGATCTCCGACCCGGGAAGGCCGAAGAGGATCAGTGACGTATCGAAAGCGGCCACCGCGCGCGCGATAGCTGTGGCCAGTTCAACGTCGCGGACCGCCATGTTGAACAGCGCGCCGTGCGGCTTCACGTGCTGGAGTCTTACGCCCTCCGCAGCAGCGACGCCGGCAACCGCGGCAATCTGATAGAGGACGAGGTCTTCCGCGTCCTGCGGCGTGACGTGCATCTCCCGGCGGCCGAAACCCACGAGGTCAGGGAACCCCGGATGCGCGCCGACCGCGATGCCATGCGCCTTCGCCAAACGAATCGTCCCGCGCAGCACCGACGGATCGCCGGCGTGAAATCCGGCCGCGACGTTGGCCGACGTAATCGACCGAAACAGCCCCGCGTCGTGGCCGATCGTGTAGGCGCCGAACGATTCGCCGGTATCGGAGTTGATGTCAATGCGCATAAGTCTGGTGGGTCACGTGGGTCACGTGGGTCGGGTGGGCTGGAAACCCTCCAGCCGTGGCCCGCGCCCAACGGCGCCCGAACGAGAAGACAAAGGATATGTCTAAAATGGCGCCGTCGTGACAAAGCGCGCGTTCAAGTGGATCGCGGGAACCCTGTTTGCCATTGCGGGTCTATTCGCCGCGGCCGATTTCGGCACCTCGCGCCTTCTGCAGCCGCACATCGAGCGCTACCATCGGGAGCTCGACGAGATTCGACGCAGAGAAACCAGCTATCGCCGACCCGCCGTATTCGGTGAGCCGATTGAACAGAACGCGGCCACCTGGTACCTCCAGGCGCTCCCTCATCTGACCGGGACATTAGAAGTGATCAAGCCGGCACTTGGGCCTGGCTCTGACGACAACGAATCGACTACACCGACCGTCACCGAGAAATGTGCGGAATCGAAAAGTCCGCGCGTCCAAGCTGCGCTCAGCAGCACGCAGTGCGACTGGGGGTTGACCTTCGGCCTCGAGTCGCTCGACACCTTCGAGTAGCCGCGTGAGGCGTCCGCGTTGGCGGGTTGTCTGATCGTCGACGGGCATCAAGCCGCCGTTCAAGGCGACGCCCGAACGGCTGCACGGTTCTACCTGCAGAGTGTCGCCGTCGCTTGCGACCTCGCTAACGGCGACGATCACATGGCCGCTGTCGGCGTAGCCTGGAGCGGCAACAGCTTGCTCACGCTCGCCAAGCTTGTGACCAGAACCGACAATGCCCAACTGCTCTCTGACTGGTGGAATGATTTGCTGAAATTCGATGGGCGACTGCCAGACGTCCGTCCCGCTCTCGCCCGCCTGCGACTGTGGACGGAAAATGCCGTAGCACTCAAGGAGCTCGAAGCACGCGGTGGGAGTCATCGCAATCCGATGCGCGCCACGGCCTCACGACTATCGGCCACGCTGAGCATTCGGCTCGATCGCGCTTTCTTCGAGAACTTTGAAAAGCTTGAAACCGTCGACAGCGCCGAGCAGGCGCTACGACCGGGGGAGAGCCTCAACAAGCACGCGAACCGCAGTCACCGTGAGGTCGTCCAAGAGTTTGGCGGGAACGAAGAAGCGCGACTGGTGGCTGACACATTCGGGTTGAAATCGATCTATCGCGCCACGCAAGCGTCAATCAGACTCCAACAATGGCGGCTCGAGCACGGCAGCTATCCCGCCGATGCGTCGTCGCTCGACCTGCCGAACGACGTTCGATACGAGCGCTCGGCGAACGGCTCCGGCTACAAACTCATCGGCGCTCGCACATGACCTAACGAGCCCCTTCGTTCGTCGTCTTCTTCTCGTCCGCCGTCTGAGGCTTCGGGGGGCGAGGCCTGTTCATTGTCAGCGCGACCCCGTTCCAGAAGGGATCAATTTTTCGCTCGACCGCATGGTGACCCTGGACGAGATAGTCGAGGATCGCCTTGTCCCACTGCAGGCCGGCGTTGGCGACGAGCTTCATCCAGTCGCCGCGGGCGGTCTCGTCCGGCGCCTCAGTGACGCCGTCCCAGATCGTCACGTTCGGGTTCCGCGTCATGAAGTCCGGACTCGTCGGGTTGGCGCGCGCGCCCTTGATCGACTTGTAGATCAGCACGCCGTTCGTGAAATCAAGCTTGAAGTTCTTCGAGTCGAAATCGAAGCTGTAGCGCTTGTAGCGATCGTATGCCCGCGCGTTCAGCGCGACGGTCCCGGGAACCTGCTTGGCGTAGTCCGTGATCATCTCGAGCAGCTTCATCTGCTCGTCCTTGTGC
>JANYHS010000310.1 GCA_025358945.1 Acidobacteriota bacterium
CGAGGGACGGAATGCCGATGTCGTCGATGGTGCGACGATCGGCTTCTTTCATCTGGGCGGAATTCAGGACGCGCATCTATGGGTATACTCTCCCTCTATGGCAGCCACCGTCAACGTCAACGGCCGCGTGTCCGATCAGGAGCACGCGTCGATCTCGATCTTCGACCACGGCTTTCTCTTTGGCGAGGGCATCTACGAGACGCTGCGCACCTACAACGGCCAGCCGTTCCTGTTCGAACGCCACATGCGCCGGCTGCGAACGTCAGCCAGCATGATCGCGCTCTCCATCCCGTTGACCGATCCGCAGATCGACGCGCGCTTCCGCGAGACGGTGACAGCCGCTGGCCTGCCGACCAAGGACCGCGAGGCCTACATCCGCATCCTGGTGACGCGCGGCATCGGCGAGCTGACCTACGATCCGGCGGCCACCCCCGTCCCGTCGATCGTCGTCATCGTCAAACCGCACGTGGAGCCGCCCGCCGATGTCTTCGAGCGTGGCGTGAAAGTGGCGCTCGTGCCGATCGTCCGCAATCATCCAGGGACGGTGAACCCGCTCATCAAGTCGAACAGCCTGTTGAATAATGCGCTCGCGATGCAGGAAGCGATTCGACGCGGCGGCTTCGAAGGCATCATGCGTAACTACAAGGGCGAGCTCGCCGAGTGCACGCAGTCAAACCTCTTCATCGTCAAGAACGGCGCGGCGCTTACGCCTCCCGTTGACGCGGGCCTGCTGCCTGGCATCACGCGCGAGTACCTGTTCGAGGTCGGCGCCGGAGCCGGCATTTCCGTGCGCGAACAGGTGCTGCACGATGCGGATCTGTTCGGCGCGGACGAAGCGTTCCTGACCAGCACCACGCGCGAGGTCGTACCGATCGTGCAGGTGGACAATCGGACGATCGGTTCGGGCACGCCCGGCCCCGTGACGCTGGCTTTGCTCGAGGGCTTCCGCCGCAAAGCGGAGTCGCTCACAAGTCTGAAGCCGACCGCTTCATAACCCGCTGTCGCCCTGCGCTTCACACCTTCGCGCTTCCCGCACGAGGCGATCGGCGCAGGACGAGCATGGTGATGTCGTCAAACTGTGGCGCCTCGCCGACAAAGCGGTCAATCTCCGCGAAGACACGATCCACCAGCGTCGCGGCCGGGGCTTCTGCATGCTCGCGGACGATGTCCAGCAACCGCTCCTCGCCGAATTCCGCGCCGTCCGCATCCTGGGCATCGGGTACGCCGTCCGAGTACAGCACCACGCAGTCGCCGGGCTCGACGCGGACGTCCGTTTCACCGTACGGCTGCCCGGCGCCCATCAGTCCAAGCGGGGTGCCCGTGGATTCCAGCCGCTCGGCATGGCCGTTGGCCTTCAGCAGCAGACAGTCTGCGTGTCCGGCGCTGACGTAGCGTGCCGCGCCAGTCGCCGGCGCCAGTTCAAGCATGGCGGCGGTCACGTACTTGTTCGGTGAGGTCGAGGCGTACAACAGATCGTTGGCGTGCGCCGCGAGCGCGTTCAACGACGGGGTCCGTCCAATGAGCGCGCGCAGCGTCGCCTGCATGTTGCTCATCAGCAGCGCGGCAGGCATCCCTTTGCCGGAGACATCGGCCACGCAGACCACCAGCCGCTCGGGACCGTCGGCGCTCGGCACCATCAGCGCTTCGTAGTAGTCGCCGCCGCACTGGCGAGCCGGGCGGTTGCGCGCCGCCAGATCGTAGCCATCCACACGCGGCATCTCCGCCGGAAACAGATCCGCCTGGATGCGCGCGGCGAAATCGAATTCGCTCTCGAGCTTCGCGCGGGCGATCTCGGTTTCCCGGTGCAGCGCCATCAGGCGTTCCCGCTCGAGCGCCGCCTGCACGGTGCGTTCAAACAGACGCGCGTTCTCGATGGCCGTCGCCGTCTGCAGGGCCAGGGTGTTCAACAGCTTCAGTTCACCGGCGGTGTACAGCGCCGGCTTCACGCTTCCCAGCGCGATGACGCCGATGACGCGCTCCCCCACCTTCAGTGGCGCGCAGACCAGCGACCGCACACCAGTGCCGTCCTTGATGCGACGCGAATCCCCATCGACATCGTTGACGATCTCCGCGATGCCGCTGGCCGCGATTGCGCCGATGATGCCCTCGCCGACACGGAATCCGGTGAGGTGCGGCAGCGCCTCCCCAAATCCGGCGAGCGTCGTCAACAGCACGGATCCCTCCTCCAGAAGCATGATCGTGCCGTCGGAGGCGGTGATCAGGTGACGCGCTTCCTGCAGGGTGAGGCTGGCGACCTTCTCGAGTTCGAGAAGCGCCGCGAGCTTTTCGGAGAACGAATAAATCAGGTTCACCTCACGGTAGAGGTGCAGGACTTCCGTGCCCAGAGCCTTGCGCTCGGATTCCCTGGAGAGCAGGTGATCGAGCAGCGCCGCAACATTCCTGGCCGAGGCGGATCCGGAGACCCAACCGAGCCCCGTGCCGTCGAGCGTGATGGGATACCGGGCACCGGGCTGACCGAGGATCTCGCCGTGCAGGACGCGGCCGTCGTTGTCCTCGATCGTGATCGGCTCGCCGATCGCGGCCACCATCTGCGCGACGAGGGCGTGCGCGTCGCGCGTGGGACGGAGCAGGTGCGTGAGGGCGCCGCGAATCATCAACCGCTCAGATCCCCAGGACGTCGCGCGCCTTGGCGAGCAGCGCGTCGGGATCGAACGGCTTGGTCATGTAGAGGTCGGCGCCGACCTCCTGGCCCTTCTGCCGGTCGAACTCCTGCCCCTTGGCCGTGAGCAGCACGATGTAGATGTCGGTCAGGCCCAGCGCGTGCTTCGTGCGGTCGCACACATCGAAGCCGCTCACCTTCGGCATCATCACGTCGAGGAAGACGAGATTCGGCTTCTCGGACTCGATCAACGCGAGGGCTTCCTCGCCATTGGTGGCGGTCAGCAGCGTGACGCCTTCGTCCTCGAGGTCCTCGAGGGTCTGCTGGATCAGCATGCGGATGTGGGCTTCGTCGTCAACGATCAGAATCGTTCGGCTCACCTGGGCTCCCGGGTTTCCTGGTAGACGAGGAACAGGACGTTCTCCAGTCCCTTTTCGAAGCGCAGCAGCTGCACCGCTTCCGGCCTGGTGGACGAGACGGAGTTCATCATGATGATGTCCGGCTGCAGCGCCTTGGCGGTCTCGACGAGGTTGTCGCCGCGCGCTTCGGTGACCGTGTAGCCACGCGACCGCAGCACGTCGGTGAGGGTCTTCACCGTCGATGCGTCCTGATCGACGACAAGGACGCGCTTGCGCGAGCGCTTCTGTTCGATCAACGCGCCGACTTCCTTGAACAACAGCTCGGTGTCGATCGGCTTGGTCAGGTAGCGGTCGACGCCAAGCCGGAAGCCGCGATCTTTGTCCTGCACAATCGACAGGATCACGATCGGGATGTCGAGCGTCTGCGGATCGTTCTTCAGCACCGCCGCGACGTCGAACCCGTTCATCTCGGGCATCATCACGTCGAGCACCACCAGATCCGGCCGGTTGCGTCGCACTTCCTCGATCGCCTCGCGCCCGTTCGCCGCCACGCTCACCTGGTAGCCGGCCTCGGTGAACTCCTGCGTCAACAGTTCGCGGATGTTCGCTTCGTCATCGACGACGAGGATGCGTGGCTGCCGCGCCGGCGTCCGCGGTGTGGTGACGACGACCTGGTCGCGCAATTGACGGAGGAGGGCGGCGAGTTCGACGGGGCCGGTGCCGATCGGCATCGACGTGCCGGAGACGGGGATCGCGAACGAGAACGTGCTGCCCTTGCCGATGACGCTCTCGACCCAGATCCGTCCGCCGTGGTGTTCCACGATCTCGCGGCAGATCGGCAGGCCCAGCCCTGTGCCCTTCGGCTTGTCGGTGAGGGTGTCACCAACCTGTTTGAAACGCTCGAACACCTTGGGCTGATCCTCCGGCGTGATCCCGACGCCCGTATCCACGACGCTGACGATGATTTCGCCATTGGCGGAAGTGGCGCGGCAGGTCACCGATCCGGAGTCCGTGAACTTCACCGCGTTGGAGATCAGATTGATCACCACTTGCACCAGGCGATCGCGATCCCCCGTGAGTACCGGAAGATCGGTGGCGATGGCCTTGACCAGCGCGAGCCCTTTCTGATCCAGAAGGGCTGACGTCGCCGACGTGGCATGCTCGATCACCTCGCGGAGGTCGACCGCGTCCATGTGCCATTCCAGCTTCCCCGCCTCGATCTTCGCCAGGTCCAGCACATCGTCGATGAGTTTCGTGAGCCGCTCGCCTTCGCTGACGACCACCTTCAAGTTGTCTTCCACCTGCTGCATCGTCTGACGAATCTTTTTGTCGTCGGTGGTGATGAGGGGGAAGATGCGCTCTTCGAGCCGCTTCCTGATGATCTTGGCGAAGCCGAGCACGGAGGTGAGCGGCGTGCGCAGTTCGTGGCTGACCGTCGACAGGAACGCGCTCTTGGCCGCGTCGGCATCCTCGGCGATGGCCCGCGCGCGCTCGGCGTCGTCGAACAGGCGGCGCATTTCGTGCTCCTGCTCGTTCAGTTGCCGATAGGCGGCCGCGTTGTCGATCGCGATCGCGGTGTAGGCCGCCAGGCTCTGCATCACGTTGAGGTGATACTCGGTGTAGGCGTTCTTCTCGAAGCTCTGAATCGTGATGACGCCGAGCACGCGCTCTTTCGAGATGAGCGGCAGATAGATCAGCGACTGCGGTTGCCGCGACATCGAGCCGTCCTCGAGTGGACGCGACTGCCCGTCGTACTGCGCGATGTACTTCGAGTATTCCTGCGAAACGTCGTTGATGAAGATCGGCTCGCGATGCTCGACGCACCAGACCGGGAACTGGTTGGGGTCTTTTGTGTCCCGCGAATACGGCGCGTAGCGGTGGCCGTTCTCAATCGCAAGCCGGAACTCGATCTCGTGCCGGTCAGCGTGATGGAGTCCGACGCCGAAGACGTCTGCGTCGGCGAGTTGGTTCACGTGCTCGTAGAGCTTGTCGAAGATCGTGTCGATGTCCAGCGATGCGGTGATCTCGCGGCCGATTTCGCTGAGCAGTTCGACGTTCTTCATCCGCTCGCTCTCGGACTTCGCGAGCGCTTCGGCCGACTCGACGCGCAGCCGCGCTTCGTTGAACGTCGCGCGCTCCCGCTCCTTGGAGATCACGCGGCGGCGCTGGAGCCGGTCGAACCCGAACCCGATGAGGAGCAGGCCCCCGGCGTACAGCGTGTAGGCCCACCAGGTGCGGTACACCGGCGGCTGGATGATGAAGGCGTACAGCGCCTCAGGGGTTTCGCGGCCGGTGACGTCCCGGGCCTGGAGACGGAAGCGATACTCGCCAAATCCAAGGTTCGTGTAGTCGCGGCGCGTCTCTTTCGTCCACCCGGACCAGTCACCGTCGAGTCCGTCGAGGCGCGACCGGTACACGGTGCCCTTCTCGTCGTAGAAGGATGCGGCGGCGTACTCGAAGCGCAGCGCTTTGCTCGATGGACCCAGCGTGAGCTCCGCGGCGTCCACGCCCCCGCCGAAGACGACCGTCTTCTCGTTGAGGGTCACCTTCCGGATCAACGCCGGAATGGCTGTCGCGTCGTCGCGACGCATCGTCGTGTCGTACCGGTACAGAAAACTATCCGACGCGAACCAGACGACGCCGTCGTGGTCGAAGAAGACCTCTGCCCCGGTCCAGAAGCGCCCGAATGCCACGCTGCCCTTCTGGTACGTCCCGTCACTTTGATGCTTGAGCGCGGCCAGCTCGATGCCGTTGCCGACCAGGACGTCCCCATTCGGCGCCTCGGTGACCCCCAGGAAACCACCGTCCGGATTCGGCGCGATGACATTGAACGTCTCGTCTTTGACGAACGCGTGCGTGGCATCGTCATAGCGCAGGAGCACGGTATTGAAGGCATGAAACAGGGGCTTGCCGGCTATGCTGAATGCGATCCCCTGACCCGCGGGCAGACCCTGGGCGACACCGAAACGTTCGATCCGCGGGACCGGCCGAACGCCACTCGTCAGCGCGGCCGGGTCGAATTGGATCCGAAGGAATCCACTCGTCTGTGTACCTGCCCAGAGCGCGCCACCCTCCACTTCGACCAGGCTCCGGACCTGTTCCGTGATGCCGGCGACGCGTCCTTCGCTTTCCCATCGGCCGTCCACGTAGCGCAGCGATGCCAGGCCATCGAACAGGCCGACCCAGACGCGCGCGCCGTTGGCCTTCGACTTCAGCAACACCGACGCGTTAAAGGACCGACCTAAGGAGGGCACGATGGTCGTCGATTTGTCGCCGTCGATCCGGAACACGCCATCTGACGCCGCCGCCAGCAGGTCCGGCGCATGCTTGCCCGCCGGATCCGTAAACTCGAGCAGGTCCCAGGCTTGCGACGAAATGCCAGAGACTCGCGCGAACCTCGCAAACGGAGCGCCGGCGACCTTCGACTCCAGGACGAAGACGCCCGCTCCGGTCGCCGAATACAGGTGGCCTTGGTGACGAACCAGCCGGCTCTGACCAATCGGCGGGAGGCCGTCGGCCTCGGCGAAGAACGATGCGGGAGAGAGCGTTTCAACTCGGGCTATGCCGGTGGCCAGACCGATCCAGAGCGCGCCCTGGCGGTCGGTCATCGCGTAGTACGCGGAGCTGTCGCGAAGGCCCGCCTCCTTGTTCAGCACCTGCAGGCGATGCCCCGCGCGATCGATGATGACGACGCCGCCAATGGTGGTCGTGAGCGCCAGCTTGCCGTCGGGGAGTTCGAAGCCGCGATAGAGGTTACTGTCCTTGATCAACGCATCGACTTCCGTCACAAACGGCGTCAGCCTCGCGCCGTCGTACAGAAACAGGCCGTCTGATCTGGTCCCGATGAGCAAGCGGTGCTCGTCGTACGGCAGCACCAGCGGGTACACCTCGTTCGCGAGCCGCTCGGTCCCGGGCAACGCGTCAAGGACGTCCCCGTTCATCACCGTCATCCCGATATCGGGCTGCGGCACGTACAGCTTTCCGTTGGCGTACGAGGCCCGATTGAAGCGGACCGCCGGCTTCCACACACGCATTGCGCCGTTCGCCCATCGAAACAACGTCGTCTGGGTCTGGAAGTACACGCCCTGGGATGTCACGTGGATGCGCCACACGTCCTCGAACACGCGGCTGTCGGCCGGAATCTTGTCGACGAGCGACACGAACTGCAGCTGACCGTTTGCGTCCGGCGCGAGATACCCAAACTCGCCGGCCGCCCCGACGTAAATGCGACCCTGCTCGTCGATGGCCAGCGAGCGGGCGTTGGCCCGGTTCGGGAAGCGGATCGTCCGCCACGTCGCGCCGTCGAATTCCAGCACGCCATTGGTGTTGGCGACGTACAGCAGGCCGCGCTTGTCCTGCAACATCGCCCAGTTCTGCGTACCGCCGCTGTAGTCGACCGGCGCGTAGTTCCGGACGATGGGCCGGCCGACTTCAGACGACTGGGGAGCGCCCACCGGCGCGCGATTCTGAGCGGACGCAGTGACCGCGAAGGCGAGCAGAGCGAACGCGATCGCGTATCGAGTCTGGGTGTGGCGCATGAGTGGTCGGGCGATTGTACCGCAGGAGCAACGAAGCGCTATTTGACGGCGAACACCCAGACGGCGCCGCCCTCCGGCACCTCCGGGAACTTGCCGGGCGCGATCCTCGCCAGGCGCGACTGCATCGTCCGCGAATCGATCCCCCAGCCGGATTGCACCGCGATGTACTGCTTGCCGTCCACGGTGAACGACGATGGCTGGCCGATGATGCCGGAGTTGGTGGGAAACTCCCACAGCAGTTTGCCGCTCGTCGCGTCGAAGGCGCGGAACAGGCGATCGTGCGTGCCGCCGCTGAAGACGAGCCCGCCGCCGGTCGAGAGAATCGGTCCCCAGTTCGCCGACTCGAGCGGGTGCGTCCACACGCGCAGGCCGGTGTCCACGTTCCACGCCTGCACTTCGCCGATGTGATCCGCGCCCGGCACGATCCGCAGCGTGTTGCTCATGCCGGTGAAGCCGCGGCCCGCTGCATACGTCACCGGCCGGCCGATCATCGTCGTGCAGAGATTTTCATTCGCCGGGATGTAGATCATTCGCGTCTTCGGGCTGAACGCGATCGGCGGCCAGTTCTTGCCGCCCCAATGCGACGGGCAGAAATCCGCTTCCTTGTCGGTGCCGGGTTGGCGCGCCGGATCGACGTTGGGCCGTCCGGTTTTCGGATCGAGGCTCGTGAACACGTTCTGCTTCACGTACGGCTTGCCCTCGACAAAGTTGATCGCGCCGTTCGTCCGCTCGAGGAACCACAGATAGCCGTCGCGCGCGACATCGATCAGACCCTTCACCGTCCTGCCGTTGCGCGTGTAATCGAGCAGGATCGGCGGCGACACTTCGTCCCAATCCCAGGAGTCGTTCGGGTGATATTGAAAGTGTCCCTTCATCGCGCCGGTCGCCACGTCGAGCGCGATGGTCGAAGAGGTGTAGAGGTTGTCGCCGGGGCGGCGGTCGCCCATCCACGGACCGCCGTTGCCGGTGCCCCAGAACGTCAGGTTCGTCGCCGCATCGTAGGCGCCGGTGACCCACACAGGCCCGCCGCCGGTCTTCCACTGATCGCCCGTGGGCCACGTCTCGCTCCCGGGTTCGCCAGGCGCGGGCACGGTGTAGGTGCGCCACTTCTCGGCGCCGGTCTCCACGTCGAACGCCGCGACGAATCCGCGGATGCCCATCTCGCCGCCCGATGCGCCGACCAGGACCTTGCCGTCGGCCACCAGCGGCGCCAGCGACATGTAGTAGCCGCTCTTGTTGTCCGCGACGCGCTTGGTCCAGACCTCCGCGCCGGTCTTGGCGTCGAGCGCCACCAGCACGGCCTCACCCGCCGCGAAGAACACCTTGTCGCCGTAGAGCGCCACGCCACGGCTGGTACCGTGGAGCAGCACGACGTCCTCAGGCAGAGGCCGTTTATAGCGCCAGAGCAGGCTGCCGGTCTTCGCGTCGAGCGCGAGCACCTGGTTGCCTGGCGTCGCGACGAACATGACGCCGCCATTCACCATCGGCGGCGCCTCGTGACCGTTCGTCATCCCCGTTGCGAACACCCACGCCGGTTGCAGTCGCGCGACGTTGGCCGGCGTGATCTGATCGGCGGGGCTATATCCCCATCCGTCGTACGTGCGCCTGACCAGGAGCCAGTCGCTGTCCTCCGGGTTTTTAAGGCGCTCGGCCGTCACCGGCTTGTAGTTCCGCAGGATAAGCGGCAGCGGCGCAGGCGGCCCGGGTGGCGGGGGCGGCGGCGTGGGAGGCGGCGTGGGAGGCGGCTGCACCATGATGCCCGGCCGCGGAACGATCACTTGTCCGCCACCGCCCAAGGCTTCGGCGGCCACGACCGCAAGTGACGCGGCGAGCAACAACGCGGCGCAGGAGAGCGTCCTCATCTCAACCCCCTTTCGAAACCGACGGATGCAGTGAACGGCATCGCGACCACGAGTGTCCCGTCAGCGATCTTCAGCGGCAGCGCCGGCAATACCCGAGGCGCGGGTCCATCGACAACCTTGCCTCCATCCTTCGGATCGAACATCGAATCGTGGCAGGGGCACGACAGCATCTGTTCTGGGGCCAGCCAGGTATCGACGTCGCAGCCGGTGTGCGTGCAGATACTCGTGTACGCGACCACACCGTCCGCCGATCTCGCCCGCGTCTCGGCCGACAGTTTCTCCGGGTCGAGCCGCAGCAGCAGAATCTGATTCAATCGCGTGCCACTGCGCACCGTCCGGCTCCCCGGCTCCATCGCCCACACCATCGTCGGTGCGGCGCCGGTGGAAATGTCCTGCGGCGTCAGCGGCCTCTTGCCCGCGTCGCCGTTCCTGACGAGGACATCGCCGGCTTCCGGTCGCGCGGACGCGGCATCGGTCTGACCAACGGCCAGGCCGAGCCCGGCCAACAGCAGCGTACGGCGGTCCATTGCGGAGGGATTATATCGCTCGGCTAAAGCCTTCGCGCTACGAGCGGCTACGCGTACTCCTCAACCGGCGGGCAGGAGCACATAAGGTTACGGTCGCCGAACGGATTGTCGATCCTTCCGACGCTCGGCCAGTGTTTGTTGGCGCGCACAAACGGCAGTGGGAACGCCGCCTGCTCGCGCGAGTAGGGGTGCGTCCAGTCCTCGGCGGTCACGGTGCCCGCCGTGTGCGGCGCGTTCTTCAGAACGTTGTCTTTCGCGTCTGCCTTGCCGTCGATCACCGCCTGAATCTCCGCGCGGATCGCGATCAGCGCGTCGCAGAAGCGATCGAGCTCGTCCTTCGCTTCGCTTTCCGTCGGCTCGACCATGATCGTGCCCGCGACCGGGAATGACACCGTCGGCGCGTGAAAGCCGTAGTCCATCAACCGCTTCGCCACGTCCGACTCGTCGATGCCGCTTGCCGCCTTCAACGGGCGCAGATCGAAGATCATCTCGTGCGCGACGCGGCCGTTCGGGCGCGTGTAGAGCACCGGGAAGTACGGCTCGAGCCGCGACTTCAGGTAGTTCGCATTGAGGATTGCGTAGCGCGTCGCGTCGGTCATGCCGGTCTTGCCCAGCATCTTCATGTACGCGTACGAGATCAGCAGGATGCTCGCGCTGCCCCACGGCGCCGCCGACAACGCGTGAATCGCCTTGGCGCCGCCGGTCGCGACCATGGGATGGCCCGGCAGATACGGTGCGAGGTGCGTGGCGACGCCGATCGGCCCCATGCCAGGGCCGCCGCCGCCGTGCGGGATGCTGAAGGTCTTGTGCAGGTTGATGTGGCAAACGTCGGCGCCGATCGCCGCCGGG
>JANYHS010000191.1 GCA_025358945.1 Acidobacteriota bacterium
GTCGATGCGGATCCCGTCGAGCAGGTCAATGCCTTCACGGCGCAGTCATCCGTCGCCAGCCGCCTCGGAGCGCGGATCAGCCGCTACTCGACCGACTCGCTGAATGCGAACGGATCGTCCGTCAACAGCGACGCCGCGGAACGACTCAGAGCCCTCGGCTACAGTTCCGGCAATCCGCAATCACAATCCGCAATGACAGGCCGTCCTGACCCGAAAGACCGTCGCGAGCTCGCGTCCCAGATCGCGAGAGTCATTTCAGGCGAGCTGTCCGGTGCGCCGTTGCTCGCGGCGCTGGAAGCCATCGTCCACGAGGATCCCCGCAATGGTCAGGTGCAATTGCGTCTCGGGTACGCGCGACTGCAGGCGGGTGACTGCGCACGAGCGGAGCCGGCGTTTCATGCCGCCGCGGCTGCGGGCCTGCCGGGCGCGGACGTGCACCTCGGCCTCGCGACGTGCCTCGGCCGACGCGGCGATCTTGCCGGCGCCGAGCGGGCATTGACCGAGGCGCGGCGGATCGAGCCCGACAATCCGATCGTGATTGCCAACCTTGGTGTGCTGCAGTCGGCGAAGGGCGATCTTCCCGGCGCCATCAAGTCGCTGTCGGCCGCGATCGCGGCAGATCCCGGCCTCGACGAGGCGCGCTTCAATCTGGCAGTCGCGTACGCCAAGTCCGGGCGCCGCGTCGAAGCGGCCTCCGCCGCGCGTGAACTACTGGCCCGCCTCCCGCCAGCCGCCCCGCAGCGCTCAGAAGTCGAGCGCCTCCTCAGAAGTATTCAGTAGCGCCCATAATCCAAATCGTCGGATTACATTCACAAACACTCATACGATTTCATGGTTTTTCACGAGTCCACGAGCGACGGAATATCCCCACAATTGCATCTGTAAAAAGGGGTTGGCCCTGACAGAAGAACCAAGTACACTTTGGTGTTCCATTTGCACGCAGCGATCGAAATCGATCACTGTTCGCACTGGAAGCGTCATAGTTTTTTTGACATTTTGGAGGCGTTGATGAGAAGGCAATTGTTTGGAGCGGCAATTATTCTGCTGCTCACGTGCGCATCGGTGTTCGCACAGCAGACCACCGGCACCGTCACGGGGCGCGTGCTCGATCAGCAGGGTTCGGCAGTTCCCGGCGCGACGGTGACGGCCAAGAGCCCATCGACCGGGTTCACCCGCACTGAAGCGAGCGACGCCGCAGGCCTGTACCGGCTGTCTGCGCTCCCCGTCGGCATCTACGAGGTGACGGCCGAACTCTCAGGCTTCAAGACGGTGTCGAAGAAGGACGTCGAAGTCAACGTCGGACAATCGGTCGCCATCGACTTCCCGATGCAGGTTGCGGCGCTGGCCGAAACGATCACGGTGACCGGCGCCACGCCGCTCATCCAGACGACATCGTCCTCGGTGGGCGCGGTCATTGACGTGAAAATCATCGAAAGCCTGCCGCTCAACGGCCGGCAGTTCGCGAACCTCGCGGCCACGATTCCTGGCGTGGGTCTCGCCTTCCATACGGATCCAACGAAGAGCACGCAGTACGCGCCGCAGATTAACGGCGGCAACGGCCGCAACGTGAACTACCAGATCGACGGTGGCGACAACAACGACGACACCGTCGGCGGGATTCTTCAGGCGTTCCCGCTCGAAGCCGTCGAGCAGTTCAACTTCCAGACCCAGCGCTTCAAGGCCGAATACGGCCGCAGCAACGGCGGCGTGCTGAGCGTGGTCACCAAGAGCGGGACGAACCTGTGGTCGGGCAGCTTCTTCGAGGACTTCCGCGACAAGTCGATGAACGCCCAGACCGAGAACGAAAAGCTTGCCGACGGCGGGAAGGGAGTGGCGAAGCAGGATTACCGCCGCAACCAGTTCGGCGGCAGTTTCGGCGGACCGCTGGCGAAGGACAAGGCGCATTTCTTCGCCGCAGTCGAGCGGACGCAGCAGGACACCACCCAGGTGGTCAACACGCTGGGATTGTTCCCGAGCAAGGACGGCGTCTTCGCCGTGCCGTATGTCGAGAACCTCTTCACCGTGAAGATGACGGCCAACCTGAACGCCTCGCAGTATTTGTCGGTGCGCTACAGCCGCAACAACAACACGCAACCGTACAACGCGGCGGTCAACAGCACGTTCGACAACTGGGGCGACAGCGCGAACGACCTCAACTCGATCAACCTGAACCACAACTGGGTGATTGGCAGTTCGAAGCTGAACGAGTTCATCTTCCAGTACGCCGACTTCGCCAACAACATCGCCTCGCGCAGCAACGCGCCGGCCGAGAGCTTCCCGAACGGCGTGTCCATCGGCGCCAACGGCAACACGCCGCAGACGACGGCCCAGAAGAAGTATCAGTTCCGCGACGACTTCTCCTGGCACGTCACGGGCCACGGCGGCCTGGGCCACGACTTCAAGGTCGGCGCGAACTTCATCAACGAACCGCGCTTGTTCATCACGTTCAACACCGGCAAGGGCGCGACCTTCTACACACACGTTGACAACACCCTGACGGGACCGATCTCAAACGTGTCGATCAGCGACGGCAACGCCGAGGCGAACATTCCGCTGAAGCAGTTCGCCACCTACATGCAGGACGACTGGCGCGTGTCCGATCGCCTGACGATCAACTGGGGCCTCCGTTACGACGTCATCTCCGGGTTCAACCTCGATCAGTCGAAGAACCCGAACTTCGTGCTGATCCAGAACGCCGCCATCGCCGGCAAGTTCAACTCGCTCCCGGCGCCGGTTGCCGAACAGCTCAATCACTTCGCGTCGGACCCGACGATCGACAAGAATAACTTCCAGCCACGCATCGGCCTGGTGTTCGACGCCACAGGCAACGGCAAGGACGTCGTCCGCGCCGGATGGGGCATCTACACCGACGTCGGCTACACCAACTCGAACGTCCTGTTCGCCGCCTCTGACGCGACCGGCCAGGGCTTCGGCAACACGTTCAACGTCGACACTTCGTCCGGCATCCGGAACCCGGACGGCACGTTCTTCAGGGTCGGCCAGCCGTTGTCCCTCATCTCGAGCCAGAACCAGGCGACGGCCGGTTTCCCGTTGTTCGGCCAGTATGTGGATCCGCTGCTGCAGATGCCCTATCAGAGGCAGACCAACCTCGGCTGGTCGCACGAACTGAACGCCAACACCGTCTTCAACGTCGATTTCGTCGATTCGCAAGGGCGGGATCTGAACACGCGTCCGCGCCTGAATCAGCGCATTCCCGGCACAACGATCCGCCGCATCTCGGCGCTGCTGCCGACGCCGTTGAGCCCGAACAGCGCCGGCAACCGCCCGGCGCTCAGCGTCGGCAGGAGCAGCTACGACGCCATGATTGCCAGCGTCAGGCGGCGTCTGGCGAACCGCTTCGGGTTCACCGCGTCGTACACCCTGGCCAACGCCAAGAGCACCATCGGGACGTCGGTCGATCAGCTCAACACGGCGAACATCCAGGACCCGAACAACCCGTTCGATGCGCCGGTGCAAAACGGCCCGACCACCGACACGGACGCGCGTCACCGCGTCGGCCTTTCGGCAACCTTTGAGCTGCCTGGCGGAATCCAAATGTCGCCGATCTACCTGTTCCGTTCGGCGTTGCCGGTGAATCTGGTTGACGGCCGCGACCTCAACCGGGACGGCGATGCGAACGATATCCCGACGCGGGCCTTCGCGGTTGACTCGTTCAACGGCGACACCGGCGTCACGACGTTTAAGGACATCGGCACGTGCGATACGGTGAACTGCGGTCGAGGCATGTCGCAACAGCAGATGAACGTCCGCGTGTCGAAGTCGTTCCATCTCGGCGGTCGCGCGCAATTGAACGTGTTGGCCGAAGTGTTCAACCTGTTCAACGACGTCAACCCGAGCGGCTTCCGTGCTCGCGTCCAGGTGCCGTCCACCGGCGCGTCCGACCCGGCGCTGCTCCAGCCGACGACCTACTCCGGCGACTTCCGGCGTCCGGAACAGCGTGTCGGCCAGCTCGGCTTCCGCTTCTCGTTCTAAAGAAGTCGGGTAAGTCAGGTCGGTCTAGTGGGTCCGGTAGGTCTAGTGGGTCACGTAGGTCCGGTAGGTATAGTGGGTCTAGTAGGTCAGGTAGGTCTAGTGGGTCACGTAGGTCCAGTAGGTCTATAAGACAGGTAAGTCTGTGGCGGGAGGGGAAACTCTCCCGCCATTTTTTTGTACGCTCAGTTCTTACCCACGTGACCCACCTGCCCTACGTGACCCACGTGACCCACGTGACCCACCCGACCACGCGATCAGCGAGTCGCAATCGTATCGAGCTGCTTCACGTGATGAATCTGGTGTCCCGCCATCTGGTGAATGATCCAGTCGACCGTCAGCGAGCCGTATTCGGGATGGGCGAGGGTGATCGCGCGATCGGCGTCGGAGAGCCCGGCGAACAGCGCGATGTTCATCGCCGCCGTACCAAGAAACGCAGCGAGGGCATCGGCCCCCCTCAACCCACCTGACCCACCTGACTCAATATTCATCCAGCGATCCTGATCGAAGGACTGCGCCAGGTAGCCCGGCGAGGTGAGTGTCATCCGGGCGCGATAGCCGAGGGCGATTTCGCTCTGGGCGAGATGAATCAGGATCTTCCGCGCGTCCCATTTCCCCGGCGCGTAGCTGCGTTCGAACTGATCCGGGCGCCAGTCGCTGGCGACGGCGCGAATGCGCGCGGTAGTATCGCGCATCGCGCGGATCGGATCGCGGTTATCGAGGGCGGCCGTATAGGGAGTTTGAGGCGTCATGGCAGGGAAATGTAACACCTACGCGTCGCCGCCGTATACTCGACGCCAGCGTGGCTAATGTCTATTTCGAGCTGACGCGGGAATTCAATGCGCATGGCCCCGTCGCGGCGCTGTCCTCGGGACAAGCCGTCGTGTATTACCGGCTCGCGATCATGAGCAAGGACGGCGACTGGATTGTTCGAGACGATCAGGATGCCTGCGATCGGATCTTGACCGTCCTTTCAGATCACGGCGCGAGACATCGGCCCGCTGCGCCGCTGGATACACGATGGCTCCAGGGCGGCTGGTCCAGCCACTTCGAGTTCTTCGATGCCGCCGGACGACGAATTCGATGCGACTTCGTATCTCGACCGCCGCGCGTACCGCCGGACGCGCTCGCGCCGATGTTTCAGCAGCGCTGCGACGAGGGCTTGCTCGTGGTCGATCGTGAAGCGCTGATTCGCCTCAAACAGACCGGACGTGCCAAAGACTACGCCGTCATCGGGGAGCTGGCGCGGCAACTCGAGCCGGTTCGCGAGATCGAATGGACGACAGATGTCGATAGAATCCTGACGCTCAGCCGCGAGGTCGAGGCCGTTTCCCTGCGGCCGAGCGTGCGTGCGGCCAGGTCCGGCGCCAGCCGCTCGGCGGTCGTCGCTGCGCTGGCGCAGGAACTGGACGACCTGCAACAGCGCGATCGCGCCCGCCTTGACGCGTATCAACGAGCGGCCGAGGCCTACCTCAACGAATTCAGACGGATGCAGTTGGACACGCTGCCGCTGCGTCAGGCGCACGACGAGGCCGTCCGCCTCGCCAACGCGCTGTTGCCCGAGCGGCCGCCCGAGAAGGTGTAACAGTCATGTCGATGTTGAGCGAAGACGATCTGAATCTGGGCGACATGACGGACGCGGAACTCGATCGCGCGTGGGACCTGTGGTTCGAGATCGCACAGACAACGAATGACTGGGATCCCCCCTACGAACACGGCGTGCTGGTGGATCTCAAACGTCCCTACTCCTCCGAGAGCGCCACCACCGGACCCACCCGCGACGCGCGGCGCGCCGGGATGTAGCAGGCGACGAGCGACACCTGGCCGAGGACGATCGCGGCGCCTCTAGACGGGGCTCTGGACGACCGCTTTTTTGCTGCGGTGCCTGGAAATCATCTCCGGCAGCAGTTTCTTGCTCAAGTAGACCTTCGACTCGGCGTTGTCGGCGCCGTTGCGCTCGTAGCGCACCACCTCGAACCGGAGGTGATCGAGGGTGCCCCGCATGTCGTAGAACTTGTTCTTGGTCTTGACGACAATCTCGTCGAAGCCGTGCTCGATGGCCCACAGTTCCTGCTGCTCGGTGAGCGCGCGGAAAAATCCCTGGCCGCGCCAGTCGCGCCGCGTGCCGCCGATCCAGGTGTAGAGCACCCGCCGGCCGGGAAACTGGATGTTGTCGCTGAGGCGATGAACGAGATCGACCAGCTTCGGCTCGATCTCCGGCACGCCGACCTCGTGCGCCACCTTGAACGACACCGGCACGACCGAGCCCGGGTCGTCCGGCAAGGGCGCAGTCGCGAGTAGGATCAGATGCGACCGTCCCTCGAGGCGGTTGACGATTTCCGCCGCCGTCTTCTTGCGCGGAAACTCGCCGAAGTACTCTTCGATGTACTGAATCTCGAGCGCGCCTTGCTCGAGTTCGTATTGCGTGATCTGATATTCCACGGAGAACGGCATTTTATATGATTTCGCGGCGGCAGTTCCTGCAGTTCGCGGCGATCGCCGCCGGTGGCGTCCCGGTCCTGGCGGAGCAGCGCGCCGGCAAGCCTCGTGGCTCGGAATTCGTCTTCGCGCGCCTGCGCTACGACTCCGGCGACTGGGACTACAACCCGAAGGTGGCCGCCAACGTCCTCGATTCGGTCATGCAGTACACCTCGATCCCGGTCTACAAGGAGGAGGTCGTCATCTCGGCCGCGTCCGACGAGCTGCTGTCGTTCCCGTTCGTCTTCATGACCGGCCACAAGCTGGTGCGCTTCAGTAGCGCCGAGCGCAAGAACCTGCGGCGCTTCGCCGACGCCGGCGGCCTGCTCTTCTCCGACGACTGCAATCACGATGTAAACGGCCTCTACGCGAAGACATTCGAGCAGGAAATGCGCGTGCTGTTCCCGGACGACCCGATGACGAAACTGCCCTCCTCGCATCCGCTGTACCGCAGCTTCTTCACGTTCAAGGGCGGGCCACCGCAGACGTCGCACGAGCTCAACGGCTGGGGCGACAACATCGTGCACGAATACCTGAAAGCCGTCGAGCGCCGCGGACGGGTGGCCGTGCTTTACAGCAGCAAGGACTACGGCTGCGAGTGGGACTACGACTGGCGTAACAAGCGCTTCCTCCGCGAAGACAACACCAAGTTCGCCGTCAACATCGTCGTCTACGTCATGGGGTGACGCAGAATTTGGTAATCGGGTAAGTTGGTAATTTGGTCATTGATTGAGCGGTTTCGAAAAGCGGGCACACACATGGCGCGTGAGAATTTCTCGAGCGGGGCTCCGTGGGAACCGATCGTCGGTTACTCGCGGGCACGATGACGATGCCCAACTGGTCCGTACGACGCTTGCCGACGGTCGATGACGCGCAGATCGGCGAACTCGCCGGGGTGTTGGTGGACTGCGTCGAGGGCGGCGCGTCCGTCAGCTTCATGCATCCGCTGACCCGCGATCGCGCCGTGGCGTTCTGGCGTAAGGTGGCGACTGGCGTGTCGGCTGGTGAGCGTGCGTTGCTGGTCGCCGAAGACGCGGATGGCATCTGCGGCACCGTGCAGCTGATCTTTGATCTACCGGAAAATCAGCCGCATCGCGCCGACCTGGCGAAGATGCTGGTGCATCGCCGCGTCCGCCGCCAGGGTCTGGGAGCGGCGCTGATGTGCGCCGCTGAAGTCACTGCGCGTGAATGCGGAAAGACGCTGTTAGTGCTCGACGCCGTCACCACTGGCGACGCTGCGCGTCTCTACGAAAGACTGGGCTGGAAGCGCGTGGGCGACATCCCGGACTACGCGCTGTTTCCGAAAGGCGGCTTCTGCAGCACGACGGTCTTCTACCGCAGCCTTCGGACGGGAAGCTGACGTCGGCTTTGGCGAAATGACAATGCTGAGGTCGTGCTGGCATCCGCCCATGGGGCGCAGCACGCGCGTCCGTCTGAGAAGTGACCGTTGGTCCTCGTTATTGCCGCGCGGTGCGAGACAGGAGATGACCGTCCGTGGATCTGAGTCTTACGCAAGCAGACGCGGATGCGTTACTCGCGATGGAAAAGCACCGAGTAGACGACGGTGTGTATGACTACCCAGGGTTTGGCGGCGCACTGAGAATTCCCCTCCAGAGCCCCGACAACCGTGAAGCCTTCACGCTCGACGTTACGCGGAGCCAGATCAATCTCATCAAAGGCACCTACCAGAATCGCTCGCGTGGCGTGGTAATCCTGGCGCGCCTCGATTTCGGTGGGGCACCCCATCGGAACCCGGACGATGTCGAGATCTCCTGTCCGCACCTTCATGTCTATCGCGAAGGGTTCGGCGACCGCTGGGCAATTTCTCTGCCCTCCGATCGGTTTACCGACCCTAGCGATACGTGGCAGCTCCTGTTAGAGTTCATGCAGTTCGTCAACGTCACCGTCCCTCCGGACGTCCGAAGAGGCCTGTTCACGTGATCGAAGAAGTCCAGGGATTGCTCGACCAGTACGTGCAGTGGCTCCGTGACAAGAGCGTGCTGCGGAAAGTCAGCGATCAGTATGTTCAGATCACGACACCTTACTTAGACCGCCATAACGACTACACGCAGATCTACGTGCGCAAGGACAACGGAGGCTTCGTCCTCACTGACGGTGGCGAAACGATTCAAGATCTCCGCGGTTCTGGATGTGATCTCGAAACAACAAAACGCAGAGACCTCCTGGCTGCAGCCCTCAATGGTTTTGGGATTCAACGCGACGGGGACGCCCTTCAGGTGAAGGCGACGACACAGAACTTTCCTCTCAGGAAGCACAATCTTGTCCAGGCAATCCTCGCAGTCAACGACCTGTTCTACCTTGCCGTGCCCGTCGTGGCGAGCTTGTTTCTCGAGGACGTGACATCGTGGCTCGAGTTACACGACATTCGATTCACTCCAAACGTCAAGTTTGCGGGCCGGACGGGGTACGACCATACGTTCGATTTTGTAGTACCGGCGTCGCGGCGAGCGCCTGAGCGGTTGATTCGGGCGGTTAACAGGCCAAGTCGCGATCTTGCGGAAATGCTCGCCTTCTCGTGGGTGGACACGAAGGAAGTGCGGCCAACGGCCTCAGCGTACTACGCATTCCTAAATGACGAGGGGCGGCCGCCTTCGGTGGCAATCGTCGACGCCCTGCGCAACTACGACATCGTTCCTGTCCTTTGGAGTCGCCGCGAAGAAGTTCGACAGGAACTCGCCGCGTAGACGAATTCAGGGGCAGTGCCCATGCAGATTCCAACCCTGCTCGTCCTCGGACTCGGCATCGGCCTGTTCATGTGCGCTCGTCGCTCATCGCGAGGAGAGCTTTCACGCCGGAGCGCATCGAGGCGATCCAGATCGCGCCGCTCAGCGCCATGGCGCCGCCGAAGCACGATGCCATCAGCATCTCCTGCGATCCGGTCAGCGGCATCCTTCGCACCTGCTGCAGCAGATACACCGATGACGGCCACCCGAGTAGTCCGATGATCATGATGATGAACAGCACGCCCTGCATCATGAACATGACGCCGCCATACGAACCCGCCACCTGGCTCGGGTCGGCGCCAAATCGCGGATAGCGCGCGCCAAGGCCGACCGCCAGCCCGACCAGCGCGAAACTCATGAACACGATCGCCAGCGCGGTGATCACTTTCAACAACGGATCGACGCCGAGAAACTCGTTCGCCACGATCGTCAGCACTTCGGTCAGCGCCAGCACTGGAACCAGCGCGGTCCAGAATTTCGACCACAGAAAATCGTGCAGCGTGATCGGCGACGTCCGGATGATCCAGAACGCCGAGCCTTCGGCCGACACCGCCGGAAATGCAAACCGCACCGCGACCGTCGCCATCACGAACCCGGCCATCCCCAGATTCAGAAACGCGTAGATGTTCTTCAGGAACCCGCTCATGTACGGGATCTTCGACAGATCCAGCACGCGGAAGTTGTAGAGATACAACAGCACCAGCGCGAGCAGCAGCAGGAGCTGCGACCACTGGCTGACGTCGCGCAGGAAGATCTTCAGATCCTTGATCAGCAGTTGACGTCTGACCGTGGACAGCGGCAGGGCGCGCACCACCACGTCGAGCGTCTTGAATCTGGTGAACCGCGCCTTCGGCGCCTCCTGCGACCGGCTGTAGCCGGAGAAATACCACCGTTCGCTCGCTGCGCGCAGCACCACGACGGCCGCCAGCGCCGTGGTCCACAGCGCGCCGGCATGCAGCAGATCGCGCCCGCCCTGCAGGCTGGCAAACAGCGTCTCCCCAGCCCAGAACGACGGCAGCAAGGGCGTAATCGGCGACTGCAGCGTCGCGAAGAAATCCGTCAGGTCAGGAAGCGACTCGACCTTCAGCAACTGTTCCGGCCGGATGAACCGCAGTACGATCACCAGGCTGGCGGCGAACAGCAGCCCCATCAACATCAGGATGTCGCGCGCCCGCCGCGCCGGAAACGTGTTCACCAGCACGAGCGTCGCCCCGGTTCCAGCCGCGACGGGAATGATCGAGAACGGTACGATCGTCAGCAGCACGGTGAAGTAAAACATGGGGCCCGCACATTTCGCGCGGCCCACACCGACCAACACCGGCGCCAGAAAGATGACCACCATCCACGATGCCTGCACGACCGTGCGCAGGAAGCGCGCGTGGAACAGGCGCCGCGTCGCGATCGGCGCCACCAGCAGCAGCCGCAGATCGTCGGCCAGAAAAAACGTCGATAGCGCGGTGACGACGCCGCTGAAGGCGAGGAAGGAGAGGAACGTCAGAAACAGCCACGACAACCCCATGCGGAGGAGGAAGTCACCGAGCTCCGCGTAATCTTCGAGGTGGCCAGTCAGCCAGAACGATCCCTGATACAGGGCGCCGCACACCAGGATGCCGACGCCGCCAAACAGCAGGCCGCGCGTCCCGTCACCGCGCTGCCGCCGCCGCGCGCGATTGCGCGACGACCAGAGGTGCGGCAGCAGGAGGTAGGGGTACGGCTGCACCATCACACGATCTCGTCGATCTCCTGCAGCGCGCCGCCGCCGGTCAACTTCAGGAACACCGTCGTCAACTGATCGTCACCGCCTTCACCGAGCGCCCGAATCTCCGCCACGGTCCCGCTCGCGATGATCCGCCCTTTCAGGATGATGCTGATCCGATCGCACATCTCCTGCGCCACTTCCAGCGTGTGCGTGCTCATCAGGATCCCGACGCCGCGCCCGCTCATCTTCCGAAACACGTCCTTGATCAGCCGCGCGCCCCGCGGATCGAGTCCCACCATCGGTTCGTCGACGACGACGGCGCGGGGGCGGTGGAGGAAGGCGGCGCACATCACCAGACGCTGCTTCATGCCGTGCGAGAAACTCTCGACCAGCTCGTCTTCCCAGCGGCCGAGCTCGAACAACTCGAGCATCTCTTTCACCCGCTCGCCGAGACCCGGCTCGCCGAGACCGTACAGCCCGCCGTGAAATGTCAGGAATTCGCCGGCGGTCAGTTTCTCGTAGATGAACGGCCGATCGGGGATGAACCCGAGCGACATCTTCGCGTCCTCGGGATGCGTCGCGAGGTCGTGACCGTTGACCCGGATGCGTCCCGATGTCGGCTTCAACAGCCCCGCGATCATCCGCAGCGTTGTCGTCTTGCCGGCGCCGTTGGGACCGAGGAAGCCGTGAATTTCTCCGGGCTGCACGTCGAGACTGATGCCGTCAACGGCGGTGAACTTTCCGTACTGCTTGACGAGATCGTCAATGGCAATCATTTGCGGCAGGCACAACAGGCCGACTCACGCGTCGGAATCGGAATCGCGAGGGAGCCGAGATCCAGCGGTTGCTTGCCGACAAGAATCGGCGTCGTGTTGGGCGCCAGCTCGACGTCGAGCACATCCAGCGTCAACTTGCCCATCAACGGAAGAATCACCGTCTGCTTATCGAGCCCGCCGCGCGCCAGGCGCAGATGCGTCGCATCGGCCGGAAATTCATTGAGCGTGGGATCGACCGGCAGCCACAGCCCCTGAGCCCCGAGCCCCAAGCTCCCAGCCCCCGTCTCGTCGATGTACACCTCCGGCCATGCGTGGTAATAGAACGCGCCGTGGATGTAGACGAGGCCGACGGCAATGCGCGCGGGGATGCCGAGCGCGCGCGCCATCGCCACGTAGAGCGCGGTGTGCTCGTTGCAGTCGCCGACTTTCGTGCGAAGCACTTCGCGCGCCGACGGCAGGCTGACGGTCGGCTTCTTGTCGAGCAGCGCGTTCACGTATCGCGTCAGCCGCTCCGCGCGATCCCGCGTGCCGGTGATGCCGCGCACGGCCTTGTCGGCTTCGGCGATGATCTCCGGCGCGTCGCTCTCGAGGAACGCCTCAGGCGCGAGGTAGCGCGCGATGTCGGGGTCGCCGCGCCCGGCCTTCATCGCCTGCGGATCGCGCAACTCGAGGATGTCGCCGCGCAACCGCTGCGCGCCGCCATCAAGATCGAGCAGCGACAGATCCGCGCCGCCGATGCGGATCCGCATCAGCCGGACGTCGCGCGGCTCCGCGATCGGCGCTTTCATGCGCGGCTCGACCGCGGACGCCGAGAGCAAATCCACCTGCATGCGTCGAGATACCGCCATCGCGCGCGCGTTGTCGGCCGACTCGCGCACCGTGATCAACCCCAGCGGACTCTCCTCGCGCACGACCTCGCCGGTGTCGGTGATCCACGACGAGGTGCGCAGGCCGGCGAACTCCATCTCCACGCGGAACGCCGGAATCGGCGCAGCGCCTGCGCCGCGCACGAGTTCACGCTTGCCGACCTCGACGTTCACCTTCGAGTTGCGCAGCGTCGCCGGGTCGAACACGGTCCACTGATGCTTCGCGCCCGGCACCAGGCCACCGTTGGCGAGGCGCCGCGAGATGTTCTGCGACAGCGCCGGCGGCTCTGCCAGCTCACGCACTTCGGTGCGGGAGCCACTCGGCGTTTTGGTTTCGAGCGTCAGCCGCAGACCGTCGATGCGGCCGCGCACTTCGACCGGTCCGGTCCCGGGATCGAGCGAGAACTCGAATGCGCGCAGCGCGAAACTCTTGTCCACGTGCGCCGTCGTCCGGATCGTCGCGGCCGTCGTCGCGCCAAGCAGCGACATCTGCAGCCGGCCGTCCTCTTCCAGCTCGAACCCATCGTCTTTTGGGACCGTCTGGCTGACGGTGAAGCCGATTTTTTCGCCGCGGTAATACACGCCGTGCCACACCGCTGCGGATCCGTATCGAGCGAGATCGGTCGCGAGACTCGACGACGCCTGGAGGTAGGAGCGATTGATCAGCATCGCCATCACGACGACCCAGCCCACCAGGAGCAGGATGGACAACGGCTGCGTGACCGCGCGGGGAAGAGGCCGGAGAGACACAATCACGCGGCGCCGGGAGGTTTCTTGTTCTGGCGCTCGCGCTTTTTCTTGGCCGAGAACTCGGTCCGCCAGCGCTCGCTGAGGCCCCACAGGACCACCACCGCGACGACGGCGAACAGGATATTCCCGAAGTCGTCGAAGAACCCGAGCAGGAAATTCATACAGCCGGTGAGATGGAGGTCATCTTGAAGTCTTCGATCTTCATCGCCGGGACCAGCGCCGTGCCGGGGTTGTCGTAGGCCTCGCCGACGTGCATCGGGACCGGCTTGCCCAGCATCGAGACGTTGTTGAATCCGCGCGCGGGGCCGTCGTTCCAGCGGAAATTCTGCACCGGACCCACGATTTCGCCGTTCTCAATCAGGAACAATCCGTCACGCGTCATGCCGGTGTTGAGCAGCGTCATCTGCTCGACGGGCCTGATGTACCAGAAGAAGCTGACCAGCAGGCCGCGCTTGGTCGACTTGATCATCTGCTCGATCGACGCATCGCCACCGTCCATCACGAGGCTCTGGTTCGGGTTGGTCGGCGTGAACGGCTTGTCCTGCTTCTTCGCCCAGTACCGGTCGTAGAACAGGTTCTTGACGACACCCTTTTCGATCCAGGTGATGGGGCGGGCGGCGAGTCCTTCCGGGCCGGACGGCGTCTGGCGCAGGACGTTGTTGCCGACGTCGCTGCGGATGGTGATGTTGTCGCCGAAGATCTTCTCGCCGATCTTGGTGGCGCCGCGTTCCTTGCCGCTCATGAAACTGCGGCCCTCTTCGGCCGCCCTGGCGTTCAGCGAGAACATCATCAGCGAGAGGAATCGCGCCGCAGGCCGAGGTTCGAGAATCACCGTATAGTTGCCCGGCTCCAGCGCCTTCGGCTTGCGCGACTTCATCGCCTTGTCGGCGGCGATTTCGGTGAGCGCCGCAGCGTCGATCTTCGAAATGTCCTTCAGCCCCGTCGTGCCCGCCCATCCGGACCCGGTGCCGTCGGGCGTGCGGCAGGTAAGGATGAAACTCGCCTCCGCGTAGCGGTAGTACGCGAACAACCCTTCAGAGTTCGCCAGTGCGTCGGTCCAGTGCAGCTTCGGGATGTAGCCGGAGCCGAGGACGCCCTTCTTCTCGCAGACGTCGACGCTCTGCTTCACCATGCGCGCCCGTTCCGCCGGACCAAATGCCACAGCCTCCGGCAGCGCGCCGTCGATCGGCAGGTAGTCCTGCGGCGGTTTCACCAGCGGCATCAGTTCGGGATTGTCCGGCCGGCGCTTCGCCAGTTCCTGCGCCTGCTCGATCGCCGATTTCAGCGACGCCGCGTCGAATTGATGCGTGGAGGTTGTGGCCGATTTCTGACCGTAGTAGACCGTGATCAGCACTTCCTGATCGTGCTCGACGAGATTCGCGGTGATCGTCGAGTTCGCGTAACGGGTGGCCGACCGCTCACCGCCGGAGAAGCGGACCTCGACGGCGTCGGCTTTCGCCATGTTCAGGACTCTGTCGGTGATCGCTTTGACTTCTTCGCGGGAGTAACTCATAGCTGGTTCCACCGCTGAATCACCACAAGGGACACGATGGACACAAAGGTCAGGCCAATAGGTTCTCTTCTTCGTGTCCCTAACGTCCTTTGTGGTGATTCGGATCCGCAAAGCAGCTGACCGCTACGCATACGCCGCCCCCACCATGATTTTGCGAATCAGGCACGGCGCCGATCCGTGCGATGGGTGATTCGACTGCACCGGCTGTCCCTTCGCATCGCCCGTGAGCCCGTGGTGCTCCCAGGTGTCCGCGGGGCCGACCGCGTCAAGGTTCGCCCAGAAGTCGGTGGTGATCGCGTTGTAGGTGAAGTCGGTCACCATGCGGGTCTTCTTGCCGTTCTTGATTTCCCAGAACGCGTCGCCGCCGAATTGTCCGTTGTAACGCTGCTGGTCGATGCTGAAGCTGCCCTGCCCTTCGACGAGCACGCCATCCTTCACGTCCGCAATCATCTGATCGACGGTCGGCGATCCCTTGGGGCCCGGCTCGAGCTGGACGTTCGGCATGCGCAGGAACGGATAGTTGCGCCAGTGATTCGCGAACGTGCAGCCGCGGCTTTCCTTCTCGCCGGCCAGATGCGCTGTCTCGCGATTGGTTTGCAGGCCGACGAGGATGCCGTCCTTGACCAGCGGCCACTTCTGCGCCTTGACGCCGTCATCGTCGAATCCAACCGTCGCCATCCCGGTGGGGAACGTGCGATCCGCGGTGACGTTGAAATGTTTCGATCCGTACTTCAGTTTGCCGACGTCGGAGATCTTCACGAAGCTCGTCCCGGCATAGTTCGCTTCGTAGCCGGCGATGCGATCGATCTCGGTGGCGTGCGCGACGATCTCGTGAATCGTCAGGCCGAGGTGCGACGGCATCAGCACCAGATCCTTCAGCCCCTGCCCGACCGGCTTGGCCATCGAGTGCTCGACCGCTTCGGCGGCGACGCGCTCCGCGTTGCCCGGCAGATCGACCTGCGCGAGAAACTCGTAGCCGCTGCCGGCGAGACGCTCGTAGCTGCGCGTTTTTACCTGGCTACCGGTGCGCGCCGTCGCATCGAGATTGCAATTGGTGAAGTAGAACACCTGCTCGATGAACGACCCTTCGCTGGTGGCGAGATACTTCCATTCGTGCTCGAAGCCGACGGAGGCGACCGCGAACAGCACCGACGGATTCTTCTGCATCGTCGCGGTGACGCCGCGGAGCATGTCGATCTTTTCTTCGAGCGGCACCTCCCACGGATCTTTCTGAATCGGCACCTGCCAGAACTCGTCGTAGGCCTGCACCGGCGCCAGTTGCACGTCGCGCTTCTTCGCCACTGCGCTCGCACGCGCGACATCGGTCGCCACGCCCGTGATGCGCTTGATCTCGTCCGGCGTCACGAGCGGGCTGCTGGCGAAACCCCAGACGCCGCCGTGGATCACGCGGACGCCGAAGCCGTAGGTTTCCGTGGCGTCGCCGCCGGGTCCACCGAACCCTCCGCCGCCGCGCATGATCTGCCCGTTGCGGACGGCGATGTTCTGCGCGCGATTACGCGTGAAACGGATGTCGGCGTACGAACAGCCAAGACGCTTGGCTTCGCCCAGCGCGGCGCTGGACCAGCCGCGGTACTTCGGATCGCGCGCGGCCGGGGCCTGCTCGCGAGCCGGGTCGAACGCGCGAGCGTAGGCCCAGCGCGGCATGCCGGTCGCCACCGCGCCGGCGCCGAGCGACTGAAGGAATCTGCGACGGGTGGAATTCATAGGATTGAGTGATTGGGTAATGGATCGGAGATGGTGCGCGATCCTCCAATCGATGACCAGATTACCAGATTACCTAATTACCCAATCCTCTTTAGCGAAGCCCTCGTCGTCTCCTCAACCACCATTCGGCCGAAAGGCAGGAGGCGAACGGCACAATCCACCACACGGATCGCATCGGGTGGCGCGCGCGTGTTTCCCGCGGCGAACTGACCGTGCTGCTCAGGAAGCGCTCCAGGTCCGCGATGTGGTCGGGCGTGACGTCGATGCCCCTGTGCGACGAGGCGAGCATCGCGAGCGGCGGCGCCGTTGAAACGGCGCGACGCGCGTCCGCTTGCACGAGCAGCGTCCGCGACGCGGATCGTGCCTGGCCGCCATCCGCGTGGACTTCAATCGTCGATCGGCCAGGCGCGCTCTTTGCGGTGAATCGTCCCCGATACACGCCTGTCTCGGGTTCAGGAACCAGACGAATCGGCTGAGCGCCGTCGAGCGACGCGCGAACGCTGGTTGTGTCGTGCGCGCGGACGCGCACGATAACCTCGCCGGATTCACCGGGCCGCAGCAACGGCGGCTCCACGCGGACGTCGATCGGCGGCGGCGCCGCGAGCGCGAGGCCGGCGATCGTCGATTGCCAGAAGCGATCGAACGGGTTGTTGCCGGCGGCGCGGAATCGCCACGCGTCCATGGCGCCGGAGAGCAGCAGGCGTCCGTCACCGCGCGGCATCGACGCGATCACCGGCACTGCATCTGCGCCTGGCGCGCGCGCGATCACGTCGCTCCCCGGGGTCAGCGCCAGAAGGACGAGAAGCTCTGAGGCCTGCAGCGAGACCGGCCCCAGCGTCGCCGGTTGTTCAAGAAGCCGTTCGACGAGATCGGCGCCGGCAATCAAATCGCGTGCGGGGCCGGCGGTGATCTTCTGATCGGGCACGACGACGACCGCGCCGCCGCGCTCCCGCATGAAACGATCGAGCGCGCGCGTGTCGGCGGACGCCAGCGCCTCCAGGCCGCCGACGATGACGACGTCGAAGCCGTCGAGGCGAGGATCGCCGAGCGGCACCTCATTGCCGGTGCGGGCGGAGATGCCGCGCGAGCTGAAGCTCAGGCTCGCGGTCTGAAACCGCGAGTCCGCCTCCAGCGCCCGGCGGATGAAGGTCGTCGCCCACGACGGGCGCGGCTCGTAGAACTGCACGCGAAACGGCGTCATGCGCGAAGCGACGAGTGCGTCGGCGATGGCTTTGCCCGCGGCAACGCGTATGACGAAGGGCGGGGCGCCCACTGGGACCGCATCGATCCGCGCCCGCCAGCGTTCCGCGTTCGCGGTCCAGCGATGCGATGCGCGGCCGGCCTCCAGGCCGGCGATCGCGACGGTCACATCGGTCGTGCGCCCGCTGACGCCGGCGCCTTCGAGCTCGACCTCGACATGAATCGTCGTCGCGGCCGGGACGTCCGGCGGTGTGTCGACACGGAGAATGCGAACGCCCGGAGCAGAATCAGGCGTCGTGACCGTGGCGACCAGCAGCGCATCGGGTATGGAATCAACGGGATATCGATCACCGACCACGACCACTGCCGCCGCATCGGACGTGATCGCCGGCACGATCTCGAACGCGGATCCGAGCGAGCGTGCAACCCGATCACGGACGCCATCAGCATCCGGCGGCGCCGGTCTTGAGACGACGACCGCGATGCGGGCGCGCGACGCGCCCGATACGGCGATCGATGGATCGACAAGCGCCAGGATGGCGATGCCGAACGCGATGACTCGAAGGAGGGCGTGCGTCATCGTTCGCGCCTCAGCGCATCCGCAAACGCGCCGCTGAGCGAGGGCGCGATCGTTGGTGATGTGAGCGGCGCATCCGCGTGAGCCTTCCGCGCTTCGGATGCCGCGGCAGCCGCCGCCGCCACGAGCGCCCGCGCACGCACCGCCGCATCAGTGGCATCGGCCGCATGTTGCAGTTCGGTCGCGGCCTGTCTCAACAGCGCCGCGGCCGGATCGATGCGGATCGCTTCTTCGGCCAGGACCAGCGCGCGCTGACGAACGTCGGTCGCCGGCCCCATCTCCGCGATTCCGCGCAGGAGATCTTCCAACAAGGCTGTCCGTCGATTCGCGGCAACCGGCGGCGCGACGCGGCGCCAGTTGACCGCCTCCGTCAGCGTGCCGGTCAACCGCCGCGCCACGTCGAGCCGACTCCGGGTCGCCAGCGCGCGCAGGATGTAGCGATCGCGCGAGAACGCGCGCTGCAGCGCCGCGACGGCGGCGCGCTCCGCGATCAGCGCATCCGTCGTGTTCACTGCGGTCAGGAGCTTCTGAGCCTGGCTCATCGCGATCGTTGCCGTCCGCAGATCACCTTGACCGCGATTCTGCAGCCGTCCCGCCTGCAATTCGACCGACTGCTCGGCCTCGACTTCTTCGTCGTTGATCTCGCCGCCCAGCATGAAGACGAACTCCGCGCGAATCATCCGTTGCTCCACTGCCAGGTTCATGGCCTGTTCAGTGAACTCGTCCTGCGTTAACGCGGCCCGGCGTTGGCGCAGCCGCTCGGTCTTGACGATCAGCATCTGCTGGCTGAGGGCGTACTTGGATTCCTCCTCGGGACGCGTGAACGCATCGCCTGCCGCCACACCGAGCCTGGAGATCTCGATGACGAACGCGTCGGAGACGGCGCTGCCGTCGCCGGGACGGGCGTCTGCCGCGACCGCGCGGTAGACCAGCATGTCGCCGTCCTTCAAATTCAAATCCAACAAAGAACGCGACGCGCTGCCCTTCCAGTCGCGCGCGCTCGACGAAGTGACAGCGAGCGGAATCTCACCTTCCTGGAACGCGAAGTTCTCGCCCGATCCGGTCACCTTCGTATATCGCAGCGCGAGCGATCGCAGCCCGAAGTCGTCGGTCGCACGCACGTCGAACGTGATCCGCGCGTTGCCGCCCGCGTAGACGAGATCGCGGCCGGGCGCGGTGAGGCGAACCGACGGCAACGCATCCGGCGACACGACAACCGGCATCATCCGTCGCGCGCCCGTCTTCGCCGAAGGCTGCGTCGGGGCTTCGCCGGCGTCAGCGATAACCAGCAAGTAGCCGGTCTTTGTCACTTGGATGCGGCCGCTGAATGTGCCGCCGGCGCCACGCGTCAGCGCACGCCTGGCACCGTCGTGATCGACGCTGACGTCGGCCGCTGTCGACTCGATCGACAACTCCAGCGTGCTGCCTTCAACCGCCTGCAGTTGTTCAGGATCGACGACGGCCGTCGCCTTGATCCCGGTGTACGCGGGCGGTTGGATGACGACGCTGATCCGCATCTGCGCCTGCGCCTCGGCGTCAGTCGGCGCGGTCAGGCGCGACTGGCCGCCGGCGTTGCTCGGCAATGGTCGGCCGCGCCAGATGTGTGTCGCGGCGAC
>JANYHS010000026.1 GCA_025358945.1 Acidobacteriota bacterium
AATGCCGTCGAGGTCCTCGAGCCGCGCGCGAAGCGCGATGACCTGCAGCAGGTCGGGGACCACTTTGACGTCGACGCATTCGCGGCTGGTGCTCTCGATCAGCTGCAGCATCTGCACGTGCTGCTCGGGCGGCATCGCGACGTAAAGATGGGCGACTCCCTCGCGCATGGCGATGTCGGCGGCCTCGGCGATCGTGCCGAGCAGCGGAAGCCCGCGATAGCCGAGATGATCGCCTGATGCCTTGTCGTCCACGAAGCCGACGATCTGATACCCGAGCTCGCGGTGTTCGATGATCTTGTCGGCGACGAGACGGCCCAGGTCGCCTGATCCGGCGATGAGGATCCGCTTCAGGCCGATGCCCGCGCGCCACCGGCGCTCGAGCACTTCGCGCACGAATTCTCTGGCGGCGAACGTCAGCGCGACGTTGATGACGAGGAAGATCGCCCAGACCGGCTGCGACACCTCGAATGCACCGCGCTGCCGCGCGGCGCTGGTGGCGAAATAAATCTGCACGTACAACGTCGTCATGATCCCGAAGACGACGGCCAGGATGCTGCCGACAAACACCGCGAAGAAGTCGTCCACGCGCGATCGGCCGCGGCGCAGACGGTAGAGGCCCTGGAGCTGAAAGCCAAGCGGTACGAGCACGGCGATAAACGGCAGCACGTTGATGTACTGCTGCAGCGGCGGCAGGCCCTTGGTGATCGGAATCAGGCTGCTGACGAGGTCGCTGTGGAACCGGAGTTCGTACGCCAGGATGAACGCCGTGACGCCGAGCATCGCGTCCGACAGCACGTGAAACGTGACGAGCAGACGGTTGTGGCGGTTTACCACGACGCCGGCTCCGCAATCATCGCGGCCATTTCCTCGGCGAATCGCGTGCGGCTGAAACGTTGTGCGTGGCGGCGAATCACCATCGAATCAAACGGATGGTCGATCGCCCGCCGGATGCCGTCACAAAACGCCTGCGGCGTGGATTCATCCACGAGGATTCCCGTCTCGCCGGCCACCACGGTCTCCAGCGCGCCGCCGCGGCCAAGGGCGACGACCGGCCGTCCGCACGCCTGCGCTTCGAGCGGGACGATGCCGAAATCCTCTTCGCCGGGAAGCAGCGTGACCGCCGCGCGACGGTACAGCTCGCGAATCTCGTCGTTCGGCCGGCGTCCGAGAAACTCGACGTCTCCCTGCGCGGCACGCTCGAGCGACACCCGCTCGGGGCCGTCGCCGACAATTTTCAGGGGCACACCAGCGACGTGGCAGGCCGCGATTGCCAGGTCGATGCGTTTGTAGGGGACCAGCGCCGACACGACGAGCGCGAAACGCTCGGGTCCTGAGGCGTCTGGGCTGAAATACTCGGTATCGACGGGCGGATAAATCACGGTCGGCTCGCGATTATAGTATCGGCGGATCCTCCCCGCAACATAATGAGAGATAGCGACATAGCGGTCCACGCGGTTCGCCGTGTCGCGGTCCCATCGCGCCAGCCGGGCCATCACCGGTCGCATCACGGCGCTGCCGAGTTTCCCCACGCGTTCCGGCCCGAAATAGGCATCGAACTGATCCCACGCGTAGCGCATCGGCGTCAGGCAGTAGCAGAGGTGCTTGACTCGTGCAGGGTGGACGATCGACTTCGCGCAGCAATGACTCAGACTGACCACCAGGTCGAAGTCGTCGAACGAGAACTGCTCAATCGCGGTGGGGAAGAGCGGCAGGTAGTGCCGGTAGAGCCGCTTCACGAACGGGAGATGCTGGACAAAGGACGTGTGCGTCTGCAGACGCTCGATCGTCGGGGAAACCGACCCGCGCACGTGGACCAGCGTGAAGAGTTCGGCGTGGGGAAAGCGTTCGCACAGCACTTCGAGCGCCTTCTCGCCTCCCCGCATGCCGGTCAGCCAGTCGTGGACGATCGCGATCCGCGGCTGCGCCATTACGCGCCGACCTCGCGGTAAATCGCGTGGATGCGACGCACGGATTGCTCCCACGAAAACTGCCCGGCGCGGGCGATGCCCTTGCGCACGAGATCGCGGCGCAGCCCCTCGTCGGTCAGCACGCGGTGGATGCCGTCCGCGATCGACTGCGGCTCGTACGGATCGACCAGCACCGCGGCGTCGCCGGCGACTTCCGGCAGCGACGAGACGTTCGACGTCACCACTGGCGTGCCGCTGGCCATCGCTTCGAGTGGCGGCAGGCCGAATCCCTCGTAGATCGACGGGAACACGAAGACGCTCGCCAGGCGATACATCACCGCCAGCGTTTCTTCCGGCAGGTAGCCGAGGAACCGGACGTACTTGTGCAGCTGATGCTTGTGTACCGCCCGCCGCAGCGCCGTGTATTTCGAGATGTCGTCGCCAATCAGCACCAGCTTCACGTGATCCAGTCCGCGCTGGCGAAGCAGGTGCAGCGCGTCGATCAGCCGCTCGAGGTTCTTGTGCGGCTTGACGTTGCCGGCGTAGAGGATGAACTCGTCGTGCAGCTGATACCGTTCCCGCACCCGGACGACGTCTTCTTCGCGCGGTTCGATCGCGAAGCGCTCGTCGTAGGCGTTGTAGATGACGTCGATTTTCTCCGGCCGCATGTCGACAAAGCGCAGGATGTCGCGCTTGGAGCTTTCGGACACCGTCATCACGCGTGTCGCGCGGCGCGCCGCCAGCCGGATCGACGTCCGCGCGTACGACAGGGCGACGCGGTTCGGCAGGTACTGCGGAAACATCAGGTGAATGCAGTCGTGGATCGTCACGACGGAGCGGCAGCGCACGAGCGGCGGCAGCACGTAATGCGGCGCGTGAACGAGCGTGACCCCTTCGCGCTGCAGCGCCCAGGGAATCCTGATCTGTTCCGCGATGGAGTAATTGCCAGCCGACTCGGCGACGGCCCGGAAGTTCTCTCCGATCGCCGCCAGCGTCTCGCGATCCTCAGGCCTGCAGAGGAGCACGAATTCGGTCTGGCTGTCGATGCGCGCCAGGTGCCGCAGCAGGTTCCGGATGTAGGTGCCGATGCCGAAGTCGTGCAGCTTTCGGGCGTCGATGCCGATCCGCACGCTCACATCATACCTAACGGGGTCAGGTAGGTCAGGTAGGTCGGGTAGGTCGGGTGGGTCGGGGTCAATGCGTCACGCTCGCCACTGTCGCGATGAACGGCCTGACGTCGTCGATCGGAATGGCCAGGCCACCGCGATAAAGAGCCGGCCGTGACGTGCGCATTCGTCACCACCAGTAGATTCCCCCGAGGCCCACGATCAGCACGAGGCCGACTTTCGCGGCGATGACGAGATTGTCCCGCTGATCGCTCACGGGAACATCCTGACATAGAGCTTCAGCAGCGGCGCCCAATGTGGATGGTGCTTCTCGTAGAACGCCAGCTGACTCCGGCGGTAGTGCTCCTGCGTCGCGCCGGGAGCGGTCGCGGCGGATCGCCCGCGCAGATGCACGACCTCGATCTCCGGGGCGAACAGAATCCGCCGGCCGCGCGCGCGCATCGCGGCGCAGAAGTCGACGTCCTCGGTGTACATGAAATACCGCTCATCGAGGCCGCCGACCGCTTCCGCGTCCGCGCGGCGGACCAGCAGACAGGCCCCGCTGACCCAATCGGGGTACTGGCGACGGCTGGTGAGACCGTCGATCGCGCCGCTCTTCAACCACCGCTTCTGGCGGAATTCGTTTAAGGGACCGATCATGCGGCCGAACGACAGCTCCGCGCGCCCGTCGCCGTCCAGGAGCCGCGGTCCAACGGCCGCGACGCTCGCGTCCTGCTCCAGTTCCGCAACCAGGCGATCGATCGCGCCCGAGGGCACCACGGTGTCGCTGTTGAGCAGCAGGATGTAGGCGCCCGTGCTGCTGCGAATGCCGATGTTGTTCGCCCGCGCGAATCCGATGTTCGCGCCGGCGTCGATCACGCGCACATCCGGCCACCGCCGCGCGGCATCTGCGCTCTCGTCGGTCGACGCGTTATCAACGACCACGATCTCGTGTGACGTGGCAGGTGGGACCACGTGCAGCGACTCGAGGCAGCGCTCGAGATCGGCGCGGGCGTTGAATGACACGATGATGATCGTCAGCATGGCGTGGCGCAGGTCTCTCAGGCCGGCGTCCACAGGGCGTCACGCCCTGCGCCACAGGTCTCTTCCAAAACGGCCAGCGTGTCGCGCGCGGCGCGCGGCCAGCGGTACTTGCCCAGCTGCGCGGGCGCGGCATCCAGGAGCCGCTGCCGCACGGTCTCGTCGAACAGCACGGATTCAAGCGCGGCCGTCGCC
>JANYHS010000027.1 GCA_025358945.1 Acidobacteriota bacterium
CACCGGCGTCTCGAAGACGACGTTGTGCGTGTCGCGATCCAACGCGCGCAGCATGCCGTCCTTCCCCGTCGTCGTCACCAGCCGGCGCATCGAGCCGCCGATCATCGTGTTGAAGATGGGCGTGGCGTGCGTGACGTCCCAATCGTGCGAATCGTTGGGGACGAGTTGTCGGTGCCAGCGCAACTTTCCCGTGCGCACGTCGAGCACGACGACCGAATTGGTGTAGAGGTTACTGCCCTGCCTCAGGTGCACCGGCAGATCGGGTGACGGGTTGGTGACGGCGATATGCAGATCGCCGTTCTCGGTGTCGAGCGCAAACGCCGTCCAGACCGAACCTCCGCCCATCGGAATCCCTTTGGGGTTCTGCCACGTCTCGAAGCCTGGCTCACCGGATTTCGGCACCGTGTTGAAGCGCCAGACGGGCGAGCCGTCGGACGCGCGAAACGCGCCCACCCATCCCTGCACATTATTTTCGCTGCCAGCCGGTCCGATCAGTATGAGATCCTCGAAGGCGAGCGGCGCCATGCTGAAGGTCTCGCCCTCGCCGGGCTTTGCCACCTGCCGCGCCCACAACTGGACACCGGTGTCGGCGTTCAGCGCGAGGAGGTAGCCATCGGGCGTTCCGCGGATCACGCGGCCGTCCTTCAACGCGATGCCGCGATTGCGCTGGAAACCCGTTTCGTCGCGCGTCTGCCAGCGATGCCGCCACTTCACTCGGCAGGTCGCCGCGTCGAGCGCAATCGTACTGATCATCGTCGTCACGTACATCGTGCCGTTGTAGACGATGGGGCCTGTTTGAAAATTGTCGCGCTCGCCGACCTGAAACACGCACGCCGACGCCAGGTGCGAGGCCGTCGAGGTGTTGATCTCGGTGAGCGGCGAGAAGCGGGTGCCGCTGTAGTCGTGGGTGTGGAACAGCCAGTCGGTCGACGTCGCCGATCCGTTCAACGTGGCCTGGTCGGGTCCGCTGGCGGCGGGGGCCGTACCCGCGGCGCCGGGAATGAACGCCGGCGGCGCCGGACGCGGCGCGGCGCGCTCGGCGTCGCTTCGAAGGTGCGCGGCCTCGAGTGGGGCCGACGTGGCGCTCAACAGCGTCGGGCCGGCGGGAAAGCCGTTCACGCGCAGAATGTAGGCGAACACCGATGCATGCTCGGCTGCGGACAGCGCGTTGGACGCGCGCGGGGGCATCGTCGTCCGCTGGATGAAGAAGGCGTCGGCGAGGGTGACGCGCGGGTCGCTCCAGCTGGACTCGAATGCCGGACCGGTTAACGCCGGTGCGCTGCCGCCCGTGAGGGTGGCGCCATGACATCCGGCGCACGACTGCCGGTACAGCGCCTCTCCGCTCACAGCCTGTGCGTCGGTGAAGAGCGCGGGCCTCGGCGCGGCAGGTGGTGAGCCGGCGGATTGTCCGCCGGCGATCAGCGCCACCGTCGAGATGACGAGCGTGACCGCGAGCACGAACACGATGCGACCGACCAGGGGCGCGGGCGTCTGCGTCATCATGCGCGGGAGCATACCCCAGCCGCCTGATTTCAAGACGCTGATTCGCTGGATTCGTCAGGCCTGAGACCGGCGCTGGCTAGACGGGTTTTCGGAAGAGGATCTCGCGCAGATTGTTCTTGAGCAGGAACGAGTCCGAGACACGCAGGCCGGAGAAGAGCCGGATAATGTCGCGGTTCAGCAAACTCGTCTGACGGCCGCGGCTCGCCGCGTACGACCGGTGCTTCAGGTTCACATCGTCGACGATGATGAATTTCGTATAGCGGGCGTCCTGCGGTGGCGCGTTGCCGAAGAAGCCGAGCAGCGCGCCGTCTGGCCGCAGCACGCGCATCAGTTGGGTGGCGAGTTCCTGCGCCGCCGGCTTATCGAGGTAGTCGATCAAATCCCAGCACAGGATGCCGTCCACTTCGCCGTCGGCCTGCGGAAAACGCTGCTTCAGGAACGCGGGCAGCTGATCGAGCTTACCCTCGCGGACGTGGCGATCGAGGTCGGCGAAAATGTCCTCGACGAAAATCTTGCAGCCGAGTTGCTCCCCGAAGAAGCCCACGTTGCTGCCAACCACCGGTCCGAGATCGAGCAGGACCGGTAGCGCGCGTGACGTCAGGCACGACAGGAATTTCGGGAGTGCCTTGGTGGAAAATACGGGATCGTCGACCGGGCCGGACGCCGGTCCCTGGGGACGCGGGGCAGGCTCGCTCTTGCGCGGGGCGAGGCGGTCTAACAGGCCCATAGAAGTTAGAAGTGAAAAGGAAGAAGTTAGAAAGGGAAGTTCAAGAGTTCCAGTTCTAACTTCTCAGTTCCAACTTCTAAGTTCCTGTTAGGCCCCGACCTTCTGTGCGGGCTGCGCGGCGGCGGGCTGCGAAGCGGCTGCGGCCTGCGGCGTCGCGGGCTTGGCGGCCACCGCCTGGGGCTGCGCGCCTCCGGCCTTGCGCTGCATGTCCACGCTGCCGCGGAAATGCGCGCCTTCGGCAATCGCCACGCGCGGCGAGATGATGTCGCCGTCCACGGACCCGTTGTCGCGGATGTCGACCTTCTCGCTGGCGGTGACGTTGCCCGTCACTTCGCCGAGCACGATGACCGACTTGGCGAAGACCTGCGCCTTGATGCGGCCGTTCGGGCCAATCGTCAGGACGTGCTCTTTGAGTTGAATGGTGCCTTCGACGTGCCCTTCGATGGTCAGGTCTTCGCTTCCGTTCAGCTCGCCCTTGATGACGACAGACTTCCCAATATTCACGATGTCCTTCTCCATTTGATGGCTCGCCTCGGTTGGACGAGGACCAGGAGCCCCCGACTGGGTTGGCGCGGGCGGCTGTGCGGCTGCCGTCGGTTGTCCGCTCGCCGGTCGGACCGCTTCATCGCGTTTCCACATGGTCTCTTTCCTCCGCCCTGCCGCCGTTTTTGGCCCGGGGTCGATGTCAGATACTGATATCGGATCGAATGTTGGGCCAGTATATGCCCCGCCACAAAACGATGTCTAGTCCTTTTGTTCTTATAACTTAGCGGGAGTGGTACAATGAATGATTCACCATGCGTGTCTACTTTGACTACAACGCCACGACCCCCCTGTCCGGGGAGTCCGCGGACGCCGTCATGCGTGCGACACGCGACATTTTTGGCAACGCCTCGAGCATCCACCACTTCGGTCAGCAGGCCAAAGCCGTGATGGACGACGCCCGATCGGCGGTGGCGACGCTGGTCCATGCCGAAGCGTCGGAGATCGTGTTCACCAGCGGCGGCACCGAGTCCGACAACTTCGCCATCCGTGGCGCCGCCGAAGCGCTCGAGTCCACCGGACGCCGTCATCTGATCGCAAGCGCGATCGAACACGAGGCCGTACTGAATACACTGCGCGCCCTCGCCCGCCGCGGCTGGCGCACGACGATGCTGCCAGTGGATCAGTCGGGCATCATCTCGCCCGATCGCCTGCGCGAGGTGATCGACGCGGACACCGCACTGGTGTCGGTGATGCACGCCAATAATGAGATCGGCACGATTCAGCCGGTGGCCGCACTCGCGGCCATCGCGCACGAACACGGCGCGCTGATGCATACCGACGCGGTGCAGTCGGCCGGCAAGATTCCGATCGACGTCCGTACGCTCGGGGTCGATCTCCTGTCGCTATCTGCACACAAGTTCAACGGCCCGAAGGGCGCGGGCGTCCTCTGGATCAAACGCGGAACGAAGATGCAGCCCACGGTGACGGGCGGCAAACACGAGCGCAACCGGCGCGCCGGCACCGAGAACATCCCGGCGATTGCGGGACTCGGTGCTGCCGCAACACTGGCCGCTCGCAAGATGACAGCTGAAGCCGCGCGTGTGTCGGCGCTTCGCGATCGGCTCGAGGCGGGCGTCCTGCGCGACGTCTCCGGAACAGTGGTCAACGGCGCGCGCGATCCGCGCGTGCCGAACACGACGAACATCAGCTTCGAGCGTGTCGAGGCCGAGAGTCTGCTGATTGCCCTCGATCTGGACGGCATCGCGGTGTCCACGGGGTCCGCCTGTTCGTCGGGAACGCTGGAGCCATCGCACGTGCTGAAAGCGATGGGACTCCCCTCGCATCGGACCCAGAACTCGCTGCGCTTCAGTCTCGGGATGTTCTCGACGGAGGCAGAGGTCGATCGCGTGCTCGAGGCGCTGCCGCGGTTGGTGGACAAGATTCGCGGGCTATCGCGCAAGACAGCATTGGCGTAAGAACAAAAGAGCTCGCTTCTTTCGTGTGTCTCGTGATTGTGTTTCGTGGTCATGTTTCGTGGTGGTGTGTTGAGATGCGAATCGTTGTAGCAATGTCGGGCGGCGTCGATTCTTCGGTGGCTGCGGCGCTCCTCGAGGAGCAGGGCCACGAGGTGATCGGTCTGTCGATGCAGCTCTACGATCAGTCCGAGGGCCAGACCTCGTTCGGCAGCTGCTGCTCCATCGACGATCTCCACGACGCGCGGCGGGTGGCCGCCGTCATCAACATCCCCCACTACATCGTCAACTTCGAGAAACAGTTCCACGAGCGCGTGATCGCGAATTTCGTGTCCGAGTACACCGAGGGGCGGACACCGCTGCCCTGCGCTCATTGCAACAGCGACCTGAAGTTTGCGACGCTTGCTGAGCGCGCGCGCGGCTTCGGCGCGGATGCCGTGGCCACCGGACACTACGCGCGCGTGGACTCAGACGCGGGCGGCCGGCGGCAGCTCAAGCGCGGCGTCGATGCCAGCAAGGATCAGTCGTATTTCCTGTTCTCGCTCACACAGGAGCAGCTGGCCTGCGCCGTCTTCCCGGTCGGCGCGCTCCCGAAGGACGAGGTCCGCGCGTATGCGCGACAGCGCCGGCTGCCGGTGGCCGAAAAGCCGGACAGCCAGGAGATCTGCTTCATCCCCGACAACGACTACCGCTCGTTCGTCAGCAAGAACGCGCCAGAAGCGGTGCGCGACGGCGTGTTCGTGGACGAGAACGGCCACGTGCTCGGCAGCCACACCGGCGTCCACCGCTTCACGGTCGGTCAGCGTAAAGGACTCGGGCTCTCTGCGCCCACGGCCGCACCGATGTACGTGCTCGCGCTGCGCCCGGCGGACCAGCAGGTGATCGTCGGGCCGAAAGCGTCGCTCGAACAAACGACGCTGACGGCGTCTGGCGTGAACTGGATCGCAGACGAGCCGGCGGGGTCGCTGCGCGTCGAGACGCAGATCCGGCATCATCATCAGGCGGCGCCGTCGGCGGTGCGATCGCTCGGCGATGGACGCGCCGCCGTGATCTTCGACGCGCCGCAGCTCGCGATTTCACCGGGGCAAGCGGTGGTGTTTTACGACGGCGACGCGGTCGTCGGCGGTGGGTGGATCGACTGAGCACGAAACACACGAAACAAAAGCACGAAAGAGACGACAAAGATCGTCTCGTGTCTTTCGTGATTTCGTGGGCTTACACGCTGGCCAGATGTTCCGGGACGTGATCCAGGTAGTGTTCGGCGTCGATCGCGGCCATGCAGCCTGAGCCCGCCGCCGTGATCGCCTGGCGGTAAATGTGATCCTGCACGTCGCCGCACGCAAACACGCCGTCGATGCTGGTCTTCGCGCCGTCGTGCGTGATGATGTAGCCGTTCTGATCGAGTTCAAGCTGTCCGCGGAAGAGTGACGTGTTCGGCGTGTGGCCGATCGCCACGAACACGCCGTGCACGGGGATCTCGGTCTGCTCTTTGGTCTTGTTCGAGCGCAGCACCATCGAGGTCACTTCGTTCTTGCCGGTGTCCTTGATCTCCTCGACCTCGTGATCGAGCATCCACACAATCTTCGGGTTCGCCCGCGCCTTGTCCTGCATGATCTTCGACGCGCGCAGCGTGTCGCGCCGATGCACCAGCGTGACCTTCGACGCGAAGCGCGTGAGAAACACCGCTTCCTCCATCGCCGAATCGCCGCCTCCGACCACCGCAATTTCCCGCCCGCGGAAGAAATATCCGTCGCAGGTCGCGCACGTCGAGACGCCATGGCCCATCAGTGTCCGCTCCGACGGCAGCCCGAGCATCCGCGCCGACGCGCCGGTCGCGATGATCAACGTGCGTGCGCGGAACTCGCCTTCCGACGTCTTGACGACGATCGGCTGACTGCAGAGATCAACACTGGTGACGTTGCCCTGAATGATTTCGCTGCCGAACTTCTCTGCCTGCGCGCGCATCTCGCCCATCAGATCGGGGCCGAGGATGCCGTTCCGGAATCCCGGGAAGTTCTCGACTTCCGTCGTCAGCATCAGCTGACCGCCGGCTTCCACGCCTTCGATCATGAGCGGCTGGAGATTGGCGCGCCCGGCGTACACGGCGGCGGTCAGGCCCGCCGGGCCTGACCCGATGATGATGACGTTACGCGTGGATGACATCAGAGGTGCTTGTTAATCGCTTTCTGGATGTCTTCCTTCGGAAGCAGGCCGACGAGCGACTCGACCACCTGGCCGTCCTTGAAAAGCATCAGCGCCGGAATCCCGCGGATGTTGAACTTGATCGCGGTGTCCGGATTCTCGTCGACGTTCAGCTTCCCGATCGTCACTTTGCCCACATTCTCGGTCGCCAGCGCGTCAACGGTCGGTCCGAGCCGTTTGCAGGGTCCGCACCATTCCGCCCAGAAATCGACCAGCACCGGCGCGCCGGATTTCAGCACGGTGTCGTTGAAGTTGCCGTCCGTAAACGTCTGCACGTGTTCAGCTGCCATCGGTATGCCCTTTGCCTTCCGCCCTGAGCCCTATCGCCCGTCTGTATATTTTGACGTACTCCTGTGCCGAACGGTCCCATGAAAAATCTTGTTGCATCCCGGCCGCCTGGAGTGCGTGCCAGGACGGGGCGTTGCCAAACGTCGAGAACGCCCGGGCCAGCGTCCCGAGCAGCGCCTCCGGTGTGTAGTCCGTGAACACGAAGCCGTTCGCCGCCGCGTTGCCGCTGGAGACGTCCGTCACCGTGTCGGCGAGTCCGCCGACGCCGTGGACGACCGGCACGGTGCCGTACCGCATGCTGTACATCTGATTGAGGCCGCACGGCTCGAAGCGGGACGGCATCAGAAACATGTCCGCACCGCCCTCGATGAGGTGCGCGAGCGACTCGTCGAAGCCAATGCGCGCGCCGATCCGGTCGGGGTAACGCACCGCGAGGGCTCGCCACATCTCCTGATACCGCGGCTCGCCGGTTCCCAGCACAAGGAACGTGGCGTCGAGCGCAGTCAGCCGGTCTAGCGCCGCTTCGATCAGGTCGAAACCCTTCTGAGCGACCATCCGTGACACCATCCCGACCAGCGGCCGCGTGAGCGAGGTCTCGTCGGCCGTGATGCCGTAGCGCTTGAGGACGGCGATCTTCGCTGCCCGCTTGCCGGACAGGTCCTCTGCGCCGAACGGCGCGGGCAGGAACGGATCGCGCGCCGGATCCCACTCCTGCGTGTCGATGCCGTTCAGGATACCGACCAGCGCGCCCGCTCGCGCACGCAGGACGCCGTCGAAGCCGAAGCCGAAGGCCGGCGTCTGAATCTCCTCCGCATACCGGCGGCTGACGGTAGTGATCAGCTGCGCGTCCGTCAACCCGCCTTTGAGAAAACTGATGTGGCCGTAGAACTCGAGCCGATCCACCGCAAACTGATCCCAGCCGAGATCGACCCGCGGCAACCAGTCGGACTCGAACAGCCCCTGATACGCGAGGTTGTGAATCGTGAACACACTCGGCGTCCCGCCGAGCACCGGATGCGCGGCGTACACCGTCTTGAGGTACACCGGCGCGAGGCCTGCCTGCCAGTCGTGCGCGTGGATGACGTCTGGCGCCGTGCCACGTTTCGCGGCGTACTCCAGCGCGGCGCGCACGAGAAACGCGAACCGGCGCGGGTTGTCGGGATAGTCGACGCCGTCGGCGCCGTAGAAACCGTCGCGGTGGTAGAGATCCGGGCACTCGACGAGAACTGCGCGCGCGTGGTCTGCGAGCGGAGCCTCGTAGAAACCGGCGGTGCGCGTGTAGCCGCCGACACTGACGGGGAATGTGCGAGAGAGTGTGCCGGCCGACACGCCGTGGTATCGGGGCAGGACGACGGTCGCGTCCCACCCGAGACGCTGGAGCGCGGGCGGCAGCGCCCCGAGGACGTCCGCCAGCCCGCCCGTTTTCGCAAAGGGCTGCGCTTCAGAACCGATCAGCAGCACCGACGGCCGCTCGCGAGGGGCAGGCGTCACCGGCAGCGTACCGTCGCGCGCCAGGACTACACCCCGGCTGGGAGTTCTGACGACATCCCGCGCGGCACCTGCAATTCCGGCATCGGCTTGCCGGTGAAAATTTTCTGCAAAGGCTTGGCGATGAGACGCGCCCACGTCGCCGATCGATTGATGCGCGCGCTGTCGGTGGCAATGCCGGTGTTGGCGTACATCTGCCGGTACAACTTCGAGATCAGCATGAACGCAATGCGGGACTTGAGCGACTCGACGCAATGCGCGCGCGCCCAGACACTGCGCCAGCTGTAGAAGGAGTCCCACACGCCCTGGGTACGCGCCCGGATGTCGTCCGCCGACATGATCGGATGCGGCACGTAGACCTTGGGCTGCTTGCCCCGCGGGATCAGCCAGTGCCGGGTGAGCGGAATCCCGTCGATGCGCGTGGGATCCGATTCCATCGACTTTTCCCAGGCGGCGAAGTCCACGGTCCCGGGGAACGGCGTCAGCATGACGAACTGCGCGAACGTGATGCCCGAGCGCTCGGCCAGCTTCGCCGTCAGCTCGAACGTCTCCGGACGATCGCTCGGCAGC
>JANYHS010000046.1 GCA_025358945.1 Acidobacteriota bacterium
CTGATCGACGAGCTGCTCGAGGCGGTCGAGCTGACGCAGTGGCGCCACGCGCAGGTCAAGAACCTGTCGGGCGGGATGCGCCGCCGCGTCGAGATCGCGCGCGGGCTGGTGCACGAGCCGCGCATCTTCTTTCTGGATGAGCCGACCACCGGCCTGGATCCGGTGTCGCGCGTGGCGGTGTGGGAGATGCTCGCGAAGATCAAGCGCGAGCGCAACCTGACGATTCTGATTACGACGCACTACATGGACGAAGCGGACAAGCTCTGCGACCGCATTGCGATCGTCGATCACGGGGAGCTGAAGGCGCTCGATTCGCCGCTGAAGCTGAAGGCGTCGATCCCCGGCAAGAATTCGCTCGAGGTTAGCTTCGTGAACCCGCCGGTCGGCTGGCAGGAACGGGTCGAGCGGCTGCCTGGCGTCGAGTCGGTTGTCCCGCACGAAAACATCTACCGCATTGCGACGGGCAATGGGCCGTCGACAACACTGGCGCTGATGGAACTGGCGCAGGCACAGAACGTCACGGTCGCGTCGCTCTCCGTGCAGAGCACGACGCTCGATGACGTGTTCGTGCACTACACCGGACGGGCGCTGCGCGATGCGCTGCAGGAAGCCAGTCCGCTGGACCGCGGACCGATGTTGCGGAGAGCGTAATTCGAGAGAGGCTTTATGGGACGAACGTGGGCGATTATCGAGCGCGAACTACGGCGGTTCCGGCGCAGCCCGGTGCTGATCGCCATGGCCATGGTCATGCCGATCGTGCAACTGGTGGTCCTCGGCTACGCGTTTGGCGGCAACGTCAAGCACCTGAAGCTGGCGATTGTCGATCAGGATCACGGCGTGCCGGCGGTTCGGGTGCGCGAGCTCGCGTCGGCGGCCTCGTCCGGCTCGCACACGCTGGACACGATCGACTACGCCGATCAGGGACAGGCGATTCAGGATCTGCGCAACGGCCGGGTGAACGGGGTCCTGACGATCCCGAACGATTTCTCCCGGCGGGTCCTCGCGAAAAACCAGCCGCGCGTCGCGCTGATTGAAGACAACACGGACGGCTTCGTCTCGGTCGCGCTGGCCGGCACGATGGGCGGCATCCTGTCGGCCTACAGCCAGCCGGCGCGCGCGCCGCGCATTTCCGCCGTGACGGCGCTCGACATCGTCGAGATCTATCCGTACGTGCCGTACGTGCAGTACCTGTTGCCGGGCTCGGTCGTCATGTCGATCTTCATGATGGTGATGATCGGCGGCGGCATCATCTACATCGACGACAAGGCGCGGGGCCTGCACGAAGGGTATCTGGTCACGCCGATCAAGAAGCTCGAGCTGATCGCCGGATTCAATATCTCGGGGACCATTAAGTCCGTGATCGCGGGCATGTTTCTGATCATTATCGGGTCGTTGATCGCCGGCATTCCCAATCCGTTCGACCCGATGCGTCTGCTGCGCCTGTTCGTGGTGGTGGTGACGACCTCGTTCGCGTTGATCAGCATGATGTTCCTGCTGATGGTGCGCGTCAGCGATCCGCTGCTGCCGCGTGCGATGTTCGGCGTGCTCAACACCGTGCTGTATTTTCCCAGCGGCGCCGTGTATCCACAGCAGGGCTTCCCGGCGTGGATGCAGGTGATCGCGGTCGCTGATCCGTTCACCTACGCGGTGCATGCGTTCAAGAGTCTGCTGCTCAAGAACACCGGGTTCGAGGCGATCACCTACGATCTCACATTCCTGCTGATCTTCTCGGTCGTGTCACTGGGTGCGGCCACGATGTTGTTCAAGCGATCGCTGTGACGATCCCCCGCGACACCGAAACGCGCGACCGGCTGCTCAAGGTGGCGGAGCGTCTGTTCGCCGACCGCGGGTTCAAGCGCGTGACCGTGCGCGACATCTGCCGCGCGGCCCGGGCGAACGTCGCCGCCGTTAACTACCACTTCGGCGACAAGCTCGGGCTGTACCGCGAAGTGTTGCAGTCGGCCATCGACGCGATGCGCGCGACCAATGACGCGGCGCGCGAGGCGGGCGCGGGGCAGACGGCGGAGGAACAGCTGCGCCGGTACATCGCCGTGTTCATCCGGAAGCTGCTGGGTCCCGGCAGCGACACGGTCCACAAGCTGGTCACTCGCGAGATGAACGACCCGACGCCGGTGCTCGACGCATTGGTGGAGCAGGCCGTCCGCCCGCGCGTCGACTACCTGTCCGGGCTGATCGCCGAGATCATCGGCTGCCCGCCGACAGACCAGCGCGTGCTGCGCTGCGTCGCCAGCGTGCAGGCGCAGTCGATCGCCTACCTGCCCAACCCCATCGCCACGCGCCTGGGGCTCGCGAACACGCCGACAGCAGCGAACCTCGCGGACATTGCCGAACACATCGCCGAGTTTTCGCTCGCCGGCGTTCACGCGGTCGGTCGTACCGTCCACGCCCGCTGATTCCAGTGGCGTCTGTGTGCGCAGCCGTTCACTCGTCTGGTCGAACCGATCTCACCGACGGGGCGACCAAGGGATGGGCTGACACGGTGTGGGTTGCGCCTTGATGTGTGTTGGCTCTGGCGCAAGACTGAGTAAGAAGTTAGACCGAATTCAAAACCTCCCAGGACATGACGAAGGTTGCTGCGTATCAAGCTCCGCTTCTACCCAGTGGCTCGATGGAGGCCATCGGCCTGATTGCCGCTCAGGTACGAACATGTGAGTCGATTGGCGCGACATTCCTCTGTTGTCCCGAAGGAATACTTGGCGGCTTGGCCGACTACGCAATCAGACTCTACGCGATCGCGATTGACGTGCAGAACGGCCAACTTCAGCGAGCGTTGACCCCCATTGCGAGCGAAACGGTCACGACGATTCTCGGGTTCACCGAAATCGGTGACAACGGTTGGCTCTTCAACTCTGCGGCAGTGGTTCACAAAGGAGTTGTCGCCGGCCTGTATCGCAAGCTTCACCCCGCGATCAACGGATCGATCTACGAATCTGGACACGACACACCCGTTTTCAAGATTGGCGACCTGACGTTCGGAATCGTCATCTGCCGCGACTCAACGTACCGCGAGCCGGCCCGACTGATGGCGAAATCGCGGGGCCACTGCCCTTTTCGTCCCGACGAACAACGGCCTGCCTCCGATGCGGGGCGGCGTTGAAATCGTCGAACAAGCACGTGACACGGACATCGCGCGAGCCAAAGAGAACAATGTGTCGGTGATTCGTGCCGATGTCGCCGGCCGGGCCGATGGCCTGGTATCCTACGGCTCATCAAGTATCGTTGATCGCAACGGAACCGTGCTGCACGTGGCAAAGCAACTCGAAGCCGAACTGGTCGTTGCTCAGATTGAAACGAAACCGGTTCCGGTCCAGATCCTGCAGGCCCGACGAACGTCCCGGCACGCGGTCTACACGGTTTGCAGCCGACGGCACGAGCGACAACTCCTCGTGGTCGTAACGGCGTATCCTGTGGAGCAGACACAGTCATGAAAGATCGCTACCTTGAAGTGACCTTCCGGCATGGTCGGCCGATTGCCGCGTACTACTACCTGCCTCGGGGCACGGATCAGAAGAGTGTCCGAACTCGGAGGGTCGAGCCGGGACTCATCATCGACTTTGCTGCGGACGGGCAGGCGATCGGGATCGAGATCACGATCCCAGACATGGTGTCGCTCGCCGGACTCAATGCCGTACTCCAGGAGCTGGGGCACACTCCGGCCAGCGAAGCCGATCTTGCACCGGTTCTCGCGGCGTGAGGATCGATCCGAAATCGTCTACGCTCAACCGGACCCTGGCGCCGATGGACATTGAGCGCCGCGGCTGATGCAAAGCGTTGGACGGCCGAGCGTCAGGAGACGCCGATGAGGACGAAGATCGACTCGAAGCCCGCTCTATTTCACGCTCGTCCGATCGCGATCGAGCGCGCGCAGGCCGATGGTCCACGTCAACGGCACGGACTGCGGTGTGAAGCACAGCGTGTCGTTGCACGCCTGATAGCTGAGTGCGCCGGTGATCACCATCTCGGTGCGATCCTTCAACGCGGCCGCCGCCTGCGGCGATGGGTCGATTTCCAGATCCTGCACGACCCGGAACGCGTGCTGATAGACGGCGACGTGCTCGTTCAGCGGCTTGAAAAAATAGTCCTCCGCTCGCGGGAACTGCGGCGCGCGGATGACGAGCGCTGGCTGCGGCTGCATCGTGAGCGCGAGCGGCTTGTAGCCGGTGACCTCGGGGGCGTACACATGCACGCGCGGGCCCGGCACGATGTCCAGGACGACCGAGAAATGCGTCCCAGGCGCGGCGATGCGATCGGTGATGTAGGTCGTCGCCGTGAGGTTGGGCGCGCTGATCTTCGTCGCGGTCGTGTCGACCGACGAGCCGAGCTTGCCGAGCTTCACCATGACGCTGGTGATCGTGTCGCGTTCCTGATACGCACTCTCGAAGTGGCGCGACGTCACCATCCCCTTGGCGTCGACAATGAAGGTGCCGGGGAACGGAATACCGTAGGTCGGGTTGGTCGCCGCAACGGTGGTGTTCAGGATGCCGTACTGCGTGATGATCGCGGACCCCGCGTCGGACAGCAGGGGAAACGTGATGCCGCGTCGCGTGGCGAAGTCCGCCAGCGTCGGCACCGGATCGTAGCTGACCGCGACGAGACCGAGGCCTTCACGCTTCAGCGCGTCGAGACGTCCTTGCAGCTCCACGAGCTGCGTTTTACAGTACGGTCACCAATCGGCCGAGCGGAAGAAGACGAGGACGGCCCCCTTCGGGCCAAACGTCGATGTCAGCGTGCGGGACACGCCATGCTGGTCCTGCAGGGTGAATTCCGGGACGCGCTGGCCGACCCTGGGTCCGAGCGTCTGGGGATCGGGACCGTCGGCGGTGACACAAATCACGGCCCCCAGGATCAGTGCGGCGAACGCCGTCAGTCGCAAATGACGCATGGTGTGATTATGACGCCAGGCGGTCCCGATCGGATGCGCCGGATGTGATTAAATCTCCGGACCATGGCGCCACTCGACGGATTGCGGATCATCGATCTCACGCGCGTCGTCGCAGGCCCGTTCTGCACGATGATGCTCGGCGACATGGGCGCCGAGGTCCTGAAAATCGAGGAGCCGACACACGGCGACGATTCGCGCGCGTGGGCGCCGTTCATCGAGGGCGCCGGCAGTTTCTTCCTCGCGCTCAACCGCAGCAAGAAGAGCGTGGCGCTTGATCTGAAGACGCCCGAGGGCGCCGACGTGCTGACGCGGCTCATCGAGAGCGCGGACGTCCTGATCGAAAACTTCAGGCCCGGCAGCCTCGCGCAACTCGGATTCGACTACGCGACCGTCGCCGCCTTGAACCCGCGGCTCATCTACTGTTCGATCTCGGGCTATGGCCAGACCGGCCCTTCGTCGCAGTTGCCCGGCTACGACGCCGTGCTGCAGGGCGAGGCCGGCGTCATGGACATGACCGGGTTCGCCGATGGCGAGCCGATGCGGGTGGGCGTCGCGATCACCGATTACCTCGCCGGGTTGTACGCGACACAGGGCATCCTGCTGGCGCTGAACGACCGGCACACGAGTGGTCTCGGCCAGCACGTGGATATCTCGCTGTTCGAGGCGATGCTCTCGGTGATGCGGCTGCCGATGTCGGTGCTGCTCGCGACCGGCGCCACGCCGAGCCGTGTGGGGAACGATCATCTGAACATCGCGCCGTATCAGCCGCTGCGGGCGAAGGACGGCCTGATCATTGTCGCGGTCGCGAACCCGGCGTTGTGGATCCGGTTCTGTGAGGCGATGGACCGTCCCGATTGGCGCGACGACCCGCGGTTCCGGACGAACACCGAGCGCGTCGCGAACCGAATCGCGCTCAAGGCGGCGATCGAAACCGCGATCGAGCGGTTCACGGTCGATGAGTTGACCAGCCGGTTCCAGGCAAAGAATGTCCCCTGCGGCCGCGTCCGCTCTGTCGGCGAGGCGCTCGAACATCCGCAGGTTGGCCCTCGCGGCATCCTGATGACGCAGGAGCATCCGCAGATCGGCGCCATCGAGACCCTGGCGCCGGTCGTGCGGCTGTCTCGCACGCCCGCCGAGGTGACGCTGCCGCCGCCGACGCTCGGCGAGCACACTCAGGAGATACTTGCAGGGCTGAGGGTACACAAGAAATGACCACCGCGCCGGCTTGGGCCATCGGTGTGTGCAACGGCGTTCACGCCGCTGGCAGCCGCGACGTCGTCTATGTGCCGGACAATCCGCTGTCGCATGTGCTGCGCGTCTTCGAGCAGCAGTTCCGCGACGTGCGCCTGATCCTGGCCACGCGCGAGGAGGAAGCGCTCGGCATTGCCGCCGGCTTGTATCTCGGCGGGCGCCTGCCCACGGTCATGCTGCAGTCGAGCGGTCTCGGTAATTCCCTGAACGCCCTGACCTCGCTGCTGATGCCGTATCAGATTCCTGTGCTGATGGTCGTCAGCATGCGCGGCGATGCCGGCGAGTGGAACGCCGCGCAGGTGCCAATGGGCCGCGCCGTGCGCGGCATCTGCGAGGCGATCGGCGTTCCTCATGCGACCGTCGAGGCCGCTGAGACGGCCTCCGACACGGTGCGTCTCGCGGGCAAGACCGCGTTTGGCACACGCACAAGTTACGCATGTCTACTGCCGCGTAGAGTGACGACGGGGTCAGACCCCCAGGGCGATCGCCGACGGAGTGTGACCTTGTGACACGCATCGAAGCCACTCGTCTGATTGTCGAACTCGCCGGTGATGCGCCCATTATTGCGAGCCTCGGACACCCGGCGTACGATCTGTTTGCCGCCGGCGATCGTCCGCAGAACTTCTACACGTGGGGCAGCATGGGGCTCGCCTCGTCGGTCGGCCTCGGCCTCGCGCTCGCGCGGCCGGATGCGCGCGTCATCGTGCTCGACGGCGACGGTTCGCTGCTGATGAACCTCGGATCGCTCGCCACCATCGGCTTACTGCGCCCCACAAATCTCCTCCTCGTCGTGATGGACAACGAGGAATACGCGACCACCGGCGGTCAGCCGACGCCGACGGCTCATGGGGCCGATCTCGAGGCTGCGGCGCGCGCGATGGGGATCACCGCGACGGCGACCGTGCGGATCGAAGACGAACTGCGACGTGTAGTGCAGCTCTTCCAGAGCGGCGATCGCAACGCTGAAAGCCTTGCGCCACAGGGCCCGCGGTTCGTTGTCGCCAAGGTGAAGGAATCGGCGCCGACGGCGAAGCCGCCGCTCGACTGCGTCTTTATCAAGCAGCGCTTCATGACGGCGATCGGCAATCCGGAATCGGCAACTGAAGGAGCCGCGCTCTGACTCTGGGCGGCTTCGTGGTCAATGCCGCGCCGCCGGCCGAGGCGCGCGCGGTTGCGGCACGCGCGCTGCTCGATACGATCGGCGTCACCCTGGCCGGCGCGGCCGAGCCGGCCGCACGCAGTGTCCAGCGTGTGGTGGAGCGCGACGGCGGCGGATCCAGCCGCGTGCTGGGCACGGCGCTTCGCACCAGTCCTGGCAACGCGGCACTCGCGAACGGCACCGCGGCGCACGCCCTCGACTACGACGACATGTGCTTCGTCTCGCTCGCTCATCCCAGTGCGCCGCTCGTCGCTGCGGCGCTGGCGACGGCAGAGCTCGTCGGCGCGTCGGGCCGCGCACTGCTCGACGCGTACGTCGTCGGTTTCGAGTTGGAAGGGCGGCTCGGCCGCGCGATGAACCCACGCCACTATCAACGCGGCTGGCATTGCACCTCGACGCTCGGAACGATCGGCGCGGCGGCTGCGGTCTCGCGTCTGCTCGGGCTCGACATCATTGCTGCGGGACACGCGCTCGCCATTGCCGCCTCCGAGGCCTCGGGCCTCAAGGAAAATTTCGGGACGATGGTGAAGCCGCTGCATGCGGGGCTGGCGGCGAGAAACGGAATCGTCGCGGCCCTGCTGGCGCAGGCCGGGATGACGGCGAGCAGCGCGGCGATCGACGGCCCGCAGGGATTTCTCGCCGCCATGGACAGCGAGACGCCGTCGCTTGATCCATTCACCGCAGATCTCGGCACGCGGTGGGAGATCGTCGACACCGGCATCACGGTGAAGCTCTATCCGTCGTGCGCCGGCACGCACCCGACGCTCGACGCGCTGCTCGATCTGAAGCGCCGCGAACGGTTCGTTGCCGATGATGTCGAGGCGATCGAGATCGGCGTGGACTCTATCGTGCCCACGATTCTGATCTACGACAGACCGTCGAGCGGGCTCGAAGGGAAGTTCAGCATGCCGTTCTGCGCGGCCGTGGCGACGGTGGACGGTCGCGTCGGCCTCGACTCGTTCGACGCCGCGCACCTCTCTCACCCCGCGATCGTCGCCCTGCAGGCGCGCGTCTCGATGAGCGTGGACGCCACCCTGGACGCGTCCGCGCCCGCGCTGACGCAGGCGCGCGTCACGGTCCGCTTGCGCGATGGTCGAGTGCTGACCGCATCAGCCAACGGCGCGCGGGGCTATCCCGCGCAGCCTGCCAGTGACGCGGAACTGTCGACCAAGTTCACCTCGTGCGCGATGCTGACGTTGTCTGCGTCAAGGGCGGCAGAGGCGTTGGCCGCGGTGCGCGACATCGAGGCGCTTGCCGACGTGCGCGTGCTGACCGCGATGTGCGTCACGCAGAACTAAAGGTCTGCGCCACGCTGTGGTAGTCGTGCGCCACGCTGCCGTAGCGCGAAGGCTTTAGCCGAGCGTTCGTCCCGGCACGTGACCGCGCTTCCAAATCATGAACGTGCGCGTGAATGCGATGACGGGTGTCTTGTCCTGGTTGACGCCGGTCGTCCTGACCCGCACAATGCCCACGTTCGGGCGTGACTTCGACTCGCGCGTCTCGAGCACTTCGCTGCGCGAATAGACGGTGTCGCCTTCAAAGAGCGGGTTCGGCAACCGTACCTCGTCCCATCCCAAATTCGCCACGCCGTTCATCGTCAGGTCGGTCACCGACTGCCCTGTGACGAGCGACAACGTGAAGCACGAGTTCACCAGCCGTCGCTTGAACTCGGTCTGCTTCGCGTACTCGCTGTCGAAATGAATCGGGTTCGTGTTCATCGTCAAACACGTGAACCAGACGTTATCGGCGTCGAGAATCGTGCGGCCGAGCGGATGCTCGTAGATATCGCCGACCGTGAAATCTTCGAACACGCGTCCGGTCCAACCCGGTGTAATCGCCATCAGATCGCTCCTTCCTTCCGCCACGCCGCGATCGTCTCGCGCGCGATGCCCAGTTCTTCGAGAATGCTGTCCGTGTGCTGGCCGAGCGCCGGCACGTCGCCCATCGCCGGTTCGACGCCGTCCATCCGGACCGGCGGAATCATCGCGCGGAGCGGACCGGCCGGCGAGCCAATCTCGCGCCAGAGGTCGCGCTCGCAGAGTTGCGGATGCGCGAGGAATTCGTCAACCGTGTTCAGACGCGCCCACGCGATGCCAGCTGACTCGAGTCGCTCGACGATGGCGGCGGTCGTCAGCGTGGCGAATGCCCGTTCGATCGCGGCGTGCAACTCTGACCGATGCTGCACACGACGCGTATTCGTCGAGAATCGCTCGTCGTCCGTCATGTCCGCTCGTCCGATGACGTCAGCGCAAAAGCGCGTCCACTCGCGCGCGTTCTGGATGCCGAGGTACATCGTGTCTCCGTCGCCGGCGCGGAACGGTCCGTAGGGGGCGATTGTTGCGTGATTCGATCCGCTGCGTGGCGGTGGTGTGCCGCCGTACGCCGTGTAGTACGCCGGCTGTCCCATCCACTCGCCGAGCGCGTCGAACAGCGAGACGTCGAGCGCCGTGCCCTGGCCCGTGGTGGATCGCGCGATGAGCGCGGTCAGGATCCCCGAGTACGCGTACATTCCGGCCGCGATATCAGCGACCGAGATGCCGACTTTCGCCGGCGCGTCAGCGGTTCCGGTCAGCGAGACGAGCCCGACTTCGCTCTGGACGAGGAGGTCGTACGCTTTCTTCCCCGCATACGGTCCAGACGACCCGTAGCCGGAGACGTTGCAGACAATCAGCCGCGGATGGCGTTGGCGCAGAGCGGCAGATGCCGTGCCGAGACGATCGGAGGCGCCAGGCGCGAGATTCTGGACGAAGACGTCCGCGCGCGAGATCAGGCTCGCCAGGACGTGCGCGCACTCGGGCCGCTTCAAGTCGAGCGTCAGCGACTCCTTCGACCGGTTCAACCAGACGAAATAGCTCGACAGCCCCTTGACCGTGGTGTCGTAGCCTCGCGCGAAGTCGCCGCCGTCCGGCCGCTCGATCTTGATCACGCGCGCGCCGAGATCGGCGAGCTGCCGCGTTGCGAACGGCGCGGCGACCGCCTGCTCGACCGAGACGACCGTGACGCCTTTCAGAGGGTGCATCACGCTCGGCTACCGCGTCGCGCGACGTTCAATACGACCTCGGAAGGCCGAGCACGTGCTCCGCCACGTAGGCGAGGATCAGGTTGGTGGAGATCGGCGCGACCTGATACAGCCGCGTCTCGCGGAACTTGCGCTCGATGTCGTAGTCCTCGGCAAAGCCGAAGCCACCATGCGTCTGAACCGCAACGTTCGCGGCTTCCCACGACGCGTCAGCGGCAAGCAGCTTCGCCATGTTGGCTTCGCTGCCGCACGGTTCGCCGCGATCGAACATCTCCGCCGCGGTCTTGCGCATCAGATCCGCGGCTTCGACGTTGACGTAGGCGCGCGCGATCGGAAACTGCACGCCCTGGTTCTGTCCGATCGGCCGATTGAAGACGATGCGCTCCTTCGCGTATCGCGTCGACCGCTCGATGAACCAGCGCCCGTCGCCGACGCATTCGGCGGCGATCAGAATCCGCTCGGCGTTCAAACCGTCGAGCAGATAGCGGAAACCTTTGCCCTCCTCCCCGACGAGCGTGTCGACCGGCACCTCGAGATCGTCGAAGAACAACTCCGTCGTCGCATGATTCATCATCGTCCGGATCGGCCGGATGGTGAGGCCATGGCCGATCGCGTGGCGCAGATCGATCAGCAGGATCGACAAGCCGTCGGTCCGCTTCTTCACCTGCTCGACCGGCGTCGTGCGCACCACCAGCAGGAGGAGGTCGGAGTGTTCGGCGCGGGAGATCCAGACTTTCTGTCCGCGGACGATGTAGGTGTCGCCGCGTCGGGTGGCGGTCGTCTTCAGCTGCGTGGTGTCCGAGCCTGTCGTCGGCTCGGTGACGCCGAACGCCTGCAGCCGCAATTCGCCGGTGGCGATCTTCGGGAGGAACTCGCGCTTCTGCGCATCGGAGCCGTGCCGCAGCAGCGTACCCATCGTGTACATCTGCGCGTGGCACGCGCCGGCATT
>JANYHS010000207.1 GCA_025358945.1 Acidobacteriota bacterium
CGCCGGATCTTGAGGTATAGCCCTCGGCGGGTGAGGCCCAGCGCGCGCGCGGATTCGGAGATGTTCCCGTCGGCGCGGTCGAGGGCGGCCTGGATCAGATCGCGCTCGACTTGTTCCACCGCGGCGGCGAGATTCGGCGACGATCGCACCGGACGCGTCGACCCGCCTGACGCCGGCAACCGCGGCGTCCCGATCTCCGGTGAGAGGTGATCCGGCGTGATCATGCTGCCCGGTGCGCTCAACGCCACTGCGCGCTGGATCTCGTTCTTCAACTGCCGGACGTTTCCCGGCCACCAGTACTGTGAGAACACGTCGAGCGTCTCCGAACTCAGATGAATGTCCGGTTTGCCCAGCCGCTCGAGCGCCTCGCGCAGGAAGAACGTGCTCAGGTGCGGAATTTCTTCGCGCCGTTCGCGCAGCGGCGGGACGTGGATCCGGATGACACTGAGCCGGTAGTACAGATCCTCACGGAACTTGCCCTCGGCGACCCGCTGCTCGAGGTCGGCATTGGTGGCGGCCAGCACACGGACGTCGACGCGCTGCGGCTTGGTCTCGCCAATCGGCATGATCTCGTGCTGCTCGAGAAAACGCAGCAGCTTCGGTTGCACGTCGAGCGGCAGATCGCCAATCTCGTCGAGAAACAGCGTGCCGCCGACCGCTGTGCGAATCAGCCCCGGTTGATCGGTGATGGCGCCGGTGAAGCTGCCGCGCCGATGGCCGAACAGCTGACTGTCGGCCAGATCCCGCCCCGTCGTCGTGCAGTTATAAGGCAGAAACGTGCCGGCGCTGCGATGCGATCCGACGTGGATCGCCCGCGACACCAGTTCCTTACCCGTCCCGCTCTCGCCCGTAATCAGCACCGTCAGGTCGTTGCCCTGCAGGCGCTGAATCTGTTCCATGACGCGCGTCATCGCGGCGCTGGCCGCGAGGAATCCTGGCAGCAACGGTTCGAGCGACGGCGGATCAACCGCGAGCCCCGCCACCGCCACCGGGCGATCGCGCGCCGCGCACAGCGCGAATCCCTGGCGGGCAACCGCGGCGATCATCCGCAGCCGCCGCATCACCGGGTGTCCAATCGGCCGTGGCGAGGCGACCAAGCCGAACCGCGGTCCCTCGGTATCGCGCCCCAGTGGTTCGACGACCATCGTCCCGCGTCCGTACGCGTTGCCGTTGGCGGCCGATCGGGCCAGTGTCCTCGCGGCGTCTGGTTCCGACCCGGCGATCGCCACAATGCGGACATCGCCACCGGCGAGGACGACGTAGATCACACTGCAGTCGGCAGCGGCGGCTTCGAGCAAGGCGGCCGCGGTTTCACGTCCGAGGAGATCCGGCAGCGCCGCCGCATCCACGATGCGGCGTACGATCGCATCGTCGGCATCGGCCGGTGAGATGACGTACTGTCCCGTGCCGACCGCGGTCAGCAGGGCCTGTGCGATGTGGGTGTCGGCGATATCGCGTTCTGCTCCAAGCTGCTCGAAGATGCCCAGGGCCTTGCTGAGATGACGCTCTGCGAGGGAACGCGCGCCGGTTTCGGCGACGAGCCGGCCCAGCGCCAGATGACTGAGACCGGACTGGTAGCGCTCGCCGAGGAGATCGAGCAGGGCCGCGCTCTGCGAGAAGTCGTGATACGCATCCGCGCCGCTGCTGGTTTTCGCGTGGAGCGCGCCGCGCAGGCGCAGATATTCGCCCCAGGCCGCCGGCGCGACCCTCGGATCGATCGCATCAGCCGCGATGACCAGCCGCTGCTCGGCCTCTGGCAACCGGTTGGCGGCCATCAACGCTTCTGCCGCGATCAGCGTGGCCTGCAGCGCATCGAACGGCGGCGCACCGGCGTGAAGGATCTCGTCCACGCGCGCGACGGCATCATCGAGCGCGTCGCGCCGCAGCGCGAGCCGGGCCCCGAGCACGCGCACCGACCATTCGTACCACTGGCTGGTCTGGCGTCCGTAGGCGCCGAACGCCTCGCTCGCCCGGCCGAGAAAATCGCTGGCGGTGTCGTAGCGGCCGCGGATCAGGTGAATCTGCGCCAGCGTGTCGAACACCGCGCCGGTCGTCTCGTGAAACTGAATCGGGCTGCGGACGTCGAGCGCGCGGTGCAGCGCGTCCTCGGCGCGCACCAGGTCGCCGAGGCGGACGCAGATCTGCCCGAGTGTCGCCAGCGCCACGGCGAGACCGTGACCGGATCCGTGGGCTTCGTGCAGCGACACGCTGCGCTCCGCCAGCGCCAGCGCCTGCTCGTAGCGGTGCTGTAGCATCATCACGTTGGCCTGATTGCCGCAGACGGTGGCCAGCACGTCTTCGGCCTCGACGGTCGAGGCCAGCCGCTCCGCATGACGGAGCGCGGCCATGCCTTCGTCGTAGCGGCCGAGTTGTGCGAGCGAGATGCTGGACAGTGAGTGGACGAGCGCCAGATGACGGCGGTCGCCCGCCGCGTGCAGCGCCGACGCGGCCTTGCTGATGTGCTCGCGGACGATCGCGATGTCGCCGACCTGGCGATAGCACTGGCCGAGCTCGTAGTGGGCGAGGCCGATCGATCGCGAATCGTGCGCCGCTTCGGCCTGCTTCAGCGCGCGCCCGTGCATCGCGATCGCGCGCGATTGATCGCCGCGGGCGGAGGCCAGGCGGCCGTGCAGACGCCACAGCGTCGACAGACGACGTGACGGGACGGTGTCGCGGAAGGTGTCGGGGGGGCGGCCGAGCGCGCTGGCCGCCTGATCGAGATCATCCTGCAGCAGCGCGGCTTCGGCGATCATCGATCGCACGGTCAGCTCTTCGTCGCGGGTCAGCGACGAGCGCAGGGTCGGCGCGAGCATCTGCACGGCCTCGGCGCCGTGGCCGCGCTCGAGCGACGCGCCCGCGCGCATCAGCAGCGCCTGCAGAGAGGACGAGGGCACGCGGCGAGTATAAACCTAGAGCGCCCGCCACTTTCGCCCTGTCGATTCGACGAGACGATCGGCTTCAGCGGGTCCCCATGCGCCGGCGGGGTATTGCGGCAGCGCGGCGGTCTGCGTGGCCCAGCGATCGAGCACCGGCATCACCCAGCGCCACGCCGCTTCGACCGCGTCGCGGCGCATGAACAGCGTCGGGTCGCCGGCGATCACGTCCAGCAGCAGCCGCTCGTACGCTTCGGGTGAGGAACCGTTGAACTGCGCGCCGTAATGAAAATCCATCTTCACGGGCGCGACGTCCACGTGCGGACCAGGTCTCTTCGAACTGATGCCGAGGGAGAAGCCTTCGTCGGGCTGAATACGGATGGTCAGCACGTTCGCGTCGAGGCGCGCGGACGGATTTGCGTTGAAGAGAATCGGCGGCACGTCCTTGAGGTAGACCGAGATCTCACTGGTCCGCTGCGGCAGGCGTTTGCCCGTGCGGAGGAAGAACGGCACGCCGGACCAACGCCAGTTATCGACAAAGACCTGGAGTGCGACGAATGTCTCGGTGAGCGACGCGGGATCGACGCCAGGCTCCTGGCGGTACCCGGCGTACTGCGCGCGGACCACGTTGGTGGCGATCGCCGCGTCATCGAGCGGCCGCAAGGACTTCAGCACCTGGAGCTTCTCGTCGCGGATGACGTCCGCGTCGAGCGAATGCGGCGGCTCCATCGCGACCAGCGCGAGCAGCTGCAGCATGTGGTTCTGCACCATGTCGCGCAGCGCCCCGGCCTGCTCGTAGTAGCCGGCGCGTGTGCCGACGCCTTCTTCCTCCGCCACCGTAATCTGCACGTGGTCGACGTACTTCTGATTGAAGAGCGGTTCGAAGATGCTGTTCGCAAACCGCAGCACCAAAATGTTTTGGACGGTCTCCTTGCCCAGGTAGTGATCGATGCGGTAGATCTGCGGCTCGTCGAAGACCTTGGCGATGGCGTCATTGATGGCGCACGCGCTCTCGATGTCGCGGCCGATCGGCTTCTCGACGATGATCCGGGCGGAGTGGCTGCCGCTGCGATTGACCAGTCGCGCCCGGTCCAGTTGCTTGACCGTCGGCCCGAACAGCGACGGCGGAAGCGCCATGTAGTAGATGCGATCGCCGGCGAGGTGGTGTTCGTGTTCGATGATGTCGAGGCGCGCGCCGAGCGACGCCAGGCCCTGCTCGGCGTCGATCTCGGCGGCGGCGAAGAACACGAACGCGGCAAACGACTGCCACGCCCCTTCGTCAATCGGCCGACGGGAAAATCGCGTGACGCCGTCCTTGGCGAAATCCCGATACGCCTCGTCGGTCATCGGCTTGCGGCCGACGCCGACAATCGCCATCTGCGGAGGGAGCAGGCCGTCGACGTGCAGGTTGTAGAGTGCGGGGAGCAGCTTGCGGTGCGTGAGATCGCCACCGCCGCCGAAGATGACGATTGTCACGACGACTTCTTGACCGCGTGGCCGCCGAACTGGTTGCGCAGCGCGGCGAGCATCCGCTCGGAGAACGGGTTGTCCTCGCGCGAACGGAAGCGCGTGAAGAGTGCCGCGGTCAGCACCGGCATCGGAACTGCGCGGTCGATCCCTTCGTGCAGGGTCCAGCGTCCTTCGCCGGAATCTTCGGTGTAGCCCTCGAGGCCAGACAGATCACCGTCCTCGGCGAGCGCGCGCGCGGCCAGTTCCAGCAGCCACGAGCGCACGACGCTGCCGTGGTTCCACAGGGCGGCGACGCTCCCGAGGTCCACCTTGTAGTCGCTGGCGTGCATCAGCTCGAAGCCCTCGGCGTAGGCCTGCATCATTCCGTACTCGATCCCGTTGTGGATCATCTTCACGTAATGCCCGGCGCCGTGTTCGCCCACCCGCAGGTAGCCGTCAGCCGGCGCGAGTGTGAGGAAGATCGGTTCCAGGCGCTTGCAGGCCTCAACTGTTCCGCCGACCATCAGGCAGTAACCTTCCTGCAGTCCCCAGATGCCGCCGCTGGTGCCCGCGTCGATGTACTCGATGCCCTTCGCCTCCAGCGTGTGCGCCCGCCGGACATCGTCGTGGAAGTTGGTGTTGCCGCCGTCGACGATCGTGTCGCCTGGCGAGAGCAGTCTGCTCAGCGACGCGACGGTGGACTCGGTGGGGTCGCCTGACGGAACCATGACCCAGATGGCGCGCGGGGCAGTGAGCCCCTCGATGAGCGCCTCGAGCGTGGATACGCCTTTCGCGCCCGCCGCGTCCGCCCTGGCGACGGCGTCGGCGCTGCGATCGTACGCCACGACGGCATGACCGCCGCGCACGAGCCGCGTCACCATGTTCAGGCCCATTCGGCCGAGTCCGACGAATCCGATCTGCATCTTCTGACTCCTGTACGGTCGCCGGGTCCCAAGGCCCCGGCCTACGTGTGCGCGAGCAGTGCATCGGCGAGCGCGCGGAGCAGCGCCGGATCGGGCGACGACAGATGCGCGTGAATCGCCCGGCGTCCTGCCGCTTCGAGCGAGGCGAAATCGCCGACCGCTTGCGCGAGCTCGAGCGTGCCGAAAGAAAATGGTTCGCCGGGGATCGGCAGATCTTCGCGCGGAGTGGCCGAGATCAGGACGAACACGCCGCTGTTCGGGCCGCCCTTGTGCAGTTGCCCGGTGGAATGCAGGTAGCGTGGACCGTACCCGAACATCGTGGCCACGCGGGAGCGGTTGCGCACGGCGGCGCGAAGCGCGTGCAGTTCATCGGCGAGTTCGATATCCGGACCGAGATAGGCGAGCAGCGCAAAGTAATCGCCCTGATGCAGGAGGCTCAGGAGCGCTTCACCACCCGCGGCCGGCAGCGCCAGGCGCGCGGCCGACGTCAGCGTGATCGCGATGCCGCCGGCAAGTTCGCTTTCCGGCGTCGCGATCGGCAGCCGCCCGGTGGTCTTGTAGTCAGTGAGCAGCCGGTTGGTCGCGTCTTTCGCCAGCTGCACGTTCGGCTGGTCGAACGGGTCGATGCCGAGGATCGCGCCGGCGACCGCCGTCGCGATCTCCCAGCGCATGAACTCGGCGCCAAGCGCGGCCGGTTCGGCGACGTCGATGTCGACGACGGGCATCTGCGCGGCTTTGATCGCGCGGACCGCCGCATCGCGCCAGCCCTCGTCTGGCGCGCCGTGGACGCGCATGTGCACGAAGAGTCGATCGCTGCCGTAGGCCGACGGATCGGCCAGCGGCTCGCCGGCGATCGGCACGATACCGAGGCCGACCTTGCCAGTACTTTCCGCGATCAGCTGTTCGATCCACAGGCCGAACGCATCGAGTGCCCCGGGTGCAATCACCGTCAGCTTGTCTCGTCCTTCGCCGGCGCCGACACCCATGACGAGGCCGAGCGCGACCGCAGGGTTTGCGACCGCCGCCGCCGCTCCGGGTTCCGCGGCAGCGAGCATCGCGAGCGACCAGCCGATGATCTCCGTCACGTCCTGTCCCATCAGTGCCGCGGGCACCATGCCGAAGAACGACAGCGCCGAGTAGCGGCCGCCGATGTCCGACGGGTTGATGAAGACGTCGCGGAAATGTTCAGCGCGGGCCCGGCGATCGAGTTCGGTGGCTTCGTCGGTGATGGCGACAAAGTGATCGGCCCACTGTGAGACGCCCGCATCTTCCAACCGCTTCCGGAAGTGCGCGGCGAGCGAGTTCGGTTCGATCGTCGTGCCGGACTTGCTGGCGATCACATACAGCGTGCGATCAGGGGGTGTGGCCGCTGCACGGACGGCGGCCGGGTCAGTCGAGTCGAGCATATGAAACCGCGGCCAACCCGGCGCGACGCCGATCACGGCGCGCAGCACTTCCGGCGCGAGGCTCGATCCACCCATCCCGAGCAGGACGATGTCGGTGAAGCCGCCGTCCTTGATGCGGGCAGCGAACGTCTGCAGCCGGTCGATGGCATCCGCCATCAGCAGCGGCGAGCGCATCCATCCGAGCCGGTCGGCGATGACTCGCTGGACGTCCGGGGCGGCGCTCCACGCGGACGGATCGGCGCGCCAGAGACCATTGGCCGCGCGATCAGCGACCGCCGTTGAGCGGGACAGCGTGTCGACGAGGCCGGGCGGCAGGTGCAGCGAATGATGAAGTCGGGCGCGTTTCGCGGGGACGTCGAGCGCGGGCCAACGCGTCAGCAACTCGTGCGCGCTCTGCATGCAGATAGAATACTGTAGTCGTCAGCATCAGTCCTATGGCGCGAGGCTTCGAAAGTAAAGACGTCGAATTCCAGCAGGCGGAGCGGGAGCGCGGCACGCAGCTCGGCCGTGGGTTGACGCCCGACGAGCGCACCGCGCAGGACCGGCGCCAGACAATCGAACTGGCGCTCTCGCGTGCGAGAGCCGATCTTGCCGCCGCGCGGACGCCCGCGCACACGCACATGCTCACGGCGGCGATCGCCGCGCTGGAGCAGCAACTGATCCCCATCTCGGCACCCGGCACAAATGGATCGGCGTCGTAACATGACGATGATGAAGTGCTGGCTGGCTGCTGCGCTCGCGCTGACGGTTGCGGGCTGCGCACCGCGGAGCGATGATCGCGATGACCTGTCGCGGGCGGCGTCGAAGGAATTAGCGGTTACGCCCGTCGCCGCGCGCCCGCGTATCGCGATCCTCGGCGACAGCCTGACGGCCGGCCTTGGCCTCCCGAAGGCCGCCGCGTATCCGTCGCTGCTCCAGGAACGCGTCGATGAGGACGGCCTGGGTTTCGAGATCGTGAACGCGGGCGTCTCTGGTGATACATCGGCCGGCGGCCTGGCCAGGCTCGACTGGGCCCTCGATGGCGATGTACGCATCCTGATCGTCGCGCTCGGCGGCAACGACGGACTGCGCGGCCTTCCGGCCGAGGAGCTGCAGCACAACCTCGCGCAGATCATCGAACGCGCGCAGGCGCGCGGCATCACCGTGATTGTGGCCGGGATGGAAGCGCCGCCCAACTACGGCCGCGACTACATCGTGTCGTTTCACAAGGTCTACCCGGCGCTGGCTGCGAAGTATCACCTGGCGATCGTGCCGTTTCTGCTGCAGGGCGTGGCCGGCCATGACAACCTGAATCAACGCGACGGCATCCATCCGACGGCCGCCGGCGCGCGCATCGTCGCCGACACCGTGTGGGCCGTCCTCAGGCCCCTCGCCGAATCCCGGAGACGCCCCCCAACATGATCGAGCTGCGCGACGTGTCCAAAACCGTGATGAGCGGCGCCGAACCGCTCACCATCCTTCACCCGCTGTCGATTCAAATTCCACACGGACAATTCGTCGCGATTGTCGGGCCGTCGGGCAGTGGAAAGTCGACGCTGCTCGGCCTCATTGCGGGGCTCGACGCGCCCTCGTCCGGTTCCGTGCTGATCGATGACGTCGATATCACACAGCTGGACGAAGACGCGCTCGCGAAGTTGCGCGGCGAGAAAGTCGGCTTCGTCTTCCAGTTTTTTCACCTCATTCCGTCACTGACGGCGTACGAGAACGTGGCGGTGCCGATGGAAATTGCCGGCGTCGCCGACGCGCGGCCGCGCGCCGAGCAACTGCTCGAAGAAGTGGGGTTGACCGGACGGGCGCATCACTACCCGTCGCAGCTCTCAGGCGGCGAGCAGCAGCGCGTGGCGCTGGCGCGCGCGCTGGCCAACAACCCGAAGATCGTGCTCGCTGACGAGCCGACGGGGAACCTCGATACGGCGAACGGACGCCACATCATGGAACTGCTGCGGACGATTCACGCCGGCCGCGGGACGACGCTGGTGCTGGTGACGCACGATCGTGAACTGGCGGCAATGGCGGAGGCGCGGCTCGTGCTGCGCGACGGGCGCGTGGTGGAAAACACCCTTCGACAGGATCAGGGCGGGCGCTCCGAATGAGGTTCGTTCTCACGATGGCGGTCCGCGAAACGCGGGCGTCGCTGCGCCGCCTGTTCTTTTTCTTCATCTGCATCGCGGTCGGCGTCGCCGCCATCGTCGCGCTCCGCTCGGTGATTCAGAGCGTGCGCGGTGTCTTCGGCGCCGAAGCCAAGTCGCTGATTGCCGCCGACGTCCTCATCTCCACCAGCCGCGACTGGACGCCCGATGCGCGTCGCACCATCGAGGGCCGTCTCGCGGCCGCGGGAGTGGTCGAACGCACGGACACGATCGAGACGCCGACGATGGTGCGGCCGGAGGATCGGTCGAAAGCGGTGGCGAAGATGGCGGAGCTGCGCGCCGTGCAGCCCGGCTTCCCGCTCTACGGCAGCATCGACCTGCAGGGTCAGACGTACTCGCCGGCGCTGCTCGCGGGACACGGTGTCCTGGTGCGTCCGGAACTGCTGACCGCGATCGGCGTGGCCGTCGGCGATCAGATCGCGATCGGCAAGGCGGCGTTTACGATTCGTGGACTGATCGTCAAGGAACCGGGACGCGGGATGGGGGAGTTCAGCCTCGGGCCACGCCTGATCATCGCCTACGACGATCTGGCGTCCACCGGCCTGCTCGGGTTCGGCAGCCGCGCGCGGCGCGCGCTGCTCGTGAAAATGCCAGAGGTGGGCGTGGACGCCCTGGTCAAGACGCTGCACGAGGATTTCAAGGACGACTTCATCAACACGCGCTCGTTCCGGTCGACCGAGGATCAGGTTGGACGTGATTTCGATCGCGCGGAAAACTACCTGAGCCTGGTCGGGCTGATCATCGTGATCCTCGGCGGCATCGCCGTGTCGAGCGTCACGCGGGTCTTCATCCTGCAGAAGATGCGCAGCATTGCCGTGTTGAAGTGCCTCGGCGCGCGTAGCGGTCAGATCATCGCCGTCTACATCCTGCAGGTGATGGCGCTCGGGACGGCGGGCAGCCTGCTCGGTGTGGCGATGGCGCGCGGCGTCATCGCGTCCATCCCACTCATGCTCGGGCCGTCGACGTCAATCCTGGCGCAGGCGCACTACGGCGTCACCTGGAGCGCAGCGGTGCAGGGCGCCGGTATCGGCGTCCTGGTGTCGCTGTTGTTTTCCGTCGTGCCGCTGCTGCAGGTTCGCTTCATCAAACCGTCGCTGTTGCTGCGCGACGAAACCGTGCGGCGCCCGCGCGACTGGACCGGTATCGGCGTCCTGGTCGCGGTGTCGCTGGCGCTGGTCGCGCTGACGGCGTGGCAGGCGGCGTCGCTGAAGGTCGGGATCGTGGTGTGCGTCGGGTTCGCGACGCTGGCGGTGATTCTGCATTTCGCCGGGCAAGCGCTGATTCTGCTGATCGCGCCGATGGCGAACTCGCGGTCGTTCCCCTTGCGTCACGCGGTGTTGCACTTGTCGCGGCCGGGTAACCAGACGCGGGTGATCCTCCTCGCCGTCGGTCTCGGCGCGTTCTTCATTGTCGGCGTGCGATCGCTGCAGGCAAGCCTGCTGAGCGAGTTTTCGTTACAGGTGGCGGCGGATTCGCCGGACATGTTCCTGCTCGACGTGCAGCGCGGTCAGGCCGACGGCGTCCGCGCCTTTCTCGGCGATCCGGCGCATGGCGCCGGGGCGTTTCAATTGATCCCCGTCCTGCGCGCGCGCGTGGTCGGGGTGTCGGGACGCCGCACCAACCTCGAGACGGTGGAAGCCGTGCGCGCGCGCGGGTCTCTGGCGCGCGAGTACACCATCACCTATCGCGATCATCTGGAAGCGAACGAGCACGTGCGTGACGGCGTGTTCTGGAACGGGCCGTCCTCGGAGGCCGAGGTGTCGATTGAGCAGGGGATCCACGACCGGTTCCTGATCGATGTGGGGGACACAATCCGGTTCGACGTCCTCGGGCGAACGGTGGCCGCGCGGGTCACCAGCGTGCGCAACGTCGAGTGGCGGGAGTCGCGCAACGGCGGGTTCATGTTCGTCTTCCGGCCGGGCGTGCTCGACCAGGCGCCGCAGACGTTCGTGGCGCCGCTGAAGGGACCCGACGGCGCGGAAGCGCGCGCGCGCTTTCAGCACGATCTCGTCGAGCGATTTCCGAATGTGTCGGTGATCGATTTCCATGACGTGATGGAGACCGTCCGCGACGTCATGTCCAAGGTCACCCTGGCGATCACGGTCGTCGGCGGACTCGTCCTGTTCAGCGGCGGGCTGATCCTGATCGGCGCGGTCGCGATGACGAAGTTTCAGCGCGTCTACGAGGCGGCGGTCTTCAAGACACTGGGCGCCAACACCCGGACGATCGCGCGGATGCTGTTGTTCGAGTACGGCGTGCTCGGATCGCTCGCAGGGCTGATTGGGTCGCTCGGCGCGGTGGTCCTCACCTGGGGCGTGAGTACGTACGCGCACGAGATCCCGTGGAAGGTCTTCGCGGGCGAGCATATCGCCGGTGTGGTCCTGACCGCGCTGCTGGTCGCGATCATCGGCGTCGTGTCGAGCCTCGACGTGCTGCGGAACAAACCGCTGGCCACGCTGCGAGCGGAATAGCGTGCGCGCCGTCTCCGCGGGTACTGCTATGATTTGTTGTTATCGAGGCCCTGAGAATGGGCTCCACGGCAGGAGTTAAGTAACGCAATGGATGAGCAGACCTTCAAAGACGCGCTCCTGAGCAAGCGCACCGAAATTCTTGGCACCGGCGGCATCAAGCCGTTCCAGGCGTCGATGGATAACAACACGCGTCAGGGCGACATGGCCGATCAGTCCAGCGGGAACAACGAAGTTCACATTGCGCTGAAGCTGAAACAGACCGACGCCAAGATTCTCCAGGCGATCGAAGATGCGCTATGGCGCGTCGAGAAGGGCACCTACGGCCTGTGCCGCGACTGCGGTGAGCCGATCGCGCCGGCGCGGCTCAACGCGATTCCCTGGACCCGGGTCTGCATCACCTGCAAGGAAAAACAGAAGTCGTGACCGACCTGCTGCCGCTGCTCGAGGAGTTCCATCGCGAGAAGCTGGCGATGATGCTGCAGCATCTGGCAGGGGCGCAACTCGTCGGCCAGTACGACGCGAACAACACGTACCAGTACATCATCAACCGCGAAGAGACGCAGCTCACCTGGGTCGCCAAAGCGATCGAGGAACTGAGCGGGACCGTGACTGACGCCGCGGTGCCGCCGCGGGCGGCGAACGGGAAGGCGGCAGCCGCTGCGCTGGCCGTATTCGACGAAGACCTCCACGAGGCGCAGCGGTTCGTGGACCGGTGGCGCCCGCGCGTCGACGAAATGATCAATGCGCGCCACGCCAAGATGCTGCGCGTGATTCTCGGTGAGACCCTTGAACAGAAGCGTTTCTTCGAGCAGGCGCTGGCGGGGCGGCAGGATCTGCTCGGCCGCCGCGGCGCGCAGGTCGGACCATCGCACGGCGAGGTGCTGCCCTCGCGATGGATCGAGTAGCGATCGGACTCGGCAGCAACGTGGGCGATCGGCGCGCCCACCTCGACTACGCCGTCGTGCAGCTTCGCGCCCTCCTCGCCAACGTCCAGGTGTCGCGGTACTACGACACGGTCCCTGTCGGCGTCTCCGGACCCCAGGCCATGTATCTGAATGCCGCCCTCGTCGGAGACACGACGCTGACGCCCCGAGCGCTGCTGGACGCGCTGCTGGCGTTCGAACTGGAGCGCGGCCGTGAGCGTCCGTACGCCAACGCGCCCCGCACCCTGGACCTCGATCTGATTCTGCAGGGCGAGACCGTGCTGGACGAGCCGGGCCTGACCGTACCGCATCTGCGTTTCCGCGAGCGGTGGTTCGTGTTGGAGCCGCTCGCTGCGGTGGCGCCGGATCTCCGGGATCCGATCAGCGGGAAAACGGTTGCGGAACTGCTCGCGGCTGCGGGTCGGGGCGGGGCCGCGGCATCGGCGTAGGCGCGTCCAGATCCCCTTCTCCCCGGCCCTCCGCTTCCGCTCGGTCTCGGGACGCGGATCGCTCGGCCGGCGCAGCGCGATCGTCCCGCCAAACGACTCGAACCCGACGTGCGCGCAGGCTGTCCACGTACAGCCAATAGGACGGGCTCAGGTTACAGGAAGGTTGTCAGGGGCAGGAAGGGCAGGTGGGCCTTACCGTGGCTGCAAGCGGTCGGCGGTCGCCGGCTTCTCGCCTCGACCGAACAAGCGCTTCGCCGACGCCATCGGGCTCCACTCGCGCAGGTCGTCGAAATACGAATACACGACCGGCGTCACCAGGAGCGTCAGCAGCAGGCAGAGCACCTGACCGCCGAGAATGGTGACCGCCATCGACGCCCGCGATCCGGCGCCCGCACCCTTGCCGAAGGCGATGGGGATCATGCCGGCGACGATCGCGATCGTCGTCATCAGGATCGGGCGCAGCCGCACATGGTTCGACACGATCAGCGCTTCGTGCCGCTCCATGCCCTGCTCGCGCAGCGTATTGGTGTAGTCGACCTGCAGAATGGAGTTTTTCTTGACGACGCCGAACAGCATCATCAAGCCGATGGCGCTGTAGACGTTGATCGTCATGCCGAACGCCATCAGCGCGAGCAAGCCGGCCGGCAGACTCAGGGGCAGCGACGTCATGATCGTCAGCGGGTGGATGAAGCTGTTGAACTGCGAGGCCAGCACCATGTAGATGAAGATCACAGCGAGCACCAGCGCGATGGTGAAATTGCTCGACGCCTCCGCAAGTGTCCGCGCGCTGCCGCCGAACACCGCCTGGTAGCCCGGCTTCAGGTGCAGGTCCTCGACCTTGAGGCGCGCGTTGGCCAGCACTTCGCCGAGCGGCACGCCCTGCAGGTTCGCGTTCACGGAAATCTGCCGCTGCCGGTTGTAGCGGTCGATGGACGCCGGTCCGAAATCACTCTTCAGCTGCGCGACGTCGCTCACCTTGACGGTGCGCCCGGCGTTCCCGGGACCGGCCGCCACCAGCAGGTCGGCCATCTGCGCAGTGGTCCGGAACGGTTCGTCGAGCCGCAGCAGCACCTTGAACTGATCGTCGCCGTCCTTGAACTCCGACACTTCCTCACCGCCGACCAGCGTCCGGAGGTTGTTCGCGAGCGTATCGATGTTGACGCCGAGATCCGCCGCACGTGCGCGGTCGATGTTGATGCGCAGCTCTGGCTGTGTCGGCTCGAAGTTCGTGTCGACATCGACAACGCCTGGGATCGGGCGGACCAGATCCATCAGCTGGACGGTGTAGGCCTGGAGCTGCTCGATGTCCGGCCCCTGAATCAGGATATTCAGACGGTTGAAGCCGCCGCCGCCACCGGGGCCGCGGCCGCCCGCCGCCGCACCGGAGATGTCGGTGCCGCCCGACACACTGATGCGCGCGCCACGGTATTTGCGTAGCATCTGCCGCGCCTGGATCATCAACTGCTGCTGCGAAATTCTCCGATCCTCGAGTGGCAGCATGGTGATGCTGAAGTTCGCGAAGCCGGAGTTCACGTTCTGCATCACGCGCTGTAGCGCGGGGAGCGCCAGCACGTCCTTCTCAATCGGCTGAATGAACTCTTCCGTGCGCTGATAGCTCGTGCCGCGCGGCAGCCGCACATTGATACTGAACTCGCCCTGGTCGTCGTCGGGCACGAGCTCCTTGCCGACGTACGGATACAGGAACGCCGCTGACAGGACGACGGCGCCGGCGATGCCCATCATCACGCCGCGGTGATCGAGCGACCAGACGAGCATCCGTCCGTAGACCCTGTCGATCTTCGCGTAGAAGCCGGACGACTTGGTGGTGGAGTGATCGGCCTTGACGTCCTCCGGCTTCAGCCACATCGCGCACAGCGCGGGCGTCAGCGTGAAGGACACGAACATCGAGAGGAGAATCGCCGCGGCCGAGGTCAGGCCGAAGCTGTAGAAGTAGCGCCCGATCTGGCCCGTCATGAAGGCCACCGGCACGAAGATCACCACCAGCGACAGCGTCGTCGCCATCACCGCCATGCCGATCTCTTTGGTCGCCTCGGCGGCAGCCTCCTTCGGCGTCACCCCTTTTTCCTCGACGAACCGGAAGATGTTCTCCAGCACCACTATCGCGTCGTCGATGACAATCCCGGTCGCCAGCGAAAGCGCGAGCATCGTCATGTTGTTGAGCGTGAACCCGGCGATCTTCATGAACGTGAAGGTGCCGATGATGGACGTCGGAATCGCGAGCGCGGCGATGAACGTCACCCGGATGTTCCGGATGAACAGGAACACGACGATGCTGGCCAGCAGGCCACCAAGGACCAGGTGCAGCTTGATGTCCTCGAACGACCGGCGGATGAAGCGCGATTGATCGTTGCCGATACTGATCTGGATGTCCTGCGGGAGCTGCGCCTGAATGCGCCGCAGCTTCTCCTGCACGCGATCGACCACCTCGACGGTGTTGGTGCCCGATTGCTTGCGCACCTGGACGCCAATCGCCGGCGTGCCGCTCAGGCGCGTGGCGCTGCGGATCTCCTGTGTGGTATCCAACACGCGACCGACGTCCCCGAAGGTGATGACGGATCCGTCGGCGCGGTACGAGATGACGATGCGGTTGAAGTCCTCGACGTTCTTGATTCGGCCCATCGTCCTCAGCGCGACGTCGGCCGGGCCCGCGGTGAACTGGCCGCCGGGAATCTCGACGTTCTGCCGCGTGACCGCGTTGCGCACCTGATCGACCGTGAGGCCGTAGGCGTTGAGGCGGTCGGCATTCAACAGGAGCTGGATTTCGCGCTTGCGGTCGCCGTTGTAGCCAACCGAGCCGACGTCTTTGACGGTCTCGAGTTCCTGTTTGACGCGCTTTTCGGCGATCTCCGTCAGTTCCTTGCCCGCACGTGGTCCGTACACGGCAAACCCGAAGATCGGCTGCGCGTCTGGATCCATCTTGGTGATCTGCAGGGGTCGGGTGTCGCGCGGGAACTGGTTGACGATCTGCGCCAGCTTGTCGCGCACGTCCTGGGTTGCCGACTCGATGTCGCGCTCGAGCGTGAAGTTGATCGTGACGCGAGAGCTGCCCTGGTCGGAGGAGGCGCGCAGCTCGTCGATGCCGCTGATGGTATTGACCGCCTCCTCGATGCGCTTGGTGATCTGCGTCTCGATTTCCTCGGCGCTGGCGCCAGGCAGGCTCGCCTGTACCGACACCACCGGCGCGTCGGTTTTGGGCATGAGGTCGAGACCGAGCGATTGGTACGAGACCGCCCCCATCACGATCAGCGCGGCGGTCATCATGATCGCGAAGACCGGGCGCCGGACACTGACCTCGGCAATGTTCATGGACGTGCTCCCCGGCGGCCACCGTCATCGCCCAGTCGCACGCTGACACCGGTCGCAAGCTGGCTGAGGTTGGTCGTCGCGAGCATCTCGTCGCCCTTCAGCCCGGTCGTGACCTCGACGAGCTTGTTCTGTCGCGCCCCCAGCGAAATCTGCTGCTGCCGTGCCTTGCCGCCTTCGATGACGTAGACCGTCGACACGCCGGCGAGCGTCGAGATGGCGTCTTCGGGCACGGCGAGCACCTTGTCGTCCATCCGGGTGTGGATGACGCCCTTGGCGAAAAAGCCCGGCTTGAGCTGCCGGTCGCTGTTGTCGACCAGTGCCTCGACCGCAAATGTGCGGGTCGCCTGGTCGACCGAGGGGCTGACGTACGCGACCTTGCCGGTGAACTTCCTGTTGAGGAACGCCTCGACTTCGAACTCGACGGTCTGGCCCGGCCTGATCAGGCTCGCGTGCTTTTCCTGAATCGCTGATTTCAGCTTGAGCGGCGACATCTGGACGATTGTCGCGACCTGCGTGTTCTCGCGGATGAACTCACCCGGTTGCACCAGCCGTTCGGAGATCGATCCGGGGACGGGTGCCTTGATCACTGCATCGGCCAGCTTCTTCTGGGCCAGCTCGTACGACGCGCGTCGATCCTGCAGGCTGGCCTTGAGACTATGCACGGTGTCGAGCGCGGCCTGGAAGTTCGCCTCGCTGACCTTCTGGCGCGTTTCGGCGGTGTCGCGATCGGCGCGGGTCAACAGCCCACGGCCGTTGAGCTGTTGCGCCCGTTCGAAGGCGGAACCCGCGTCGTCGCGATTAGCGATCGCCTGGCGGACCGAGGCGATCTGCTCGTCGGGCGGCGGCTGTTTGTCCTGCGACCGATCGATCCCGAGCTGCGCTTCCACCTGACGCAGCGCGCTCTCGGCCCGCTCGAGCGCGAACTTCAGCTCGCTCGGCTCGAGGCGGACGAGCACGTCGCCGGCCTTCACTTCGGTGCCGAGCTGGATGTGGACCTCGCGGATGATGCCGGCGACCTCGCTGCTGATCTTGGCCATGTCTGGGGAGAGCAGTGTGCCCGACAGGTCGACTTCGCGCTGCACCGACATGCGCTGTACCGCGGTGGTCTGCGTGGCGACGGCCTGCCCGCGGCCGCCGCGTCCGCCGACCCCGCCCGCAGCCTGGCCAGCTGTCTTTTCGCATGCGGCGGCGGCGAGGCTGATCGCGATGATGACTACGAAATGATTATTCACAATTGTTGATTCTCTCATGCGACGGGCAGGCGTCCGCCCCGCGCGGTCTCCATCGGGTTAGGCGCGGCCGCGTTCCTCGATACTCTGCAGGGCGATCGTCGCATCGACCGGCGCGCCATGGAGGTCGCGGCGCGCGACCTCGGCGGACGCCCGACCACGGCCGGCAAGCCAGAGGCGCGCGCCTTCGATGTACACGTAATAGACCGGCGTGATGTAGAGCGTCAGCAGCTGCGAGACGAGCAGGCCGCCGACGACCGCCAGTCCGAGCGGGCGGCGCGATTCCCCGCCCGCGCCGATGCCCATCGCGATCGGCAGCGTGCCGACCAGCGCCGCCATCGTCGTCATCATGATCGGGCGGAAGCGGACGAGACAGGCTTCGTGAATCGCCTCGCGCGGCGTCTTGCCGTGCTCGCGCTGCGCCTCCACGGCAAAGTCCACCATCATGATCCCGTTCTTTTTCACCAAACCGACCAGCATGATGATGCCGACGAACGCATACAGGCTCAGCTCGACGTTGAACAGGTGGAGCGTCAGCAGCGCGCCGAATCCGGCCGACGGCAATCCGGACAGAATCGTCAGCGGGTGCGTAAAGCTCTCATACAGAATCCCGAGGACGATGTAGATGACGACGATCGCCATCAGCAGGATCAGGCCGAGGCCCTGCAGCGAGTCCTGAAAGGCCTGCGCCGTGCCTTGGAACGTCGTCGTGATGGTCGACGGGATCGTTGCCGCCGCGGTCGACCGGATCATGTCGACGGCATCGCCGAGGGCGAAGCCCGGCTTCAGGTTGAACGAGATCGTCACCGACGGCAGCTGCCCGGTGTGGCTGATGACCGACGGCCCGACGTTGGTTCGCACTTTGGCCACCGTGTCGAGCGGGATCAGCCTCCCGCTGGTCGAGCGCACGTAGAGCATCGACAACGCGGCCGGGTTGCTCTGGAACTCCGGC
>JANYHS010000061.1 GCA_025358945.1 Acidobacteriota bacterium
GGGCCGACAAACGCACCCTCCACTGAAACTGCCTCCCAGTCTTACTGATGAGTTCGGACCATAGCCCTTTTATCAGTCCTTTTCCAGACGGATCTTGATCGTCTTCAGGCTCTCCTTGAGCGCCCCGCGGGCGCGGCGCTCGGCCAGCGAGCGCCGCAATCCGCCCAGCCCGCCCTTGAGCGCGTTGGCGCGCGAGCGGTTCTCGTAGAACAGATCGAACGCGCCAGGCGCGCCTTCGGCGTCCGTCGCAATCGCCAGGGCCACCGACGCGTCGAGATATCGGCTCGAATACACGTCGCGCGTCGTCATCACACATGTCATCGTCGAGCGACAGATCAGCGTGACGTGCGTGACCGTGATGAACGGCTCCACACCGAACTTCTCCTTCGACCAGTACAGAAAATCTTCCACGTCCGGCAGCCGGTTCGACGGAAAGCGGAGCAGATGATCCGGCAGCCCCGGCGCCAGCGCGCCAATCTCCGGCATGTTCGCCACCAGGCCTTCAAGTTCGTCGTGCGGACGGACCGGCTTCGGCCCGTCGTCGAACTGGGTCATGCGATTCATGCCGCCAGACGCGTACGCCGCCACAGCGTCGAACAGGATCTGTTTGAAGAGAGCGGCGCCGCGCGCCTGCGCGTCCGGCGCCTTGACGTCCACCTCGCGCGCGAACCTCGCGATGATGTCGGCCGGCAGCCGGATCCCGCAGTCGCCAACGCGGCAGGAGCGGACGTCGAAGTCGTCCTTGTCAACCGTCAGCGCCGCGAGATCGTCGAGCGATGGCGGATTGCTGAAGCGGCCGATCTGCATCACGTCGGGTCCGCTCTTGAAACGCGCGATGTCGCGGACCCGCGCGAAGAACGCCGCCTTCGGCGCGCGCACGCGAACGGCGCCAACGACCGCGACTTCGCCGGGCGCACGCGACGGCAACCCGTGCTTGACGACCCGTCCGCGCCGCAGATCGGCGAGATCGCTCGCGGAGAACTGCAACTGCTGGCTGATGACGGCGTGCAGATTGGGATCGCTGTCGCGGTCCTGGGCAACGGCCGCACACCCGACGGCGAGTACGAGCGCAACAGCGATCTGCGACAGCGTCATCGCTTGAACGAAACGGCGCCCGCGCTCGCGAGCAGATCGAGATACTCGGCGACCGCTTTCAGCTCCAGCGGTTCGAACTCGGCGCTGACCGCGTTGCGGATGTCGCTGACCGAGCGCCTGCCGTCAATAAAATTCACGATCTCGTAGGTCACATCGTCGCTGTTCGGTACGCGAGCGATCGCTAGAGAGACGGACGCCGCGCCGGCCTTTTCTCTCAGCCAGTCGCCGGTGGGCGCCAGCGGCCCTTTGACCGCCGGATTGCGCACGGGAATGCGCGTGTCCGCTGACGGCCGGTGGAAGCCTGCGCGCGCGAGCTGCTCGGCCTCCGCGCGCGGCATGAAGGTCATGAGGATCGCCTTGCCGGTGTCAGCCAGCCCGGCTTCGAGCTCGCCAGTGGGCCGAGTCCCGGACCCGGCGGTGGCGACGCCCGACCCGCCGATCGCAAACCGCGCCAGCGTTCCCAGGCGCCGCTGCTCGCGTAGCACGCCTTCCGCCACGATGTTGGCGGCGTCCTCGACGTGTGCGGGATTGGCCGCCATCGCCGCGGCGCGGCGGCCATCTTCCGCCAGCCGCCCGTGCGCGTTGGCGTAGCTCAGACGCATCAGCGACGCACCGTGGTCCGGCATCGTCGCCAGGTAGTAGCCGCTGGCGGCGGCGATGAACGCGGATCGTTTGATCTTGGTCGGCTCGATGTTGTCGGCGAGATCGCCGGTGGTGTGAATGTAGATGTCCGGGTGATCGCGCAGGTAGATCGACGGGATCGCGAACCCGCCCTCCTGATAGATCCAGTGATCGCTGCCGCTCTCGTACGGCGTGATGTCGGCCCAGAAGGCGTCCTTCGATCCGCCGCGCGAGCGAATGGCGCGCGTCATGTCGCCCTCCCCTGCCGCGCGCATCGCGCCGTCGATCACGTAGCGCCCGAACACCTCCTCGACATCGTCGGTCACCGTGGCGATCGACCAGGGCGACCGCGTGACGTGCAGCACGGACTTGGTGATGAACGGATCGGCGCCGACCATGTCGAGGTGGACCGCCGCGCGGATGCGCGCCGCGATCTCCGGATACGTCGAGAGGTAGGCGATCGTGCCGGTCATCTCCGACGGCCAGATGAAGCGGATGGTCCGCACCGGCGGCGGAATCCGTTTCGTGCCGATCAGTGTTTTCAGGGTGCGCGCAATCTCCAGGTTGGCGGCGCAGCCGCTGGCGTTGTCGTTGGCCCCTGGCTTCTCGTGATCGAGATGGCAGCTGAAGACAATGTCGCCTGCGGCGGGATCGGCGCCGGGAATCGTGGCGACCAGCGTCTCGTAATCGATCGTGTCGTCGTTACGCGCGCGCACGACTGCGTGCAAGGTGATGCGCTCGCCGCGCGCGAGTCGCTGCTGGAGGGCGCGCGCCTCGCGGACCGAGATCATGATTGCGAACGCGTTTTTGCGGCCGTGCGCGTCGAGATGACCCCAGCGGATGAGGTCCTGATCGTCGCGCCACCACGCACTCACCTGATTCGAGTTGTAGCTGACCAGCCCGGCCGCGCCAAGCTCCTCGACCGCCTGCCGGTGACACGCGGACGGCGTCGCGTCGCACAACACCAGTTTGCCGCGCACGTCCTTGCCCGCGTAGTCGCTGCGCTGCGTGCCGGCGCCGACATCCACCAGCTCCACCGTCACGTCGGCGCTCTCGCTGTTGTCCGCCACCGCCAGCCGCACATCGTCGTACGAAATGATGCGCCGCGGCTGTGGCTGTATCTCGTCGAGCCATCCGCTCTCGACCTGCCAGCCGCGGTTGCCATGCAGCGTGCCGAACCACGTCGTGCCGTCGCCGGGAAACGTTTCGACGTGGATCTCGCTGAGGCCGGCCGCTGTCGCGCGCTCCATCACGTAGGCGATCGCCTCGTGGAAACCCGGTGACGCCGGCACGCGATGCATCTGCGCAAGACGCCCGACATGATCCTTCGCCGCCACGCCAGACAATTCTTCGTCGAGCGCTCTCAGCACACTGCGATCGAGCAGCGTTTCCGCTGGGACCATCCGGGGCGACTGTGCCGAGAGGGTCGCCGCGGCGAGTACGAACGCACCCCGTAGCGCGAGGGCGAACACCGACACGCGGCGGAGCGCGGAGGCTGTAGCCGAGCGACCAGGAAGACGGTTGATGCGCATGCGCGCAGTCTAGGCCGAAGGTTCGCGCGTGGCAACGACGCGCTCGATGATGTCCACCGCATCCGACGCGCCGTTTCTCGCGGCAACGGCCGGCCCCAGCATGGCGGCGCGCCTGCGCATGCCGGCGTCGTTGAGCGCCGTGTCGACACGGTCGGCGAGTATGTCGGCGGTGATCAGATCGACGGGCAACGCGCGCGGCCCGAGGCCGAGCCGATCGATACGATTCGCCCAGTAGTACTGATCGAGAAGGTGCGGCAGGATCACCTGCGGTACGCCTGCCCGAGCCGCCGCCGTCGTCGTGCCGGCGCCGCCGTGGTGCACGATCGCGGCGACCCGCGGAAACACCGCGCCGTGCGGCACGGCGTCGACGGCAAGAATGTCGTCAGCGGACGCCGCATGACGATCGAGCCCGGCCCATCCGCCGGCGATGATCGCGCCGCGGCCAAGGGCCCGCGCCGCCGCGATCGCGTGCGCGGCGAGTTCGGGTACGCGCTTCGCCACCATGCTGCCGAAGCCGATGTAGATCGGCGCCGGGTCCAGGCTCAAAAAAGCGTCAAGGCGCGGATCGAGCGTGTGCGGCTCGTCGAAGACCCACGCGTCCGTGCTCACCGCGCTGGCCGGCGCATCATCGCTCAGCGGCGCGAGGTCGCGATCCGCCGCCACGATCACGCAGGTCTCGACGATGTGCGCGAGGGGATTGGCGATGGAGTGAAGGCCGAGGGCCGCGCGGCCGCGGTTGATGGTGCCCCGCAGTCCGAGATCGGCAACGGTTGCTCCAGCCTGCCACAGCAATCGGTTGACCCAGGGCGGAAGCGACTGCGTCCGGACGGTTGGCGGCGGAGCATCCCCCGAAGGCAGCGCGCACGGGCAGAACGCGATGTTCACGTGCGGCACATCGCGCCACTCGGCGATCGAGCTGGTCGCCAACTGAGCACCCGCGCCGACGATCACCTCGGCCCCAGCGCTGGCGCGCGCGATCGGATCGAACATCCGCGCGGTCTGATCTTTCAGGCATCCGAACATCCAGCGCAACGAATCCAGCCTTGCGCCAGGCGCCTGCATGTCGGCCTCGATATCCACGCCGTTTGAAACCGCCTCGAAGCCGAACGCGCGGATCCAGGCAAGGAAGTTCGAGGGCACGGCGAACATCACATCGTGTCCGCGGGCGCGGAGCGCCACAGCCAGCGCCAGCATCGGCTGGACATCGCCGCGGGTTCCGTGGGGCGCAAGCAGGACACGCATGTCTGTATACTCTCGCAGTTCCATGACCACATCTGCCAGCACCACGCTGCCGACGCCGCTGACGGGGAATCAAATCCGGGGGTTCTGGGCCGCGTGGGGCGGCTGGGCGCTGGACGGCATGGACTCCTTCATCTACTCACTGGTCCTGGTGCCGGCGCTGACCGAACTGCTGCCGAAGTCGGGGATCGAACCGACGCCGGGCAACATCGGCTTTTACGGCAGTGTGCTGTTCGCGTTGTTCTTGATCGGGTGGGGGCTGTCGATGCTGTGGGGACCGATCGCCGATCGGTTCGGCCGAGTGCGGACGCTGACCCTGACGATTCTCTGCTACTCGCTGTTCACGCTGCTGTGCGGCCTGGCGACCAATCTCTGGGAACTCGCGGCGCTTCGCTTGCTCGCCGGGATCGGCATCGGTGGCGAGTGGTTCATCGGCGCGACGTTTGTCGCCGAGGAATGGCCCGAAGATCGCCGGAAGGCGGGCGCCGGCTACATGCACACCGGCTACTACTTCGGCTTCTTCCTCGCGGCGCTGGCGAACTACTACGTCGGCGCGAAGTACGGCTGGCGGTGGATGTTCGTGGTCGGCGGCACGCCAGCGCTGCTGGTGACGTTCATCCGCTACGGCGTGCGCGAGTCGGCGACGTGGCGGGAACGCATCGCCGAGAAGCAGCGTCCGGCGATGTCGGAGGCGTTCAGGAAAATCTTCTCCCCGATGTACGCGCGCAGAACCATTCTGAACTCGCTGTACCTGCTGGTGTCGATCGTGGGACTGTGGGCCGGTTCGGTTTACGTGCCGACGTCGGTGCGGGAGATCGCGCTACGCGAAGGGCGCACGGCCGCCAACGCCACGCAGCTCGCGTCGTACGGCACGATGGTCCTCTCCGTCGGCACGATTCTCGGCTGTCTCGTCGTTGCCCGGCTGGCGGAAGCGCTCGGGCGGCGCCTCGCGCTCGGGTTGTATTTTGTGGTGATGTTCCTGTCCGTCTCGGTCGGCTTTGGTTACATCTTCTATCTACCGCACGCGCTGATGCCGTTTATGGCGGTGTTGTTTTTTCTCGGCGTCGGCGGCGCCAACTTTGCGATCTACACGCTATGGCTGCCCGAGCAGTACACCACCGAGTGCCGCGCGAGCGCGTTCGCGTTCGCGACGTCGGCCGGCCGTTTCGCGGGCGCCGGGATCACCTTCCTGGTCGGCGCGGGCGTCGCCCATTTCCACACGATCGGCACGCCGGTCGCGCTCACCTCAATCGCATTCGTGATTGGCCTGCTGCTGCTGCCATTCGGCGAAGAAACGCGCGGTCAGGCGTTGCCGAACTGAGAAGTCAGAACTCAGAACGTAGAACTGAAACTCTAGAATCGTGGAACGAGATGCACGGAGGTGGCTTTGATCGCGGCGGTCACGGTCGCACCAGGCGCCAGTGCCAGTTCTTCTCTCGATCGCCGCGTGATCAGCGCGTCGAGCGCAAAGCCGCAGTCGAGCGACACGCGTTCAATCGGCCCTTCCGACGCGATCGACACCACACGCGCGACGAGGTGGTTGCGCGTGCTGACCTGTCCGGCCGATCGCGTTTCGAGGGTGACGTCCTCTGCGCGAAGGCACGCGTAGACGCTGGAGCCCGGCGCGATCGGCTCGCGTTCGGCGGCATGCAGGATGACGTCGCCGACCGCGACTTCGATCACACCGCCTGACGAACCCACCACGCGCGCGGGCAGGACCGCCTCGATGCCGAGCGCCGCCGCGATCTCAGCGTCGGCAGGCCGGCTGAACACATCGCTGACCGGGCCCACTTGCCGCACGCGGCCGCCGATGACGACGGCGACTGTGTCGCCTATCGCCAGCGCTTCACTGCGATCGTGCGTCACCAGGATCGCCGGCGCCCCCAGCGTCTGCAGAAGTGCGCGGACTTCGCGGCGTAGTCGCAGCCGGGTCGGCGCGTCGAGCGATGCGAACGGTTCGTCGAGCAGCAGCAGCCGCGGATCCGGCGCCAGCGCGCGCGCCAACGCCACGCGTTGCGCTTCCCCGCCGGACAACGCGCGCGGATAGCGATGTCCGAGATCCCCAATCCCCAACATCGTCTCAATTTCTGCCACGGGGTCAGACCCTATTCCGACCCCAGTCCGACCCCGATCCGACCCCGATCTGACCCCGTAGCGGATGTTGTCGCGGACGGTGAGGTGCGGGAACAGTGTCGGCTCCTGAAACACGACGCCGATGCGGCGGAACTGCGGCGGTTGCCACAACTGCCGCGCGGTGTCGCACCACACGTCCGCACCGAATCCAATCGTTCCGGCGTCCGGTCGCTCGAGACCCGCGATCTGGCGCAGGATCGTCGTCTTGCCGGCGCCCGACGGTCCGAAGAGCACGAGCATCGATCCCGGCGCGAGCGCGACGTCGAGGGACGCGATGACGGCGAGCCCGCCAGGGAACCGCCGCTCGGTCGCGACGCGCAGACGCAAGGCGGATCTTCGCTCGCCGGCAGTCAATGCCGCGGTTTCAGCCATACGGATCGCTGCAACGAGTACGTGCACGCCAGGATCACGAACGACACGATCAGCAGCAACAGCGACGTCTGCGACGCGGCCGCGTAGTCGAGCGATTGCACCGAGTCGTAGATCGAGATCGACACGGTGCGAGTCACCCCGGGCAGATTGCCGCCGACCATCAACACCACGCCGAACTCACCAAGCGTGTGCGCGAAGCTCAGCACGATGCCGGTGACCAGACCGCGGACCGACAACGGGATCACAACGCGGCGAAACGTGCCGAGGCGCGATACGCCGAGCGACCACGACGCCTCGAGCAAGCGTCGATCGACGGATGCGAATTCCGCCGCGAACGGTTGCACGGCGAACGGCATCGAGTACAGCACCGACGCGATCAACAGACCCTGGAACGTAAACGGCAGACCGTGCCCGGCGATCCGTGCATACGCGCGGCCGATTGGGCTGAGAGGACCGATCGCAATCAGGACGTAGAAACCCAGCACAGTGGGCGGCAGCACCAGCGGGAGCGCGACGACCGCTTCGACCAGAAACTTCCAGCGCGCCCGCGAAAAGACGACCCAGTACGCGAGCGGGACGCCGATCGCGATCAATACCAGCGTCGTGGCGCTGGCGAGACGGGCGCTGAGCCAGAGCGCGGTCCAGTCCACGTCTACCGATCCGGCAGAGAGAAACCGTAGCGTTTCAGAATCGCCTGACCGTCGGCGCTCAGCAGGAAGCCGCGCAACGCGCGCGCCGCGTCGACGTCAACGGCCCACTTGAGAATGACGCCGCCCTGTTCGAGGCGCGGGTAGGTGCTGCCGGGAATCTCAAACCGCCGGCCTTTGTCGGCGAGGTTCGGCGCCAACGCAAGCGACATCGCCACGATGCCCGCGTCCGCTGCGCCGCTTTGCACGAACTGCATCGCCTGCGCGATGTTTTCGCCGAGCACCAGCTTCGGCTGGGCGCGGTCGTACACGCCCGCCGCCTGCATCGCCGCCACGGCAGCGCGGCCGTACGGCGCGTGCTCCGGGTTCGCCACCGCGATATGCGCGATCGACGCGTTTGTCAGCACCTGCAGACCCTCATGTTCGACGTCCAGCGTCGACGATGAAGGCGCCCAGAGGACGAGCCGGCCGATCGCGTAGGTGAATTCACTCTGCGGCACCGTCAGCCCGCGCATCGCGAGCTGATTCGGATACGCGACATCAGCGGACAGGAACACATCGAACGGCGCCTGGTTCAGTAACTGCGCGTAGAACGTGCCGGACGAGCCGTAGGACACGCTGACGTCGACGTCGTGCGCCGCGCCGAATTTCGTGATGATGTCGCCGAGCGCCGCATTCAAGTCCGCGGCGGCGGCCACGCGCACGCGCCCGCGCCGCGCCGGTGAGTCCTGCGACGAGCTGCAGCCCGCCACGACCATCGCGACGCAGACCGACGCACCGAAGAGAAGTCGTGTGATGTTCACTGTTGTTGAACAGTTTAATATGATTTAAGCTGAATCGTTCAACGGTACGGGCCTTTACACCATGACACTCCTCACCGTCAGGCAAGCCGCCGGACGTCTCGGCGTGGGCTACTCCACGCTGAAGCACTGGATCTACCAGGGGCGCGTGCGCACCCGGGTGACCAGCGGCGGACACCATCGCATCGCCGACACGGAAATCGATCGCCTGCTCGCTCCGGCGACCACCATCGCTGCCCGCGCCGCGGCTCCAGAGCGCACCGGCCTGATCGTCGCGATCAGCGGACGGAACCAGCTGCGCGGCTACGTGGACGAGGTGCGCGTCGAAGGACTGCTGGCGCAGGTGCGTCTGCGCATCGGCGATCAGACGCTGACGGCGATCATCACGCGCGACGCCGTCGAGGAGTTAAAGCTGCGGCGCGGCGACGAGGCCCTGGCGATCGTCAAATCGACCGAAGTGATGATCGCGCGCGAGGCGGACACGGCAGTGCACGCCCCTGCACCGCGAAAACCGCGCGCCAGGCCGCGTCGTTGACACGCCAATTCCCGATCGCATAACCTGAATCGTCAAATGTTCACGGTTCACCATCACCCGCGGCACCATTTCCACCACGGCCACAAGCCGGCGGGAGCGGCGTGAGCCTTCGGAACTGAGCGCTGAGAAGTCAGAACTTGGAACTGTCAGCGACGCGGCCCCGCCACACGGCGGGGTTTTTTATTTTCAGCGGTTGTTTATGGACTACACAAAACTCGACGGGCTGATTCCGGCCGTCATCCAGGACGCGGAGACCGCTGAAGTCCTGATGGTCGGCTTCATGAACGAGGTGGCGTTTGCGGAAACACAGCGCACCGGGTTCGCGACGTTCTTCAGCCGCACGCGCAACACGCTGTGGATGAAGGGCGAAACATCCGGCAACAAGCTCGAAGTCGTCGAGATCCTCGTGGATTGCGATGACGACACCGTGCTGATCAAGGCTCGGCGCCTCGGTGACGGCAACGTCTGCCACACCGGCGCCCGCACCTGCTTCCGGCCACTGTCATGAAATTGAAACTCGGCATCCCCAAGGGCTCGCTGCAGGACGCCACCGTCCAGCTGTTCGCGCGCGCCGGCTTCAACATCTTCGTCAGCTCACGATCGTATTTCCCGTCGATCGACGATCCCGAGATCGAGTGCATGTTGATCCGCGCGCAGGAAATGGCGCGCTACGTCTCGGACGGAGTGCTCGATGCGGGCCTCACCGGCCAGGACTGGATCGCCGAACACGAGGCGGGGGACGGCAGGACCGGCGTGCTGACGAGCATCGCGGATTTGATCTACGCCAAGCAGAGCTTCGGCAAAGTGAAATGGGTGCTGGCCGCGCCGGAAGACTCCCCGTTCCGATCGGCGCAGGATCTCGAAGGCAAGACGATCGCCACCGAACTGGTCCGCGCGACACGCGCCTACTTCGAGCGGCAGAAGGTAAACGTCAAAGTCGAGTTCTCCTGGGGCGCCACCGAAGTGAAGCCGCCGATGCTGGCCGACGCGATCGTCGAGGTGACCGAAACCGGATCCTCGCTGCGCGCCAACCGCCTTCGCATCCTCGACGTCGTGATGGAGTCCAACACGCAACTGATCGCCAACCACACGGTGATGACCGATCCGGCGAAGCGCACGAAACTCGAGAACATCGCGCTGCTGCTCAAGGCCGCCATCGAGGCCCAGGGACGCGTCGGCCTGATGCTGAACGTGCGCCGCGCGGATCTCGCCGCCGTCCTTGCCCTGCTGCCGGCGCTGCAGCGCCCGACGATCTCGGCGTTGAGCGACGATGAATGGGTTGCCGTGAATACGATCATCGAAGAACGCACCGTCCGCGAACTGATCCCCAAGCTCAAGGCCGCTCGCGCGGAGGGGATCGTCGAGTACCCGCTCAACAAGATAGTGCTCTAACAGGGCGGGTGGGTCAGATGGGTCGGGTGAAGATGAAAATCATCAACGCGAGCAATGCGCGGGCGATCGACCGGCTGTTGACGCCCTCCGGCGGCGGCGACCGCGCGTTCGAGCGCCGGGTGCAGGCCATCGTCGACGGCGTGCGGACCGGTGGCGATCGCGCGCTCGCCCGGTTCGCGAAGCGCTTCGATCATCTGTCGGGTCCGATCGAGGTCACGGCCAGAGAGATGCGCGACGGCGCCGCGCGCGTGGAGCCGGCGGTGCGAAGAGCGATCGCGCAGACCGCAGCCAACATTGCGAAAGTCGCGGCCCGCCAGATCCCGAAACATTTCGATCTCACCGTCGCCCCGGGTGTCTCGATCGAACAGCGCGTCGAGCCGCTCGCACGCGTCGGCTGCTACGTGCCGGGCGGACGCTTTCCGCTGCCTTCGTCGCTGCTGATGACCGCGGTCCCGGCCCGCGTCGCCGGCGTGCGGGAGATCTATGTCTGCTGCCCGCGGCCCGAGCCCGCCGTGATGGCGGCGGCGCTCGAAGCCGGCATCACGAAACTTTTCCGTATCGGCGGCGCGCACGCCGTGGCGGCGCTCGCGTTCGGCACGAAGACCGTCCCGCGCGTCGACAAGATCGTGGGTCCTGGCAATCGCTTTGTCGCCGCAGCGAAGGCCGCCGTCGCGCGCACGTGCGCGATTGATTTCTACGCCGGGCCGACCGAGATCGTCGTCGTCGCCGGCGGCGGCACGCCCGACTGGATCGCCGCGGATCTGATCGCGCAGGCCGAGCACGACCCCGACGCGCGCGCGATCTTCATCACCTGGAGCCGGCCGCTCGCCGCTCGCGTCGTGAAGGCCGTCATCAGGCGCAGCGCCGGCCGCACGATCGTGCAGCAGTCGCTGGGCGCGAACGGCGCCGTGATCATCGCCCGCAACGCTGACGAAGCGATGATGCTCGCCAACCGTTTCGCCCCTGAACACCTTGTGGTCGACCGCGAAGCGCTGGCCCGGCGCCCCCTGACGGCGGGCGCGGTGTTCATCGGCCCGTACACCGCGCAGGCCGCCGGAGACTACGCCACCGGCTCGAACCACGTGCTGCCGACGGCCGGCGCCGCCCGTTTCCGCGGCGGCCTGTCCGCCGCCGATTTCGTCCGCGTGATGTCGGTGCAACGCGTGACGCGCGCAGGACTCGCGCGCCTGGCGCCGACGATTGTTCCGCTCGCGCGCGCCGAGGGCCTCGAAGGCCATGCCGAGTCGATCGAAGTCCGGCTGCGCGTTCGTCCTAAACCCTGAGCCCTGCGCCATGAGTCACTATCAAAAGCCTCCTGAGCTCTACGATGGACTGCGGCTCCATCAGAACGAAAACACCGGTGGCTGTTCGCCGCGCGTGATCGCGGCGCTCGCGCAACTGCGCCCGGATCAAATCGGCTTCTACCCGCCGTACACCGCCGCCACCGCCGCAGTCGCGACGTATCTCGGTGTCTCGACCGACACGATCACGCTCCTCAATGGGCTGGACGAAGGGATCATGGCTGTCGCGGTCGCGTACCTCCGCGCCGAGATCGGCGGACCACAACTCGAAGCCGTGGTGCCGGAGCCGGCGTTCGAAATCTTCCGCTTCGATACCGCGGTGGCTGGCGGCAAGCTCGTTCAGGTGATGCCGCACGAAGACTTTAGTTTTCCTCTCGACGAAGTGCTCGCCGCGATTACGCCGAATACGCGCGTCGTGTTCGTTACGAACCCGAACAACCCCACCGGCGCCGACATGCCGCTCGAGGCGATCCGTACGATCGCGCACCGCGTGCCGCCTGGGGCCATCGTCTTTGTCGACGAGGCGTACGCGGAATTCGCCGGCGTCAGCTTCATCCCCCAACTCGACGCGTTCCCCAACGTCGTCGTCGGCCGCACGTTTTCCAAAGCGTTCGGCCTCGCCGGCCTCCGGATCGGCTGCATCGTCGGCGCGCCGCAGACAATGGATGCGGTGCGGCGGGGAGTGCCGGTCTACAGCGTGAACGTGGCGGCCGCGGTCGCGGTGATCGCGGCGCTCGAGGATCTTGATCACTTGAACGATTACCTGCGCCAGGTCAACGAATCGAAAGCGCTGCTCTACGCGGCTTGCGATCGACTCGGCCTCGCGTACGTGGCCAGCCACTCGAATTTCGTACTCGTCCGCGCCGGGGATCGCACGGACGCGCTGGTGAAAGGCGCGTTCGCGAAAGGCATCTACTTTCGCGACCGCTCGACCGAACCGGGATGCGCCGGCTCCCTGCGCATCGCGACCGGCATTGTCGAGCACACGCATCGCGCGATTGCGGTGATGGAAGAGGTGTTATGCGCCGCGCGGTAATCGACCGGCAGACGACGGAGACGCAGATCAGGCTGGCGCTCGCGTTGGATGGCATGGGCAGATACCAGGTGAAGACCGGGATCCGGTTTCTCGACCACATGCTGGAGCTGTTCACGCGACACGGTGGGTTCAACCTGACGATCGACGCGCGCGGCGACCTTGACGTCGACCAGCATCACACGGTCGAGGATCTCGGCATCGCCCTCGGCGAAGCGGTGTCGAAGGCGCTCGGCAACCGCAAGGGGATCAACCGCGCGGGTTACTTCGTCATGCCGATGGACGAGACGCTGGCGGTCGCGGCGATCGATCTCGGCGGGCGGCCGCACGCGACCGTCGATTTGAAAGTGAAGGTCCTGCGCGTCGGCGATCTGCAGACCGAGCTGGTGCACGATTTTTTCGAGGGGTTCGCGATCGGCGCGCGGGCGAACGTGCACGTGAAGGTGCTGTACGGCCGATCGAGTCACCACAAGATCGAGGCCGTCTTCAAGGCGTTCGCGCGCGCGCTGCGCGTCGCGGTGGCGAGGGATCGCCGGCTCGCGAAGATGCTACCGAGCACCAAAGGCCTGTTGTGATCGCGCTCATCGACTACAACGCAGGCAACCTGACGTCGGTGAAGAAAGCGCTCGCGACAATCGGCGCGGAGGTATTCGTACCGGATACGCCGGGCGACCTGGAGAACGCGGCCGGCATCATCGTGCCTGGCGTCGGACACTTCGGTGCGACACGAGCCCTCGGTCAGCCGTGGATTGACGCGATCCTCGCGCGCGTCGGCGAGGGGCGGCCGCTGTTCGGCATCTGTCTCGGGATGCAGTGGCTGTTCGAGAGTAGCGATGAAGCGCCCGAGCTCGCCGGCCTCGGCCTCCTCGCGGGCCGCTGCTACCGCCTGGGCAATCCGCCGTCTAATCCGCCGTCCAATCCGCAATCCGCAATCCACAATCCGCAATCCGTCAAGGTGCCGCACGTCGGGTGGAACAGCCTCGCGATCCAACGCGAGGCGTCGATCGTCGACCAGGTGGCGAACGATTCGCAGGTGTATTTCACGCACAGCTACGTGGCGCCGATCACCGGCGATACCGTCGCCACAACCGAGCATGGCGAGGCGTTTGCCGCTGCCGTGCAGCGCGGCCACATCAGCGGCGTGCAGTTTCATCCGGAAAAATCCGGCGACGTCGGACTCCGCATCCTGCGCAATTTCGTGGAGCTGGCAGGATAGTGCTATCCAAACGTATCATCGCCTGCCTCGACGTGCGGAACGGGCAGGTCGTCAAGGGGATCAACTTCGGCGGATTGCGCTCGGCTGGCGACCCTGCCGAACTCGCGCGACGTTACAACGCCGAAGGGATCGACGAGCTCGTGATCCTCGACATCACCGCCACCATCGAGGCGCGGCGCGCGCTGGCGGACACGATCCGAGCCGTGGCGCGCGAGCTCTTCATCCCGCTCGCGGTGGGTGGCGGCATTCGCACCGAGGCCGATGCCGCTGCCGCGGTGGAGGCGGGCGCCGACAAGGTGAGCCTGAATACGGCGGCGATCGCGGACCCTGGACTGATCACGCGAATCGCCGAGCGCTACGGCAGCCAGGCGGTGGTTGTCGCCATCGACGCCAAGCGCGCGGCGCCGGACAGCGATCGCTTCGCCGTGTTCGCGCGCAGCGGTCAGGCGGATGCCGCGCTCGACGCGGTCGCATGGGCGCGTGAGGCTGAATCGCGAGGGGCGGGAGAAATCCTGCTGACCTCGATCGATCGCGATGGCACGAAGGCCGGATTCGACTGCGCGATGACGGCCGCAGTGTCGTCGGCAGTCTCGATCCCGGTGATCGCCTCCGGCGGCGCCGGTGGACTCGATCATTTCGTGGACGTGTTCACCATGGGCAAGGCCGACGCCGCGCTGGCCGCGTCAATCTTTCACTACGCGGAGACCAGCGTGCGCGCACTGAAACTCCACCTCCGGCAACATGCCATACCGGTACGCCTGTAAATCACGAAGTCACGGAGAGCGCGAAGACCACGATGACCCTTTGTGAACGACGTTTTCGTGATCTCCAGGCTCCTCGTGACTTCGTAACACGCAAGCGCTGCGAACAATGCTGATCCCCTCAATCGATCTCAAAGACGGCGCCGTCGTGCAACTTGTGCAGGGCGAGAAGCTGGCCATCCGTGACGAGGACGTGTTCCGGTGGGTGCGGCGGTTCGAGAAATTTCCGAAGGTGCAGGTGATCGATCTCGATGCCGCGATGGGCAGCGGCGACAACCTCGTGCTCGTGCGGCAGATCGCCGGCGCGCTGTCCTGCCGGGTCGGCGGCGGCATCCGCACAATCGAGCGCGCGCGCGACGTCCTCGCCGCCGGCGCGCAGCAGATCATCGCCGGCTCTTCGCTGTTCAAGAATGGCGCGCCCGATCTCGCGTTCGCACAGACGCTGTGTGAGGGGGTTGGCCGGGAGCGGGTGATCGCCGCCGTGGACAGCCGCGGCGGTCATGTCGTGATTCACGGCTGGAAAACCGTGCTGCCACTGACCGCGGTCGAGGCCGTCCGCGCCCTGGAACCATTCTGCGACGAATTCCTCTACACACACGTGGACACCGAAGGCCTGATGGGCGGAACGAATATGGCCGCGATTCAGGCGGTGCGCGACGCAACCACCCGCAAGGTGACCGCAGCCGGCGGCATCACCACGCAGAAGGAAATCGACGACCTTCACGCCCTCGGTGTCGATGCGGTCGTAGGGATGGCGATTTATACCGGCACGCTGGAACTCAAGATCGACCGATAATCCCGCCAAACGACTGATACAATAAGCGGTTGCACCCTTCCGTCGTGACGGCAGGTGCGCCACCAATTGTGAGCACCGCAATTCAGGCCGATTCGGACATCCGCCGCGAGATGCCGCCCGCGTCGGCCGCGCGAATCGTGACGGACGGAAAATTTCTCCGCGCCGGTGACGAACGCTTCTTCGTCAAAGGTGTGACCTACGGTACGTTTGCGCCTGACGCGGACGGCTACCAGTTCCCCTCCCTTCAGCAAGTGACTGCCGACTTCTGCCAGATGGCGAGCCTCGGCGTCAACACCGTCCGCACCTACACGCCGCCGCGCCGCGACATGCTCGACGCCGCCGCGCGTGAGGGGCTGCGCGTCATGGTCGGACTGCCGTGGTCGCAGCACGTCGCCTTTCTCGACGATGGCGCGCTGAAGCGGACGATTCGTCGCGAGATCTCAGCCAAGGTGGCCGAGCTTGGCGACCATCCGGCCGTGCTGACGTTCGCGCTCGGCAACGAGATTCCACCCGGGGTCGTGCGCTGGCACGGACAGTTGCGCGTCGAGCGTTTCCTGCGCGGTCTGTACGAAGATGCCAAGGCGGCGTCACCGAACAGTCTGTTCACGTACGTCAACTTTCCGCCGACGGAATTTCTCGACCTTTCGTTTCTCGACATCTGCGCGTTCAACGTCTATCTGCATCGCGAGCCGGATCTGCGTGCGTACCTCGCGCGGCTGCAGCACATCGCCGGCCAGAAGCCGCTGCTGCTCGCCGAGGCGGGCGCCGACAGCCTCCGCGAAGGCGAAGCGCAGCAGGCCGCAATCACCTCGATGCATGTCCGTGCGGCGTTCGAGGAAGGCGCCTGCGGCGCGATCGCGTTTGCGTGGACCGACGAGTGGTGGCGCGGCGGCAATCCGGTCGACGACTGGAAGTTCGGCCTGGTCGATCACGAACGCCGCCTCAAGCCGGCGGCGGCCAGCGTCGCATCCGCTTTCGCGGACGCGCCGTTCTCCCGCGAGCAGCAGCGCGCGTGGCCTCGCGTCTCGGTCGTGGTCTGCGCCTACAACGCGGCCGACACGCTGGAGGACAACCTGCGGTCGCTCGAGCAACTGACGTATCCCGACTTCGAGATCATCCTGGTCAACGACGGCT
>JANYHS010000066.1 GCA_025358945.1 Acidobacteriota bacterium
ATGCCCATGAAGCCGGCGCTCATCAGCGCCTGGCCCTTCACGCCTTCCCAGGCCATCGGTTCAATGCCGTGAATGAGACCCGTGAACGTATCGGTGACCACCTCGCGCTTGAAATCTGGCGCGCGATAGAAGTAGATCGACACGGGCGTCTTGTAGTCGGGCGCGGCCGAGTCCATGCCGATGAGCGGCGCCATCACGAGCATCTTCTTGCCGCTGCCATCAGCGTCGATCCAGCGGAGGCGATGCGCCGTCGGGATGCGATCGATCTCCTTGCTCGTCCACGGCGCAGCGGGATCGGCGCCGTGCGTGAGAATCGACAGGATCCCCGTGCTCGTCTTCGTCGTCGTCGTGAAGCCCTGAGCGAGCGCGAGTTCAGGGATGCCGTCGCCGTCGATGTCGTATGCGGCAGCGTTGATCATCTGCGACTGGCCGCTGGCGATCACATGGCGCGTCCAGCTCGGATTCTCGTACCAGACGAGTTCGGGAATGCCGGAGGCGAGCGCGATGATGTCGGGCTTGCCGTCCTTGTTCACATCGGCGATCACCACCTGGTAGCCGCCACGCAGGCCGGTGCCGATCTCGTGAGCGACAAACTCCACAGTGCCGGTGGCCGGCGCCTGCGCATGCAGCAGCAACCGCGTGGACGCGGCGGCGATCAGGGCGACGAGAGCGAGCGGCAGCAGACACCGGGCGAGCGTTCGAGACGTCATGGATGCTCCTCGCGGGTGATGTTAACATCCGCCCGTCGCTATGCCTCGCCTTATTGCGCCGCGCCTTATTGCCTTCCTCCGCGCCATCAACGTCGGCGGCCATACCGTGACCATGGCGCAGCTGCGTCAAGAGTTCGAGGCGCTGGGGTTGAAGGACGTGGAGACCTTCATTGCCAGCGGCAACGTCATCTTCTCGGCGCGCCAGGCGGACAGCGCCGCGCTGGAGAAAAAGATCGAGACGCGGCTGCGCGCGTCGCTGGGGTACGAGGTCGCGACCTTCATCCGGACGGATGCCGAGGTCGCCGCGGTCGCGGAGTACAAAGCCTTCAAGGCGGCGAAGATCAAAGACGCCGGCGCGTTCTGCGTGGGATTCCTCGAGAAGCCGCTCGACGCGGCGGCGACCCTGACGCTGATGGCGTTCAAGACGGACGAGGACGATTTCCACACCGCGGGACGCGAAGTCTACTGGCTCTGCGCCGTGGGGCAGAGCGACTCGACATTCACCAACGCGCGCTTCGAGAAGGCGCTGAAGATCCGCTGCACGTTCCGCGGCATCAACACCATCAGGCGCCTGGCGGATAAATATCCCGCCACGTAGGGGAGGCCGATCCTAGGACGAGGCCAGCGTGCGCAGCGCGTCGCCGGTCACGCGGACGATCGACCAGCCGTCCATCAGGTTCGCACCCAGGCTTTTGTAGAAACCAATCGCCGGCTCGTTCCAATCGAGCACCGACCATTCGAACCGGCCGCAGCCGCGCTCGACAGCAATCTTCGCCAGGTGCCGCATCAGGCTGAGCCCGAAGCCATGGCCGCGCCACTCGGGCAGCACGAACAGATCCTCGAGATACAAGCCCGGCTTGCCGAGAAACGTCGAGTAGTTCGGAAAGAACAGCGCGAAACCCACCGGGGTCTGTCCGGTGTAGCCGATGACGACGTCGGCGGCCGGGCGCGCCCCGAACAGGGTGTCGCGCAGGCTGACCTCGGTCGCCGTCACTTCGTGCGACAGCTTCTCGTACTCGGCAAGCGCGTGAATCATCCGCAGGATCAGCGGCACGTCGCGTTCGGTCGCCCGCTCGATGCGGAACTCATGCTTGACGCTCATAAACTATTTGCTCCTGTCCGCCGTCTACTAATTCACCATTATGCCCAACCTGCGGTTCAGCCTCCGGACGCTGTTCAAGACGCCCTTTGTCACGATTGTGGCGATCGTATCGCTGGCGCTCGGCATCGGCGCGAACGCCGCCATCTTCTCGCTATTCAACCAACTGCTGTTGAAACCGCTGCCGGTGCCCGAGCCGGCGCGGCTCGTGAATCTGGCGGCGCCGGGCCCGAAAGTGGGATCGCAGAACTGCGGCCAGGCCGGCGATTGCGAGACGGTCTTCAGCTACCCGATGTTCCGCGACCTCGAAAAGATCCAGACGCCGTTCACGGGCATCGCGGCGCACCAGATGTTCGGCGCAAACCTCAGCGCGCGCGGCCAGACACAGAACGGCGAGGGCGTGCTCGTGTCGGGCAGCTACTTCCAGGTGCTCGGCCTCACACCCGCCATCGGACGACTGCTGACGCCTGACGACGATCGCGTCATCGGCGAATCGCACGTCGTCGTTCTCAGCTACGAGTTCTGGCAGCGGCGGTTTAACGCGGACCTCGACGTCCTGAACCAGTCGATCATCGTCAACGGCCAGACGATGACGATCGTCGGCGTCGCGCCGAAAGGCTTCGACGGGACGACGCTCGGCGTCAAGCCGCAGGTGTACGCGCCGATCACGATGCGTGGCTTCTCGCAGCCGTCCAAGGCTTTTGACAACCGGCGCAACTACTGGGCGTACCTGTTCGCGCGGCTGAAGCCAGGGATCTCGATCGAGCAGGCGCGCACGGCGATGGCGACGCCGTATCGCACGATCGTCAACGACGTCGAAGCGCCGCTGCAGAAGGGCATGAGCCCGCAGACCATGGCGCGGTTCACGACGAAGCCGATCCTGCTCGAACCGGGGAGCCGCGGTCAGAGCAGCGTGTCCCGCGAGGCGAAAGCGCCGCTGATACTGTTGATGGGCGTCACCGGATTCGTGCTGTTGATTGCGTGTGCGAACATCGCCAACCTGCTGCTGGCGCGCGGCGCCGCGCGCGCGGGCGAGATGGCCATCCGCCTGTCCATTGGTGCGGGACGCGGACAGCTGGTCCGCCAGCTGCTCGGCGAGTCGTGCCTGCTCGCCATCTTCGGCGGACTCGGCGGTCTCGTCGTCGCGCAGTGGACGCTGAACCTGATGGTGGCGCTGTTGCCCTCGCAGGCGGCCGAACTCGTGTCGCTGAGGGTCGATCCGATCGTGATGCTGTTTTCGGCGGCGCTGGCCATCGGCACGGGCGTGTTGTTCGGGCTGTTTCCGGCGCTGCACAGCACGCGCCCCGACCTGATCTCGGCGCTGAAAGGACAAAGCGGCCAGCCGTCCGGCGCGCGATCGGCGTCGCGCTTCCGCACCTCGCTCGCGACCGCCCAGATCGCACTCTCGATGGCGCTGCTCGTCTCGGCGGGCCTGTTCACGCGCAGCCTCGCGAACGTCAGCCGCGTGGATCTGGGACTGAAGGCCGACAACGTGATCATGTTCCAGATCTCTCCCGTGCTGAACGGCTACAAGCCGGAGCAGACGCGGCAGCTGTTCGAGCGGGTCGAAGACGAGCTTGCGGCGCTGCCCGGCATCACCGGCGTCACGAGTTCCACGGTCCCGCTGCTCAGCGGCAGCAACTGGGGCAACGACGTGGCCGTCGAGGGGTTCACGAACGGGCCCGACATCGACGACAATTCGCGCTTCAACGAGGTCGGCCCGGGATACTTCTCGACGCTCGGGATTCCGCTCATCGCGGGCCGCGACTTCACGCGCGGCGACGCCCTCACCGCACCCCAGGTCGCCATCGTCAACGAGGCGTTCGCGAAGAAATTCAATCTCGGGCGCGATGCGGTCGGCAAGCGGATGAGCAACAAAGGCGGCGGCACGCCCCTGACGATGGAGATCGTCGGGATGGTGAAGAACGCAAAGTACAGCGACGTCAAGCGCGAGATCCCGCCGATCTTCTTCATTCCGTACCGGCAGGACGAGACCATCGGCGCGATCAGTTTCTATGTGCGGACGGGCGCCGATCCCGAGCCGTTCATGGCGAACATCCCGAAGGTCATGACGCGCCTCGATGCGAATCTGCCGGTCGAGCGCCTGCGGACGGTGCCGCAGCAGGTGCGCGAGAACGTATTCCTCGACCGGTTCATCAGCGTGCTGTCGGCGTCGTTTGCGTGTCTCGCCACGCTGCTGGCCGCGGTCGGGCTCTATGGCGTGCTGGCGTACACGGTGTCGCAGCGAACGAGGGAAATCGGATTGCGGATGGCGCTCGGCGCGGCGCCGTCGCGTGTCCGCGCGATGGTGATGCGGCAGGTGGGGATGATGGTCCTGGTCGGCGGCACGATCGGTCTTGCTGCGGCGATCGGCATGGGCCGCCTCGCGCAGTCACTGCTCTTCGAGTTGCAGGGATCAGATCCGCTGGTCCTTGTCGCCGCCGCGGTGTCCCTGTCGCTGGTCGCCCTGGCCGCCGGCTTCATCCCCGCGCACCGCGCATCACGGGTGGATCCGATGAGCGCCCTGCGGTACGAGTAGCGCGTCGCGCTCCCCTCTGATTCACAGCCACAGCGTCACGGCGACACGACGAGCGTGAGCCGCGTGACGGCGCCGGTGAGCGTCTCCGTGCCGATCGAGAGATACAATTCGCGGTCAGTAATCGACACGCTGAACGCCACGCGGCGGTCGAGGCGCGCGGCCAGCGCCGCGACCAGGCCGCGATCCATCGCGTAGAGCTCGAGTTCGTCAGGGCGGTGGATCTTCTCGCCCGCCAGCTGCTTCAGAAACTGCTCCGGGTTCTTGTGGGTGTAGACGACGACGCGCGCGCCGGACTTGGCGGCTTTGTGCAACCGCGCGGCCTCCGGCGTGCCGATGTCGATCCAGGTCTTGATCCTGCCCGTGAGGTCGCGGATGGAAATCGCCGGGTCGTCCGGATCGGACACGCCGCGCGAGAATTCGATACCTTCCGCGAATTCCATCACGTACGCCAGAACGCGCGTGACGAGGTATTCCTCGGACTCCGACGGGTGGCGCGCCACGCGCAGCGCCAGCGTTTCGTAGAGGTTGCGATCGGCGTCCGCGAGTTCGATGTCGAAGTTATGGATCGTCGCGGTCTGCGCCACTACCCGCGACGCTCGGCGGCAAAGCGCAGCCGGATGTAGTCGGCGGTCCACCCGCCAACGGGATCGAACAGCTTCGGCTGCACGGCGGCGCGCACGTCCTGGATGAACGCGGCGCGATCGTGCTCCGCCACAGCTCCAAGAAACGGTTGCGCGAACGTCTCGAGCCAGTCGGTGATGTCGCCCGGCAGCGGCGTCGGGCGCGGAAACAGCTTCATCGCCTGCACGGTGAAGCCGTTGGCCTCGAGCAGCGCGCGGTAGACGTCCTCAGTGGGAAAGAACCAGGGATCGAGCGCAGCGCCGTCAAGACCGCGGCGATTCGCGGCGTCGATCAGCGCGAGGCGGACGGTCTGCACGCATCCTGCGCCGCCGAACTCGGCGACAAAGCGCCCGCCCGGTTTCAAGGCGCGATGGACCGAGGCGATCACCGCGCCGGCGTCAGGAATCCAGTGCAGCACGGCGTTGCTGAACACGGCGTCGAACTCCGCCTTGAACGGCAGCGTTTCGGCGCGGCCACGGCGCGCGTCGAGGCCCCGCGCACGGGCGGCGCCAATCTGCTCTGCGCTGCTGTCGATCGCAATCACGCGGCAGCCGGCAGCCACCAGCTTCTCGGTGAGCGCGCCGTCACCGCAGCCGAGGTCGAGGACGCGTTCGCCGGGCTTGGGCGCCAGAAGTTCGAAGACACCGGCTCCGAGATCGGAAACAAAGCGCGCGTTCCGCGCGTAGGTTTGGGGATCCCACTGTTGTATCGGCATGTGCTTTGGAGGCGACGGCTTACTATGAGCCCGCCAATCGGGCGTTCGCGCCGAGATGTCGCGCGTGGAAAAGACTGGTAACAGACAGAGCCCAGCGGGTGTAGTATCGCTCCGTTTCGGCGGCAACGTGAGTTATACGAGGAGCAGCGCATGGCACTGACTGAAGGACTCAATCGCAGGTCGTTCCTGAGAAACGCCGGGCTCACCGCACTGGTGGGTACGGTCGCACCAGGCAGTGCGCTGGTGGCGGCCGCTGGCGCCGCTCTCGCACCGGCCGCGGCGGATACCAAATTCGACTTCGATACGCCGTACAGCCGCATCGGCACGGATTCGACCAAGTGGGACGGTGCGATCAACACCGGCCTCACCGACAAAGATCACATCGTCGCGGGCATGGGCATCGCCGACATGGACTTCCGCGCTGCGCCCTCGATCACCCAGGCGTTACAGGAGCGGATGAAGCACGACGTGTGGGGCTACATGGTCACGCCGAAGTCCTTCAGCGAAGGCATCGTCGCCTGGAACAAGCGACGCTACGGCGTGGACATCGACCCGGCGATGATGGACATCACCACCGGCGTCCACCCCGGCCTCGTCGCCGCGCTGCGGGCGTTCTCGCCTCCCGGGACCAAGGTGCTGCTGACGACGCCGACCTACAACGGTTTCTACAGCGACCTGCGCAACACGGGTACGATCGCGGAAGAGAGCGTGATGAAGGTCGTCAACGGACGCTTCACCTTCGACTTCGACGACTTCGAGCGCCGCATCAGCCGCGACACGAACACGTTCATCCTGTGCAACCCGCAGAACCCGACCGGCAACTGCTGGACGCCGGAGGAGCTGACGCGCATCGGCGAGATCTGCCTGCGCCACCGCGTGATCGTGCTCGCCGACGAGATCCACTGCGACTGGGCGACCAAGGGCCAGAAGTACACGCCGTTCGCCAGCCTGCCCAACAAGGCGATCGTCAACAACAGCCTCACGTTCAAGGCGGCGAGCAAGTCGTTCGGCCTCGCGGCGATGAAGTGCGCCTGGTACTACAGCACGAACAAGGATCTGTTCATGGCCACCAAGGCCAACAACCACGCCGACCTGACGACGATGGGCATGATTGCCAGCAAGGCGGCGTACTCGGGCGGCGAAGAGTGGCTGAACCAGTGCGTGGACTACGTCAACGGCAACCACGACCTGGCGACGTCGTACATCAAGGCCAACATCCCGCTGATCAAGGCCTACAACAAGGCCGAGGGCACCTATCTCATGTGGCTGGACGTCAGCCAGGTGGCCGAGAAGATCGGCGCCAAGGAGAAGGCGGCGGCGGAGACGAAGGCGGGGAGGACCACGTCGCCCGAGCAAATCGTCGAGCGCTGGTTCGTCAAGCACGCCGGCGTCGCGCTCAACCCGGGTCACACCTATGGTGCGGGCGGCGCGAACCACATGCGCATGAA
>JANYHS010000141.1 GCA_025358945.1 Acidobacteriota bacterium
CGGGTGCATCGCGCTCGGCGTGTTCAAGACCATGGTGACCCGCACCGCGGCCGGGCTCAAGACGCTGACGTTCACGCCGGATGAAGTCGCCGAGATCGAGTACCGCTACGCCGCGCTCACGCCCTATTTGTCGGCCTGATCATCGCGGGTCGAGATCCACATCCTGCCGGATCACGCGGTCGAAGCCTTCGCCGCGGCCCATCGGCACGCCTCCATCCGGAACTCAGATTCGTGAGTCCTTCTCGAGCGCGTCTATTCTGAGCTGAAGCTTCTCCGCGACGCGACGGTTCAGCTCGCCGATGAGCACGAATAACACGAGGCTCCCCCCCAAACCCCAAACCGCACGCGAGGCGTGTTCCGGATGGGCCAGGGCCGCCGCCAGATACACGAGGATCATGCCCGGCACCAACGGCGCCAGGTACCATTTCCAGACCCCTCGCAGCAGATCCCGCTGGCGCTCGAGCTCGCCGCGATGAAACTGCAGACAACTCGTCAGCCCCATGTCTGCGGGCAGCGCGCGCGCCGCGCCATGCCGGTGCAGGTGGTAGACGACGAAGATCATCCCGGCCACGCTCAGGACATCGGCCACCCTCATCAACGGCAGCGGCGCCTTCCACGCCATGAATCCGAAGGCGACAACCACGACGGCGGCTGCGACATACTCCCGCAGATTTCTGCGGCTGACGATGCGCGTGAGCCGCCGCGATCGGCGGCGCAGCTCGTCGACGGACATCGCACCGCTCTCCGCCGGCTGGTCCTGCCAGAGGCTCTGCACGCGCGCCGGCATGGGCTCACCGCTCATTGTGCGCTCTCCTCATGAAAGCGGCGCGCAAGAACGGCCTTGATGCGATGGATCTTCGTGGCGACGTTGCCGGCCGACAGCCCCGTCACCTCGCCGATCGACGCCGCATCCACGCCCTCGAGATACAGGAGCATCAGCTGTCGATCCATCGGCTTCAGCCGGCGGACCAGCGCCTGCAGGCGCTCCAGCGCCCGATGCTGATCGAGATCACGGTCGGTGTCGCCCGTCGCCGGTGTCCCATCGAGCTCCTCGAGGCCGACGAGTATCGGCGTGCTCCCCCGGCGCCTGCTTACCTGTGATGTGGCGACGTTGTGCGCGACGCGATACACCCACGTCCGCAGCGAGCAGCGGCCTTCGAACCGCAACAGGCTCTGCCACAGAGCGACATGGATGTCCTGCAGCAGATCGCGGACGCGGTCGGCGTCCGTCTCATAGGCGCGGGCGAGCCGCTCCAACGCGGATCCGTACATCGCGGCTACCTCCTCGTACAGGTCATCCTGTTTGGCCACGTGAAGAGGTAGTCGCGCGAAGGCGATGCGTTTCATGATTTTCTGAATTCCGCCATCAAGCGGACGCCTTTGGTTTCCGGCAACGTCCAGACTATCGCGCCCGCGAGCAACGCGAACGGCACCGCCAGCGCGATGCCCGCGCCGAACGTGAACTTCGCCGCCACCATCGCGATGATCATCGGCGCCAGGAACTGCACGCCGCGCGCCGTGTTGTAGATGATCCCGAGCGCCGCCGCGCGCACGGATGTCGGGAACACTTCGTTCAACAGCGGACCGATGCAGCCCCAGTTCCCCTCGCCGAACCCGACCAGCAGCATGAACCCGAACGTCGTCACCGAGTAGCCGCCTGCCGCGTCCCACCCCAGCGTGATCATCCCGAGACCGACCGCTTTGATGATCGAGAACGCCGTGAAGCTGGGCCGGCGCCCGAACCGGTCGCTGCAAAACCCGAACGCGACGTAACCGGCGACCGATCCGATCTGATCCATCAAGAGCAGCCACGCGACGTCGCCGAGCGACAGACCACGCGTGATGTGCAGGTAGGTTGGCAGCCAGATTGTCTTGAACCAGTACGCCGCCATGTTGAACGTCGTCACCGACAACGCGAGGGCCGTCGTCTTTCGCAGTGCCGGACCGAGCATCTGGCTCAATGCTGCGAGGTAACCCAGCCGCTTGTTGACGCCGTCCTTCACACTCAGCAGCCACACGTCCGACTCCGGCATCTCGCGACGGATGACGACGACGAGCAGCGCCGGGATGGCGGAGAGCATGAACGCCAGGCGCCAGCCGATGATCGGCGCCGCGAGATTCCCCATCATCGACGCGAAGAAGCGCGCGAACGCGGATCCGCTCTGCAAGTACGAGCCGTAGCGTCCACGTACCTGCGGCGGAACTGTTTCGCCGACCAGCGCGTGCGCCACCGCCCACTCGCCGCCGACGCCGATGCCGGTGACCGCGCGCGCCGCGAGCAGCGTCCAGAACCCGGCCGCCATGCCTGATGCCAGCGTGCCGACGCTGTAGACCAGGATCGTCGCCATCAATAGCGGCTTGCGGCCGAACCGATCCGCCAGCGACCCCCCAATGAACCCGCCGACCGCGGTGAAGGCGAGCGCCGTGCCGAGCAGCGTCGCGACCTCGCTCGGCGCCAGCGAGAGGTCCTTGACGATCGACGTCGACGACACGAGGAAGCTGAGGAGCAGTAGATCGTAGAAGTCGAAAATCCAGCCGATGAAGGAGAACGCCAGAATCTTGCGGTGGATCGGGAGGACCGTCGTGCTTTCGCTGAGCAGCGCCATTGGTCGCCTATGTTAAGGTAACCGGCACTCAGGATGACAGAACAACCGGGACCCGTCGCGCGCGCCGCACTGGCGCTGACCGACTGGACCGAGCGTTGGGTCCCCGATGCGTTCATCTTCGCGCTGATCGCGACGGTCCTCGTCATCACCGCGGCGCTGCTCGTCACGCCGGCCACTCTGCCGCAGACGGTTGACGCCTGGGGCCGCGGCTTCTGGGACTTGATCCCGTTCACGCTGCAGATGGCGCTGGTGATCATCACCGGCCACGTGCTCGCCACGTCGCCCCCGATGGGACGCGTCATCCGCACGATCGCGTCGTGGCCGCGATCGCCGAGGACCGCCGTCGCACTCGTCACCTTCTTCGCACTCGCCAGCAGCTGGTTCAACTGGGGCTTCAGCCTGGTGTTCAGCGCCGTCCTCGCCATCGAGATCGCGCGACGCATGGACGGCGTGGACTACCGCGCGCTGGCGGCGGCGAGCATGCTCGGACTCGGTAGCATCTGGGCGCAAGGCCTCAGCGGATCCGCGGCGCTGCAGATGGCCACGCCCGGCGCGCTCCAGCCGCAGATCCGCGACATCGTCGCGCACGGCGGTCTGGTGGCCGGCGGCATCATTCCGTTTCGCCACACGATTTTTCTCTGGCAAAGCTTCGTCGCGGTCGCGGTGGAAATGGTCGTCGTCGTCGGCGTGATGTGGCTGGCGACACCGCCGGCCGGCAAGGGGAAGACGGCTCGCGACCTGGGAATTGATCTGGGCTCGCCGGAAGTTAGAACTCAGAACTTAAAAGTCAGAACGCTCACGCCGGGTGCGTGGCTCGAGCACTCACCACTGCTCTCCTGGTTCGTCGTCGCACTCGGCGTGACCTATCTCGCGCGGTATTTCGCGGCGGCCGCTGAGCCGCTGAACGCGTTGAACCTGAACATTCTGAACCTGGCGTTTCTGCTGCTGGGATTCCTGCTGCATGGCACGCCGGCGCGGCTGATGCGCGCGGTGCAGGAGGCGACGCCGGCGGTCTGGGGTGTGATTCTCCAGTTTCCGTTCTACGCGGGGATCGCTGGCATCATCACGACGACGCACCTGAACGAACAGGTCGCGAGCGTGTTCGTACGCATCTCGACGCCCGCGACATTTCCACCGCTGGTGGCGATGTACTCCGCGGTGCTGGGCGTGTTCGTGCCATCGGGTGGATCCAAGTGGGTGATCGAGGCGCCGTACGTGATGGCGGCCGCGCACACCTTGAAGGTCCACCTGGGATGGATCGTCTCCGCCTACGACCTCGGCGAAGCGCTCGCCAACCTGCTCCAGCCGTTCTGGATGCTGCCGATTCTCGGACTCTTCAAACTCGGCGCGCGAGATGTGATGGGCTACACCATCGTCGTGTTCCTCGCGCTGACGCCGGTGGTGCTGATCCTGGTGACGCTGCTGGGGATGACGCTGGCGTATCCGCTCTAGGTTGAGGCTTCGTGGCGCACGACTTCAGTCGTGCGGCTTTTTCTCCGCCGCCGCAATCGCCGCCGCGAGATTCTTCTTTGCCGCCGCGGACTCCGGCTGCAGGCGCACCACCTCGCGGAACTCGCGTATCGCGTCATCGAACCGCTGCTGCGCGAGCAGGACGTTGCCGAGATTATTGTGCGCGTTGGCGTACGCCGGATCGATTCGCAGCGCCTCCCGATACTCGCCTGCCGCCTCGTCCAACCTCCGCCCGACCGTCAACGCCGTACCAAGGTTGTAGTGCGCCACCGCCGACTGCGGCTTCAGCGCCACTGACGTCTGGAAGTGCGCGACCGCGTGGTCGGCGCGCCCCAACTCGAGATACAGCAGCGCCACGTCGTTGTGCAGGCCGGTGTCGCCTGGATGCTTTTCGATTTCGCTTTCGTATCCCCGCACGTCTTCAGCAGCCACCTTCGGCCGGAAATCGCGGCTGAGAAGATCGAGATCGCGGCCATCGCGCGGCACCACCTGAATCCACAGATCACCCATCTCCTCGGCCGACAACTGCCCCCATCGCGCGCGCGCGGGCGGCTGCTGCGGATTGCGTGCATTGGCTGCGGAGTTGTCGTAGGTGTACCGCATGGACAACGTCGTCCCCTTCGGCAACCGCATGGGCGTCACGAAGCGGTAGACGTGCTGCCAGCGAAAATCCCAGTCCGCGATGTCGATGAGCGCCTTCTTCGAACCGTCTGGCAGCGTGGCCTCGCCGCGCACGTCGTGCGCGCGATAGTGCGCGTGGGGCTGCACGGCCTCCACCTCGACGTCCACCGGCACGGTATAGGAATCCGTGATTGTGTAATTGGCGTCGCCGGCCGGGATGTCGATGTTCTGACGCCCCAGCCGCAGCATCACGGGCGTCCGCGTGGGCGCGGTGTCGCCGAAGTACAACCCGATCGATGGCGACACCTGCTCTGGTTTTCCGCTCGGCTGCATGTGCAGTTCGACGACGAGGTCGGTGTGTTTCTCGAGACGCCAGGACAGATCGTTCGGTAGCAGCGGCGCCACCTGACCTGGCGTCCAGCCGAGAAAATGACCGTCGGGATACGTGGCGGATCGCGGGATCAGGCCGTCGTACCCCGGTGCCGGATCCGCTTCGTCGAGACGGCGCGATGCGGGCGTCGTGTCGATGCGGATGTTTGCGTGATGCACGACCTTCGGATTGCCCGGCCGGAATTCCAGACCGCGGACGAAGCGCGCGGTCGCGACCGGAATCGGCAGCACGAAGATGCGAAACGCATCGGTGCCCTCGGCGGGCAGCGTGTACGCCTGCGGCAACGTGATCACGAGGTCCGGCTTCCCGAGCTGCCACCCGTCCGTCCAGACCGGAGAAGCCGGTGCGCGCCTGCCCTGAGCCTGCCGAAGGGCGTCGCCTTCCGGCGCGCCCGCGTCCGCCCACTGCCGCAGCATCCCGATCTCCCCGGCGCTCAGCGGATGCTGTCCGACAAACGGGCCGTCTGCGGGATCCGCTTTCCACGGCGGCATGAAGCGATTCGTCGTCACCACGGCGATCTGCGACGCGTGACGTTTCGCGTCCGCGTACGTCAGCAGACTGAACGGCGCGGATCCGCCCGGGTGATGACACGTGGCGCAGCGATCGACGAGCAGCGGCGCGACGTCTTTCGTGAAGACCGGTACCGCAGGGCCCAGGCCCTGCGCCACGCCGAACGCCTGCGCTACGCCGAACGCCTGCGCTACGCCGAAGGCCGGTGCCACGCCGAACGCCGGTGCCACGTTCGCATGACTGAAGTCATGCACCACGACGAGCACAGCGATCGCCACAAGCCACGCTTTCATCTCACCAGATCCGAGATGAAACAGCCGACCGCTTGCGTCGTCGCGTGCGGGACCGGTGTGCCGGCGACAACCGCCGTCAGCGCGTCGAACAGATCGCGCTCGGTCGGCGCGGGCCGCTCGCGACCGAGGTCCACGAAGCGATCGTCAATCCTTCCGCGGTACACAATGCGGCCGTTGGCGAAGATCGCCGCTTCCGGCGTGACGGTGGCGCCGACGAATTTCACGAGCGCAGACTTCGGATCGCGCACGGCGTCCGCCGATCCCGCATACGAGAACGCCGCCATGTGCTCGCGAATCGCCGCCGCGTCTTCCGAAGGACTCGGATACACCAGCCTGAACACCACGCCTTTCGACGCGAACGATTTCGCGATCCGGTGAACCTCCGGCGCGTAGCGGTTCGAGATCGGGCACTCGGTGCTGGTAAACAGGAAAACGATGGCCTTGGCGCCGGCCGGCGCCTGGAGCGCGTCCACCGGCGCGCCCGAGAGCGCCTGCACGAGAATGGCGAGCAGCGGCAGGAAAATCACGGATCGATGGTACATAAAAAAAGGGGCTAGGGACTAGGGGCTTGGGTCTAGCCCAAGTCCCCGATCCGTAGCCCCAGCTAGTCCCTAGTCCCCAGTCCCTACCAGGTCACCACCGCTCCGAGGCGGATGATCCGTCCCTGGAGAATGCTGCCCGGCTGCAGATAGGTGCCGCCCGAGCCGGTGCCCTGGAGGCCGGTCGCCGTCCCTCCGCTGGCTACTGGCACAAACGCGGTCGAGCGCGCCGAGAAGTAGTCATCCGAGTTCAACGCGTTGAAGATATCGATCTTCGGGTCGAACTTGATGCTCCCCACCGTGATGCGCTTGCTGAACGACAGGTCGACCTGGTTGACGCGCGGCGTCAGCAGGGTTCCCGGTGCGTCCAACGGAACCGTGAACGTGCCGGAGTTGATGCCAGCCGGAACGATACGGGCGCCGACGACGCAGCCCTGCGCGGCGGAGTTACCCGGGCACACGGTGTAGGTTGCCGTCGAGGCCACCGTCCACGAGGACGCCACACCGCTGTACGACGCGAAGTTCGGCGCACCCGCGCCGCCGGCCGTGAGGGCCGACGTGCCCAGGATGTAGCCTGGCAGCGCCTGGAACGACCCCGCGAACGTCACACCGTACCAAGGCAGTGGGAAGGTTCCCGCCAGCTTGAACTGCGTGCGCCAGGGGATGCTGCTGTTGGTCTGGTCGCAGTAGTTCACGCCGCCGATGGTGAGCAGGAAGTTCGGGTTGCTCGCCGCAGCTGCGCACGTGTTCGCGATCGTGCGGTCGGTCGCCGATCCGCCGAACAGCCGGGCGCCGTGCGGGAGACGGGCGTTGAAGTTGAACTCGAACGCGTTGTACGACTGCTTCACGTCCGAATCGTTGGTGTCCACGTTCTGCACGGCCTGCGCAACCGTCGCGCTGACCGTGTCATACATCGTGATCGCACGGCCATCGACCGGGCTGAACACCGTAACCGGCTTATAACTCGCGTTGGTGACGACGCCGTTCGAGTAGGTACCCGGGCGGAGCACATTGTTACGCTCGAACGAGTTACGGGCATCGTTATGAAACCACTCGCCAGACACCGACACCCCGCGAGTAATCTCACGCGTGAAGCCAAGGTTGAACTGGTCGACGTACGGACGGGTCAGACCCGGATCCGGGCTTGCGAGCGACAACACGCCGAAGTTGGTCGGCACGCTGGCGAAGTTGATCT
>JANYHS010000142.1 GCA_025358945.1 Acidobacteriota bacterium
TAGAGCAACCGCTCGCCGCTATGCGACGAGAGGTGCGCGGCGATCTTGATCCGCTGCGCCTCTCCACCTGACAGCGTCGTCGCCGGCTGTCCGAGGCGCAGGTAGCCGAGACCGATTTCGTCGAGCACCTGCAGCCGCCGCAGCACTTTCGGCGAGCTGCTGAAGAAGGTCAGTGCCTCGCGGACCGTGAGTTCGAGCACCTGATGAATCGAGCGGTTGCGGTAGCGAACCTCGAGCACCTGCGCCTTGAACCGCTTGCCGTCGCACTGGTCGCACTGGACGAAGACGTCGGCGAGGAACTGCATCTCGATCCGCACTTCGCCCTCGCCCTGGCACGCCTCGCAGCGTCCGCCCGGCACGTTGAACGAGAAATGACTCGCGGTGAGTCCGCGGGCCTTGGCGTCCTTGGTCGCCGCGAACAATTCGCGGATCGGATCGAACGCCTTCAGGTAAGTGACCGGATTGGAGCGCGGCGTCCGGCCGATCGGCTGCTGATCGACCAGCACCGTGTCGGTGACGTATTCAATGCCCTCGAGCTTCTCGAACTTGCCGACCGGTTTGTCCCAGCCGCCCTTGGCGCGCTTGATCGCCGCGTAGAGCACGTCGTGCACGAGCGTCGACTTCCCCGAGCCGCTGACGCCAGTGATCACGGTCAACGTGTTCAGCGGAATGGTCATGTCGACGTTCTTGAGGTTGTGTTCGCTGGCGCCTGTCAGCTTGATCTTCTGCCCCGTCCCGCGCCGCCTCGTCGTCGGCACCGGAATCGCGAGTTCGCCGCGCAGATATTTCGACGTCAGCGATCGCGGCTCCAGCATCAGCGCCGCGAGCGTGCCCGAGAACACCACCCTGCCGCCCTGCTCGCCGGCGCCCAACCCGAGATCGACGATGTGGTCGGCGACCTTGATCATGTCGGCGTCGTGTTCGACGACCAGCACCGTGTTGCCCTGGTCGCGCAGCTGCCGGAGGATCGCGATCAGCCGAAGGTTGTCGCGCGAGTGCAGGCCGATCGACGGTTCGTCGAGCACGTAGAGCGTGCCGACCAGCGCCGAGCCGAGCGACGTCGCAAGATTGATCCGCTGCGCTTCGCCGCCGGACAGCGTCGACGACAACCGGTCGAGCGTCAGGTAGTCGAGCCCGACGTCGCTGAGGAACAACAGCCGCCGCTGAATTTCCTTCAGCACCTTCTCGGCAATCGTCTGCTCCTTTTCACTCAGCTCCAGATGGCTGAAGAACGTCTGCGCTTCACGAACGGTGAGCGACGCGACGCGATCGATCGTCCGGCCCGACACATGCACGTCGCGCGCTTCGCGCCGCAGACGTGCGCCACCGCAATCCGGGCAGATCAGGTAACCGCGGTAGCGACTCAGGAACACGCGAACGTGAACCTTGTATTTTTTCTTCTCGAGCCACTTGAAGAACCCGCGGATGCCCGCGTACTCCTTCTGATCCTCGGCGCCGTCGATGACGAACGCCCGCTCTTCGTCCGTCAGGTGCTCCCATGGCGCGTCGAGGAAGACTTTGGCTTTCTTGGCCGCGCGCTTCAGTTCGGCGAGCTGAGTGCGGTAATACGGCTTGGTCCACGGCTCGATGGCGCCCTGCTGGATCGACTTCTTCGGATCCGGCACCACCAGCTTCATATCCAGCTCGACGATGTTGCCGAAGCCATGACAGGTCGGGCACGCGCCGAACGGGTTGTTGAACGAGAACAACCGCGGCTGCGGATCCTCGTACGGAATGCCGCACGTGCGGCACTCGAAGCGTTCGGAAAACAACAGAGGCTTGGGGCTGGAGGCTTGGGACTCGGGGCTGACTGGAACAGCCCAGGCCGCACCGCCGCCCTCGAGATACGCCATCTCGATCGAGTCGGTCAGCCGCTGACGCAGATCTTCACCGCTCAGCTGAATGCGATCGATGATCACCTGGAGCACCGCGCGGTTGCGCAGCGACGCCGCGTCGAGGTCGTCGAACGACACCGCCTGGCCGTCGACGAGTAACCGCGCGAATCCTTTGCGGCGCAGGCTGGCGATCGTGGTCTCGATGACGCCGGCTGACGCCGGGTCCGCAGCCACCGTCTTCCGCGCGACGTGGCCGTTCTTCGCCTGAGGCTGATCCTGGGAGCCCGCCGCTGGTGACTCGTCGCGCTCCGCCATCTCGTCGACTTCGGGCGTGTCCACGCTGGACGCGGACACATCGACGATCGGCAGATCGAAACCCAGCAACAGTCGCGTACCCGTCGGGAGTTCGCTCAGTTGGCGGGCCGCCACTTCCGCGGTTTCGCGCACGACTTCCTTGCCGCACTGCCGGCAATAGGTGCGGCCGACCCTGGCGAACAG
>JANYHS010000185.1 GCA_025358945.1 Acidobacteriota bacterium
AAAGGGATCGTCCACGGACTCGTCGCGGCCGTACACCGCGGCCTGCTCCGCTACCCGCGCCAGTACCACGCGTGACGAAGGGTGCTGACTCCCCCGTCCGCGCCAGAGTTCACGGGTGAATCGCCCCGGCAGACCGTGGGCACGCGTGGCAACCCGGCGTACCGCCTGCTCGAAGCGACCGCCCACGACGCCTGGACGGATGGCGGCAACCAGCGCGTCCGCGGTCAGTCGACCGATGCTGACCCCGGCAATCGATCGCGATTCCGTTTCGCCGACCAGCAGCAGCACATGCGACTGCGCCGCGCGCAGGGCCGCTGCCAGAAATGCGACCCAGGTGCGCTCCGCGGATTCATCCGCGATGATGAACAGGCTCCGCCCGCGCCACAGCTCGGCGTGCGTGGATTCGATCAACCGTGCGGCGACCGGCACCAACCCGCGCACCCGGGCGATGCGCGCCAGTTCACCGATGGCCGTCAGTTTGCCCGAGCCCGGCGGTCCCCACAGTGTCGAGACGTGCGGCCTGGCGCTATCCGTGGCCTGAAACATCTCCGCCAGCGCCGGCACCGCACGCCGTTCGATGATCTGCATGCCTCGATCGGCGATCCGCAATCCATCCTGCACCTCCTCGTCTACAGTCTCCGGGTAGCCGCTGCCCGCGGTGGGAACCCACACGCCACCGCCAGCATCGCCAACGCGCAGCGATTCCCGCGACAGGTCTCCCGCCGACAGCCCACACGCCCGCATCCAGCGCGAGGCGATTGCGTGCACCAACGTCCCCTCGGCTTGGGCGCGCACGCCTTTCAAGGGCGCGCCCGTGTCTCCGCGCCACGCGCCGCCGCATCCCCACGCCTCGAACCGGCGATGCTCGCCGACCAGACCGAAGTCGATAAGGGGCGCGACGGCCCGATGTCGTAGCGTCCGCAGCACGTCACATCGCTCAGTCCATCGCAGCTGCTCCGCAATGCCGCCGGCGCTGCCAAGGGTGATCGTCACCCGCGCGCCGGTCGCCAGATCGAACGCGCGCCCATCCTCGTGCATCGCAAAACGATCGGCGACCAGTTGCATGCGCGACGACTGTGCAAAACACCGGCCCTCCAGGTTCGCACCGCCAAACGCCTCGCCGCTTCCAGGACGTCGCAAATATTTCGGATAGAATGAGGCCCGCATGCTGCGTTTTCTGACCGCCGGCGAGTCGCACGGCAAAGCTCTCGTCACCATCATCGAGGGCGTGCCCGCGGGCCTTGCCATTGACATCGACGCGCTGACGTCTGACCTGCGCCGCCGCCAAACCGGCTACGGCCGCGGACGCCGGATGCTGATCGAGTCGGACCGCGCCGAGCCGCTGAGCGGCATTCGCCACGGCCTCACCACCGGCGGCCCGATCGCACTGCTGATTCCGAACAAGGACTGGGAGAACTGGCAGCGCACGATGTACTCGCAGCCGGAGATGCCGAGCGACGCCGTCGGCGCCGACCGCTCGCCGGTCACGCGCCCGCGCCCCGGCCACGCCGACCTCGCCGGCTTCGTGAAATACGGCCACGAGGACATGCGCAACGTCCTCGAGCGGGCGAGCGCGCGCGAGACGGCCGCCCGCGTCGCCGTCGGCGCGATCGCCCGTCAGCTGCTCCGCAGCGTCCACGCGGAGATCGTCAGCCACGTCGTGCGCATCGGCTCCGCCGCGCTCGCCGATCCGCTCGCGATCACATTCGATCAGGTCCGCGCGATTGATCCCGACGCGCCGCTCCACTGCGCAGACGCGGCCGTCGAGCAGTTGATGATCGCCCAGATCGACAAGGCTCGCGAGGCTGGCGACACGATGGGCGGCACGTTCGAGGTCATCGTGCACGGGCTCCCCCCGGGGCTTGGCAGCTACGTGCACTGGGATCGCAAACTCGACGGCCGTCTGGCGCAGGCGCTGATGTCAATTCAGGCGATCAAGGCGGTCGGCATCGGCCGCGGACCCGCGGTTGCCGAAGCGCCCGGCTCACGCGTACACGACGAGATTCTTCCCGGCCCGGACGCCACCGGTGAAGCATCGATCCCGCTCGCGCGGCCGACCAACAACGCCGGCGGACTCGAAGGCGGCGTGACCAACGGGCAGGACCTCCGCGTCACCGCGTACATGAAACCGATCTCGACGCTGATGAAGCCGCTCCGCTCCGTCGATCTGACGACGATGGAGGTCAGCCCCGCGGCAATCGAACGCAGCGACGTCTGCGCCGTGCCCGCCGCCGCCGTCGTCGGCGAAGCCATGGTCGCGATCGTCCTTGCGGACGCCTTGCTGGAAAAATTCGGCAGCGACTCGATCGAAGAGATCGTAGCGAACTGGAAGGCGTTCAAGGCCCGCACTGCCGCGCGCTTCGAGCGGGCTTAGCCGCGAAGCCACGACGAAGAACGCCTTCGTGGCCGATCCAAATTCCACATGATTCGACCGATCCTCAAATACGGCGACTCCGTGCTCCACGAGAAGACCCGGATCGTGGACGCAATCACCGCGGACATCGATCGCCTGATCGACGACATGATCGAGACGATGTATGCGGCGCCTGGTGTCGGGCTGGCGGCGACGCAGGTCGGCCTGCCGCTGCGCGTCTTCGTCGTCGACATCTCGGTGGGACGCGATCCGAAGGGGTTGATGATCTTCGTCAACCCCGAATTCGTCGAGCGCGACGGCGTGCAACTGGAAGAGGAAGGCTGCCTGAGCGTGCCGGGGTTCAACGCGACGGTGATGCGGCCGATGCGCGCTGTCGTCAAGGGGCTCGACCGCCACGGCGACCCGCAGCAGATCGAGGGCGCCGGACTGCTCGCCCGCGCGTTTCAGCACGAGATGGATCACCTCGACGGCACATTGTTCGTCGACCGTCTGCGCGGCATCAAGCGCGAGATGATTGTCCGGAAGATCCACAAGCTGACCCGCGCGGGTAAATGGTGAACACCGCAACGCCGACCGATGCGCGCATCCCGGCTGCCACGGATATGACTGCGCTGCGCATCGTGTTTTTCGGCACACCGGAGTTTGCCGTGCCGACGCTCGACGCGTTGCTGGCATCGCGACACACGGTGGTTGGCGTCGTCACGCAGCCCGATCGGCCGCGCGGCCGCGGCCAGAAAATGTCCGACGCCCCCGTGAAGGCGCGCGCGGTCGCGGTCGGCCTGCCCTTGCTGCAGCCGGACCGCATGAAGGACCCGGCGTTTCTCGAGGCCTTCGCCTCGTGGAACGCCGACCTCGGTGTCGTCGCCGCATACGGAAGAATCCTGACCGACGCGATCCTCGCGCTGCCGCGGCTGGGGATGATCAACGTCCACGCCTCGCTGCTGCCTCGCTACCGCGGCGCGGCCCCCGTGCATCGCGCGGTGATCGCCGGCGACCTCGAGACGGGCGTGACGATCATGCGCGTCGTGAAGGCGCTCGACGCGGGTCCGATGCTGGCGAAGGTCCGCGTCGGCATCGGGCCAGACGAGACGAGCGCGGAGGTCGAGCGCGATCTCGCGCGGCACGGCGCGGCCTTGCTCGTGAAAGTCGTGGACGGCCTCGCGGACGGCGGCGCAACAGGAACGCAGCAGGACTAATCCGGGGTTACGTATGCGCACCGGATCACGAAAGACGACGGCGTCGTCGACTGGAACGGTCCCGCGCAGCGCATCCACAACCTGATTCGCGGTTTGCACCCGTGGCCGCACGCCTTCAGCTTTGTTCAGGGCAAACGGATCATCCTGCGACGCTCAGAGACCCACCCTACCGACCCGACCCACGTGACCCACCCGGCCGGTACGATCCTGGAGGCTGACGGCGACCGCCTGATCATCGCCACCGGCGACGGCCTGCTGCGTATCGTCGAGATCCAAGCCGAAGGCAAGCGGCCGATGAACGTGCGCGACTTCCTGGCCGGGCATCGGCTGACCGCAGGCGACCGCTTCGCACCCGCGCCATGATCGCGCGGGCCCGCGTCGCGGCGTACGACATTCTCTGCACCGTCTCCGCGGGGAAGAGCGATCTGCCGACCGCCCTTGCACAGGCGCGCGCCAGCCTGCCCGACGAACGAGACCGCGCGCTGACCGCAGAGATCACCGCCGGCGTCCAGCGATGGCGCGCCACACTCGATCACCTGATTGTCCAGTTCTCGAAGCGCCCGATCGATAAGCTCGATCCGGAAATTGTCGAGATCCTCCGCCTCAGTGCGTATCAACTGCTCCACCTGACACGCGTGCCCGCGGCGGCGGTCGTGGACGATGCGGTTGATCTGACGAAGAAAGCGGGAAAGCGCAGCGCCAGCGGGTTCGTCAATGCCGTACTCCGCACGATCGCGCGCAAGCGATCGTCGTTGCCGCTTCCACCGCGTCCCTCCGATCCCGCCGACCGCGAGGCGGCGCTCGACTACCTCAGCATCACGCTGTCGCATCCACGGTGGCTCGCCGAGCGTTGGCTTGAACGCTTTGGTGTGGACACCGCTGAGGCGTGGATGCAGTTCAACAACACGCCCGGCTCCGTCACGCTGCGCGCCAACCGGCTGCAGCTGACGCGCGAGGCCCTCGTCGAACGGCTGGCGGCAGATGACGTGCTGGTGCACGCGACGACCTACGCACCCGACGGTCTCGTCGTCGACGAAGGACATCCGCTGCGAGGCGACGGTCAGGAGCGCGGGCTGTTTGTCGCCCAGGACGAGGCGTCGCAGCTCGTCACGCTGCTCGCCGGCGATCAGCCGATGACGCGCGTCCTCGACACCTGCGCATCACCCGGCGGCAAGACGACGGCGATCGCTGCGCTGATGAACGGCCGCGGCCTGCTGGTGGCCTGCGACGTGCGCGACCGTCGCGTCGATCTCCTTCGCCGCAGCGTGGCGGCCAGCGGCGCCGGCAACGTGCGGATCGTTCAGGCCGATCTCCTGAAGCCGCTGCCCTTCGGATCGACGTTCGAGTGCGTGCTGGTGGACGCGCCCTGCTCCGGCCTCGGCACGCTGCGCCGCGATCCCGACATCCGCTGGCGCCGGCGCGAACGCGATCTCGCACCACTGGCCGCCGCCGAGTTGACGATGGTCCGGCATGCGGCGGAGATGGTGGCGCCAGGCGGACGGCTGGTCTACGCCACGTGTTCGAGCGAGCCTGAAGAAAATGAAGACATCGCCGCGGCGTTTCTGGCGACCATGCCGGGCTTCACCGCGCTGCACGCCGGCCAGGCAACATCGCGGCTGGCCGAGACCCTCGTCGACCCGAGCGGTCACCTGCGCACGCAGCCGCATCTGCACGGCCTCGAGGCCTTCTTCGGCGCCGTGTTCGTGCGGGAACGATCGGCGTAGCGCGGGCCTTCAGGTCTGCGGTCAGCTGTAGTACGATCGGCCGTTGATGCAACTTCGCACGCGGGTCTGGGGCGCAGGCAAATTCGTGCTGCTTGCCGGCGGTCTGGTGGCGACCTACGTCCTGTTTGCCGCCGCCTCGATGCGCGTCGCCGTGCGCTCGCGCGAGGTGCAGGTGCCCGATCTCACCAACCGCACGTCCAACGAAGCGACCGCGCTGGCGGCCAGTCTTGGCCTCGGCATGAAAGTGGACGAGAGCCGGCGTCCGGATCCCAGGATCGCTGTCGGCCGCGTGCTCGCGCAGGAGCCCGCCGCCGGTTCGATCGCGCGCCGGCAGCGCAGCGTCAAGATCTGGCTGAGCGCGGGTCAGCGTTCGGCGAAGATGCCGCTCTTGACCGGCGAAACGGAACGCACGGCGCACTTGCGGCTCGCGCAGGACGGCCTGACCTTGTCCGACCTTTCCGAAATACGTTCGCAGGACTTCGCACCTGACGTCATCGTCGCGCAGAACCCTCAAGCGAAAAGCCCGGCGGGCCG
>JANYHS010000227.1 GCA_025358945.1 Acidobacteriota bacterium
ATCGGCGTGAGCTCGGCTCGCACGCGGTCGAGGTCGGCGCCGTCGGGGAGGCGGCCGATCATCATCAGCGGGCGTGTATCGCGGCGTTGCGCGGTCAACCCCGGCATCTGCGCCAGCGGCAGCCAGATGTCGGTGAAGTCGATGAAACGGACGCCGTCGGGCATGACGCCGACGATCGTCGCGGGAATGGCGCCGTTCACCGTGACCGTGCGCCCGAGCACGTCGCGGCTTGCCGCGTAGCGGCTTTTCCAGATGTTGCTTGAAATGATGGCCACCGCTTCGGCGCCAGGACGATCGTCGGCCGCCGAGAAGTCGCGACCGAGCTGGGGCTTGACGCGGAGCACGGAGAAGGTGGCGGCAGAGACATACAGGCCGTCGAACTGCTCGGGCGCGGCGCCGTCGCGCCCCAAGCTCATCGCGGCGATCGCAAAGGCGGCCGACGAGCCGTCGAATACCCGCGCGTCGCGGCGCCAATCCTGGTAGTCGGCAAACGAGAGGCCGGCCTCTCGGCCGCGCGCATCGACCGTCCTCATGATCGCAATACGGTCCGGACGCTCGAACGGGAAGTCGCGCCAGAGAGTGGCGTAGGTGATGATGAAGCTCGTGTTCGCCACGCCCATCGCGAGCGCGAGCATGAGGATGGCGCCCGCCGTGGCCCATCCGTTCCTGGCGAGGATGCGCCACGCAAATCGCACGTCCGCCCAGAGATCGGCGAGCGCGGGCGGACGACGGACGTCGCGGCACGCCTCCTTGACTTGATCGAGACCGCCAGACGTCAACCGGATCCGACGGCGCACGTCCGCTTCTGATTCACCAGCGCGAGCGCCTTCCGCGATCTCGCGCGCGAGGTGGTCGCGCAGTTCGGCGTCGAGTTCGCGCTCGAGCGCCGGTTGCCGGAGCAGGCGGCGCCACCAGGTCATCGCGATCCTCCCGAGGGCTTGAGAATCAGTTCGATCGCCTCCGTTAACCGCAGCCAACTGGCAGCCTCTGCCTTCAGCTGCTTTCGGCCCTTAGGTGTGAGGCGATAAAACTTCGACTCGCGACCGGTGTCCGACATCTTCCAGTCGGCGGTCAGCAGCCCGCGGTTTTCGAGCCGGTGGAGGGCCGGATAGAGCGAGCCCTGCGGCACCTGGACGACGTCGCGCGAGATCAGCTGAAGCCGTTGCGCGAGGCCGTAGCCGTGAATGGCCCCGGCGGCGACGACTTGAAGGATCAACAGGTCGAGCGTGCCCTGGGGGAGATCGGATTTGTCCGGCACCATACACCTCGGTCTTCTACATATATCGCACTACCTGTAGAAGCGCAAGGCGTGTGGCGTCGCTCAGGAGCGCCGCTTTTTCTTGATATCGTCCCAGCCGTCGAGGCGCCGCTTGATCTCTTTCTCGAAGCCGCGCTCTTTCGGCTCGTAGTATTTGCGGCCCTCGAGCGCGCTCGGCAGGCACGACATGTCGGCGATCGCGTCCGCTTCGTTGTGCGCGTACTTGTAGCCCTTGCCGTACGCGAGATCCTTCATCAGCTTTGTCGGCGCGTTGCGCAGGTGCAGCGGCACCGGTTGCGCGACGTCGCGATGCGCATCCTCGGCGGCACGGCTGTACGCTTCGTAGACCGCGTTGCTCTTCGGTGCGGTGGCCAGATACAGCGCCGCCTGCGCCAGCGCCGTGTTGCCCTCCGGCATGCCCATGAAGTGCACCGCTTCTTTTGCCGCGATCGCCACCGTCAGCGCCTGCGGATCCGCGTTGCCGATGTCTTCCGACGCAAAGCGCACGAGCCGGCGCGCGATGTAGAGTGGATCCTCGCCGGCTTCCACCATGCGCGCGAGCCAGTAGACCGACGCGTCCGGATCGCTGTTGCGCATGGACTTGTGCAGCGCGGAGATGATGTTGTAATGCTCCTCGCCCGACTTGTCGTAGAGCAGCGCGCGTTTCTGAATCGTCTGCTCGACGCGGCCGATGTCCACATGACGCCGGCCGTCCACTGACGGCGCAGCTGCGAGGCTGAGTTCGAGCAGGTTCAGCGCCGATCGCGCATCGCCGTTCGAGTAGAGCGCGATCGCGCCGAGCGACGCCTCGTCGATCGTGACCGGTTCGTCGCCCAGACCGCGCTCGGTGTCGGTCATCGCGCGCCGCAGAATTGATGCGACCTCCTCGACGGTCAGCCCATGCAGCACGAAGACCTTCGAACGCGACAGCAGCGCGGCGTTCACCTCGAAGGACGGGTTCTCGGTCGTCGCACCGATGAGGATGATGTCGCCGGCTTCGACGCGGGGGAGGAAGGCGTCCTGCTGCGCCTTGTTGAAGCGGTGGATCTCGTCGATGAAGACGATCGTGCGCCGGCCGGTCGTGCGCCGGACGCCTTCGGCTTCGGCCATCACGTCGCGGATCTCCTTGATGCCCGCGAGCACGGCGCTGAACGATATGAACCGCGCCTTCGTCGTGTCCGCGATGATCCGCGCCAGCGTCGTCTTCCCGGTGCCCGGCGGCCCCCAGAGAATGATCGACTGCAGCAGATCGCGCTCGATCGCTTCGCGCAACGGTTTGCCAGGCGCGAGCAGATCCTGCTGCCCGACGAACTCGTCGAACCTCCGCGGCCGCATCCGCTCGGCAAGCGGTGCGCGCGCGCGGCTGCCAGGCGGCGCTTCGTCAGGGAAAAGAGAGTCCATCAGTAGCTCGGATTGCCACGACGGCGCGAAGGCACGAACAACATGCTATGCCTTCGTGGCCAAGCGCTGCCGTGCGGCTTCATACACGATCAGCGCGGCGGTGACGGCAGCGTTCAGCGACTCGACCGGCGCCTGCATCCGGATCGTGACGCGCTCGTCCGCGGATTCGACGACCGACGAGGGGAGTCCCTGACCTTCGCCGCCGATGGCGACGGCGATTGGCCCCGTCAGATCGATCTCGAACAGCGATGTGCCGTCCCGCGGCACGGTCGCGACGATGCGGCAGCCGTGACGGCGGGCGTCGGCGATCGCCTCGTCGGTCTCGATCGCGCTGGCGATCGGCAGGCGCAACGCGCTGCCCATCGACCCGCGCAGCGCTTTCCACCCGAACGGGTTCGCCGATCCGCCGGCCGCGATGAAGCCGGTCGCGCCGGCCGCCTCCGCGACGCGGACGATCGCGCCAAGGTTGCCCGGATCCTGCACGTCGATGGCGATGATTGCGAGCGCGGCCGAGCCGGCGTACAACGCACCCGCCCCGGCGACGGGACGCTCCGCCAGGGCGACCATCCCGCTGGGTGTCTTGACCGGACTGACGGCGTTCATCACCGACGCGGATACGGTGATCACCTCCACGCCGCTGCGCTCGAGCATATCGACCAGGATCCGGATGTCGTCCTTCTCGCGCGACCCCGGCGTCACCGCGACCAGTTGGAACGTCACGCCCGCGGTGTGCGCGTCCGCCACCAGATGCGAGCCGTCGAGAAGAATTACGCCGCCGACGTCGCCGCGCGCCGCTGTGCGGAACCGCGTCACGAGGGGATTCTGCCGGCTGGTAATGGTCACTCGGGAAGGATAGCACTGTGGTACGATTGCCGGACCCATGGGGAGACGATGAAAGCGCGGCTAATCAAAAAATTCGAAGACGAACTCCACAAGCTGAATCACGAGCTCAAGCTCGAGCTGCCGAAGGAGATCAAGAAGGCGCGCGAACTGGGCGACCTGCGCGAGAACGCTGAGTACCAGGCGGCGAAAGAGCGGCAGCGCCTCGTCGAGTCTCAGATCAGCATGCTGCAGAAGCGCGTCGCCGAGATCTCGCTGATCCAGGTCGACCGCATTCCGCACGACCGCGCCGGCTTCGGGTCGACGCTCGACGTGATCGACGGCCACGGCGAGAAGATGAGCTTCCAACTCGTGATGCCCGAGGACGCGGACGCCGAGAAAGGCATGATCTCAACGACTTCGCCGATCGGCCGTGCGCTGATCAACAAGGAGCCCGGCGACACCGTGAAAGTGGTGACCCCCGGCGGCGCGCGTGAGTTCGAGATCGT
>JANYHS010000236.1 GCA_025358945.1 Acidobacteriota bacterium
ACGAGCAGGATCGTCAGATCGCGGCCGCTGCCGCGAAAGACGATGCCGCCGGCCTGCGCCACAGTGCCCATGCGGCGATTATATGGCCGGAGACTCGGGGCACGCCTCGCGTCCCGATCGGTCATCGTGTCAAGATACGAATCGATGATTCGGACCGTTCATACTGCGTGTGCCCTTGTTCTTCTGCTCTCGTGTTTCGCGATCGACGCCGCCTCGCAACCCGTTTCCGTGATCGACGGTCCGCCGGCGCCGGTGGCGCCCGAGGTGATTACGCGTGACGCCGCCGGCCAAGTCACCGTCCGCGCGATCAAGCTGACCGCACCGCTCACACTCGACGGGACGCTCGACGAGGAGGTCTACACGCGCGAACAGTCGTTCGGCGGGTTTCTGCAGGCGGCCCCGAAGTACGGCGCGCAGGAGACGGAACGCACCGAAATCTGGGTGATGTACGACGACGACAACATCTACATCGCGTGCCGGTGCTGGGACTCGGCTGCGCCGGAGAAGTGGATTGCGAACGAACTGCGACGCGACACGAACCAGCTGCGCCAGAACGATCACATCGGCGTCAGCTTCGACACGTTTTACGATCGTCGCAGCGCGTTTGTGTTCTACACCAACCCGCTGGGCGCGCGCGCCGACTACTCGGTGGTCGACGAAGGGGCGCCGAACTCTGACTGGAATCCCGTCTGGTCGTCAAAGACCGGTCGTTTCGACGGCGGCTGGACGGTCGAGATGGCGATCCCGTTCAAATCGCTGCGGTATCGCTCCGGGCCGGATCAGGTCTGGGGCTTCCAGATGCGCCGCTCGGTGCGACGCAAGAACGAATGGACGTACCTGACGCCCGTGCCCCAGATTGTCGCTGGCCCGCAGGCGCTCAACCGCGTGTCGTCCGGCGGCACGCTCGTCGGTCTCGACCTGCCACCAGCCGGTCGGAACATCGAGCTGAAGCCATACGCCATCTCCCGGGTCACCACCGATCGCGTGCGCACGCCGCCGCTGGCCAACGATGTCACGGGCGATCTCGGCGGCGACATCAAGTACGGGCTCACCGCCAACCTGACGGCTGACTTTACCTACAACACCGACTTCGCGCAGGTGGAGATCGATGAGCAGCAGGTCAACCTCACGCGCTTCAGCCTGTTCTTCCCCGAGAAACGCGAGTTCTTTCTCGAGGGCCGCGGCCTGTTCGATTTTGCGCGCGGTGGCGTGACCGGCGCCGTGTTCACCCAGTCGATCAGCACCAGCATCCAGCCGTACTTGTTCTACAGCCGGCGGATCGGGCTCAACAACGGCCGCATCATCCCAATCGACGCCGGCGGCCGGCTGACCGGTAAGGTCGGCAAGTACGCGATCGGGATCATGAACATCCAGGCCGGCGACGAGTCTGTGTCGCTGACCGAGCCGACCAATTTCTCGATCGTCCGCGTGAAGCGCGACATCCTGAAGCGGAGCAGCATCGGCGCGATGGTCACCAATCGCTCGAAGTCGGCGGCGGTCAGCGGATCGAGCCAGGCGTTCGGTGTCGATGCCGCGTTCTCGTTTTTTCAGAACGTGGGCTTCAGCGCGTACTACGCCAGGACCGACACGCCTGGTGTGACCACGGCCGCCGACAGCTATCAGGCGCTCGCCGACTACGGCGGCGACCGCTATGGCGGTCACCTGGAGTACCTGAAGGTCGGTGCGAACTTCAACCCCGAGGTCGGGTTCGTCGCGCGCAGCAACTTCGGCCGCACCTACGGCACGGCCCGCTTCAGCCCCCGCCCGAAGTCGATGACGTCGGTCAGGAAGTTCACGTATCAGGGCAACTTCGACAATTTCGTGAACGGCGCCGGCGCGCTGGAGACGCGGACGGAAAGCGGCATCTTCAACACGGAGTTCGACAACAGCGACGTGTTCGCCGTCAATCTCACCAGGGACTTCGAGTTACTGGCGCGACCGGCGACGATTCTTGGCGTGACGATTCCGGCCGGCAGCCACGAGTTCACCAACGTGCTGATGTCGTACACCATCGGCGCCCAGCACCGCGTGTCCGGCGCCCTCTCGCTGCAGACCGGCAACTTCTACAACGGGACGCTGACGTCGGTCGGCTATTCTGCCGCGCGCGTGGCCGTGCTGAAGCAGTTCTCGTTCGAGCCGACGATTTCGATGAATCGTGTGGCGATTCCGGGCTCGACGGTCACCACGCAGTTGTACCGCACACGCGCCGACTACGGTTTCTCGCCGCTGATGTTTGCCAGCGCACTGCTGCAGTACACGTCGAACGACCGCGCGTTCAGCAGTAACCTGCGCTTCCGGTGGGAGTATCGCCCCGGCAGCGAACTCTTCATCGTCTACACCGACGAACGGGACATGACCGATCCGCGGTTTGCGCTGGCGACGCAGGTGCTGGGGCTCAAGAACCGGGCGTTCGTCGTCAAGATCAACCGGCTGCTGCGTTTTTAAGAGGCGAACACTACTTTTTCGAGAGGCCGTCGATGTGCACCTCGAGCAGGTGGTTGACGCGGATGCCGTAGACGCCGTCGGTCGTGATCCCGTTTTTCGGCGACGATCCGACGACGGTGCCGTTGACCACGTAGTCGATCTTGTCGGTGCCGACGCGCACTTCAAGCTCGTTGGTGGACTTGCCGTCGGCGCCCGGCTTCTTCACGGCGTCGCTCGCCGCCTTCGGCAGCACGTTCTCCGTCGCGACGTCGCCGTTGCGGCGCTTCACAAGCCACGTGCCGTCCTGCGCAACCAGGAAATACGTGTAGGCCTGCTTGGCGCCTTCGAGCGCGCTGCCGCCGAACACGAGGCCGTAGTAGTTCGTGTGGCCGCTCGGCTTCACCAGCGTAAACGTGCCCTTCACCGAGTAGTTTCCCGTGGCGGTGTTCGCCGGGTTCCAGTACACAGCCGCTTGCGGGTTGGTCGCGTGGAAGCCCGTGCCCATCGTCACGAACGTGATCGTGCCGGCGCCATCGGGATCCGACGCGCTGGTGCTGCGGTCGGCACGCACCATCCAGCCCTTTGGGGCCTGGGCGAGCAGGGGAGCGACGACAAACAATGCGAGCGCGGCAACGGCAGCGAAACGTTTCATCTCAGATACCTCCGGAAGAATTATTAGAATGTGGCGATGGGGTTGAGCGGGAAGCCGGTGCCGCCAAGCACCGGCACCGCGGCGGCAGTGAGCAGGAAATCCCAGCGATGCAGGCGAGCCGCGACGTCGGCCGCGGCGTCGAGGTCCATCACGTCGATGAGTGGAAGGCCCAGCGCGACGATCGCGAGCTGATGGATCGGCCGCGGGGATCCGTCGATGCCCGACGGCTGCACGTCGTTGACGGCGTCATTGCCGAGCAGTGCGACGTCGCGCTGCTTCAGCCACGGCATCACCGAGGCGTGGAAACCGGCGGCGCTGGCTGCCACGTTCCACGGCCCTTTCTGGGCGCGCTGCACCCAGCGTCCGGTTCGCAGGAACACCGCGTCACCACTGCCGATCTTGATCCCCGCGTATTTTTCCCACGCTTCGAGGTCAGACGCGTACACCGGTGTTCCCGGTTCCAGGTACGGCACGTTTTTCATCCGCGGCAGATCGACGATGATGCCGCGCGTCATGATGCCGTTCTTGTGGTTTTCGATCCCGTTATTGGGACAGCCGTTCGCGAACGCGGTCACCGAGCGTTCGAAGCCGTTGAAGATTTTGCCCTCGAACGAGTAGTGGCACAACGAGTCGATGTGCGTGATCACGGAGCCGTGATACCAGATGGTGTAGAGATCCATCGCGTGGCCGCCGGCGTCGAGCGTCATCTCCTGCCCGAGCGGCCGCGGATTGTCGGCGGCCTTTTCCTTGTCGATGGTGTGCGCCAGCGACACCGACACGCCATCGCGCACCAGCTTCAGCGCCTGCCGCCGCTTGTCGGCGGTGATCAGGTTCAGCGTGCCGATCTGATCGGTCTTGCCCCAGCGTCCCCAGTTGGAGAGTTCGGTCATCCAGCGGTTGACCTGATCTTTCGTCGTCGGTGGATCCGCAAGGCTGAAGCCTTGCGCCACGTTCGAGCCTTGCGCCACAACTGAAAGCGCCAGGCACACGACCGCTGCCAACATCGCGCGCTTCATCGCATCCTCCGACCCACCTGCCCTACCTGCCCTACCTGCCCTACCTGCCCTACCTGCCCACCTGACCCACCCGACCCACGTGACCCACCCGACCCACGTGACCCACCCGACCCA
>JANYHS010000239.1 GCA_025358945.1 Acidobacteriota bacterium
TCAATACGCGACGCTGTTGCACGGTCACCCGATCATCAACGGCTACAGCGGCTACGGATCGCCGCTCCAGGAATTCCTCGGCGGCGCGGCGTCGCCGCTCAACGATCTCGACCGCATGGACGCTGCGCTTGATCTACTGCGCGCCGTGGGCGTGCGCTACGTGCTCGTGCATCCGCGCGACTACGCGAACCCCTCTCTGGGCCTGGAGACGACCGCCGCGATCAAGGCGCGATCGGCACTCGCGTCCGAGGAGTTTCGGTCGGACGATGTCGTGGGGTTTCGGTTGCGTGATGCTGAAGCGCCGCCGGCTGTTCCGGAAGTTGGCCACCGGCTGCATCCCGCCGAATTCCGCGCCGACGCGTCGGACGCGGCCGATCGGATCGCGTTTCTTTTCGACGGCGACGGCGACACACGATGGCTGACCGGACGGCCGCAGCGCGGCGACGAGTGGATCCGGATCGTGTTCGACCGCCCGCGCGATGTGTCGCGGCTCGAACTGGGGGCCGCATCACGCAGCTTCGGCGATTATCCCCGCGACCTGCGCGTCGAGGCTATCAGTGAGGGCGGCGCGTCTTCCGTGTTGTTTCAAGGACCGATGATCGTGCCCTACGGACGGGCGCTCGCGAAGGGCGGGTCGCAGCCGGCGCTCGTTGTCAGCCTCCCATCCAATCGCACACGGACGTTGATGATCAAGCAGACCGGACAGTCGCACCGCTGGTTTTGGTCGGTGCATGAGCTGGCGCTGTTCGAAAGGTAGAAGACGGTTTGTCCCAGATCGGCACGTTGGCGTCGAGCTGGCGCACGATCTGCCGGACCGATCCAAACGCCGCCTCCGGCACGCTCGTCGTGCGCACGGACAGCACCGCGCCGTCGGCGCTGTCGTTTTCCAGAAACGCGAAGAACACCTGACGACGCCGATGATCGGGTGACGCTCGTGAACAACGGCGAGCGGGCGAGCCCGCGAAACGCGGAGCCGGCCACTTCGGGTTGACTTGCCGCCGCCGGCTGCGGCAAGGTGACGCCATGTCACGTCTCGAGAGTCTGGCCGCGTTGCTCGTGGCGGCGGCGGCGATGCCGCTGAGCGGCTTGCAACTGGCGCGATCGAGTGTCAGGGAAGGCTGGTCGCTCCACTATGCCACCGAGTTGACCGCGATCGGTCCCCGCGTGACCGGGTCACCGGCCTATCAGCGCGCGGCCGAATGGTCAGTCGGTCGGTTCCGCGCGGCTGGACTCACGCGCGTCACGTTGGAGCCGTTCTCGATCGATCGCGGCTGGGAGCGGGAATCAGCGCGCGCCCGGATGCTCGCGCCGCAGGATCGCGCGCTTCATGTCGCAGCGCTCGGCTGGACGCCGTCGACGCCCGAAGGCGGTTTCGAAGCCGACATCGTCGCGATCAACAGTTTCTCGCTCGACGTCACGGCGGAGAAGCGATCGATGCAGGGCCGCATCGTGCTGTTGCCTGACCGCGATCCGCCGGGCGACACCGACACCGTTGCGCGGACACGCGGAGCATTGAGCGCTGCGTTGCGTGCCGCCGGCGCGCTCGCAATCCTGTCGCCAGACAGCGACCCCGACAATCAGCTGAGCGCGAGGGGATTCGGTGCCGGAACCGTCCTCGGTGCGCTGCCTGTCGCGCAAGTCGGTGGGGAGGACGCGCGGATGATCCGCGGGCTCCTGGCTCGCGGCCCGGTACGAATGGCGATCGAACTCCGCAACCGCATCACGCCAGGCGCGGCGACCGTGAACAACGTGATCGCCGAGATCCTCGGCCGCGAGCGTCCGGACGAGTGGGTGATCGTCGGCGCGCACCTCGACTCGTGGGACTTCGGGACCGGCGCGCAGGACAATGCGACCGGCGTGGCCATGGTGCTGGAGGCCGCGCGGGCCATCGCGTCGTTGCCACAGCCGCCGCGACGTTCCGTGCGATTCGCGCTCTGGGGCGGAGAGGAACAGGGACAGATCGGCTCGACGGCATACGCAGCGGCTCACGCCTCCGAGCTGGATCGCGTGGTTGCCACCCTGAATACCGACGCCGGCACGGGGCGGGTGATCGGCTGGACCGCGCCTGGCCGCGCCGACGTGATCCGCGCGGTGCGCCCATTGACCCGGGACTTCCTGCGCGAGCTCGGCGCGGGGACGTTCGACGAGAGCCTCCGATACGCATTTCAGTCTGACGGCGCTCCGTTTGTCCTGGCAGGGATTCCGACGCTCGACTTGAACGCCGACGATACGAAGTACGAAGCGATTCACCACAAAGCGGCCGACACGATCGACCGCGTTGACGCGCACAACCTGGCGGTCGGCGCCGCGACTGTGGCGGCGACGGCGTTTGCCATCGCCGACGCGCCATGCCGCATCGCGCCGCGTCTCGATCGCCACGCCGTGGAGCAGATGCCGATTAGCGGCAAGAGCCTCTACCCGCAGCGCGTCGAGGTCGTGAAGAAATAAACTACGCGAACAGACCGAAGGCGGACAATTCGAGGTCGGGCAGCACCGTCGATCGGATCGATTCCTTGCCCGCGGCCGCGCGCCAGACTGGCGACGGCCCGGCGAAATCGACGACGGTCACAGTGTTCGAGTAGCCGTCGACCAGCCAGCACTCACGCACGCCGTACTGCCGATACCACTGGAGCTTCTCGTGGCGGTCGCGATTGGCCGTGCCGGGTGACAGGACCTCGGCCACGAGATCCGGCGGTCCCCAGACCTGATCCCGAATAATCGACAGGCGTGGCCTCGAGACGAACAGCACGTCGGGCTGCAAGATGAGCGCGCGCTCGCGATCGAGCACGACATCGACCGGAGCCACGGCAACGCGCCCAAGTTGCCGCGATTCGACGTGATCGCTCCAGATCCTTGCAATCCGAAGCACCAGCACCTGGTGCGAGAAGAACGGCGCCGGCGGTTCTCGCACGACGCCATACGTCACTTCACGCGACTGGTTGGTCTCATCGGTGTCGTAGAGATACTCGTCAGTTGTCATCGTGCACCTGCCTTCGACGACGATGCCATCGTCGTCTCCCGGGGTCAAGAGAAGTCTCCTGACCATTTACGGCCTCGGCTACACGGTCAGAGGTCGGCATCTTGCACAGGGCATTCGCCATCGGCGTAACTCACGCCGGAAGGAGTTGCGAATGCAGATTCTGATCGCTCTGTCAGTCGCGGCCGTTGCCGCCGTTCAAATCTCATCTTTTGGTACGCGTGTGATGCGTTCCGATCCCGTCCTCGTACGGTCGGTCATCGACGGCGACACGATCGATGTCACCACCGTCGGCCGTGTGCGGCTGCTTGGGATCGATGCGCCGGAGATCGGCCGTGGCTACGACACGTCGGCGCCATTTGCCTACGACGCGCGAGCACGGGCGACGACCCTCCTCCTGCATCGCTGGGTGCGGCTGGAGCAGGAGGGCTCGACGGTTGATGTCTACAACCGCCATCTGGCCTACGTGCTCACCGACGATGGCGTGTGTGTGAACACGGTGTTGGTCCGCGAGGGGCTCGCGCGTGTGTCGGCGCGGGTGCCGCTGACGCGATTGGCCGAACTTCAGCGGGCCGAGGCTGAAGCGCAGGCGTTCCGGCGCGGGATGTGGGGCGGCATGTCAGGAGCCCCCCCTCCGACCCCGGGCCCGAGTTATACTCGGCGGTCGAAAGCCAGCCGGCCTCCGACGTCCCGATCCAAAACGCCGGCGTCGAAGCGCCGCAAAACGCGACCAAAGAAACCGTGAACGATATCCCTGTCGAATACGCCTCCGAGCGGAAGATCCGCGAGTACAACAAGCTGTACTACCGGTTCAACCATTGGCCGATCTGGATCTTCGTGTTCTTCATCGCCCCGGGTCCGCTCACCTTCGATCTGTTCGAGCGGGGTTTTGACGCGCGCATGGCGCTGTGGCTGGGCGCGGTGCTCCTGGGCACGGGCATCGCCGGCCTGCGTGGCGCGCTACCTGGCGTCGAACCAAAGCCGTACATCATCCGCTTCACAGAAGATCGGCCGAACCCGCTCTATCGCCGCGTCTGCTACACCTTCGCGTGGAGCGAGGTGGTCGCGTTTGCCGTGCTGAACATCGCCGGCCTGATCGTGGCGATTGCGACGGGCCATTGGTATCTGAAACAGATCTACTGGTACGCGTATTTCCCGATCGCCGGTGCGATTTGGGTGCTGGGCGCGCTCGGGCAGCTGCCGCGCGTGAAGTCGTCCACCAAGGGTGAGGGGCACGAGCGGCGCTACTTCTACGGATCGGTCTGGGCGGTCTGCTGGGCGCAGCCCTCGGGGTGGTTGCTCTGGAAGGTGTTGCCGCCGACGCGGGTCGCCGACGCGATTAAGCTGGCGGTCTTTCTCGGCATTCTCGCGTTTGTCGGCAATCTCGCGCGGCTCGGCCGGTTGCCCCGCACTCGTCCGATCGTCCCCGGAGAACTCGCCGTTTCTGACTAGCGTTCACCGCCGATCTCCCGTCGAACGGCAATTGCGCGGCGTCAACTACTTTTGCCGGCCGGCAGATTTAATTGTCGCCGCGCAGCAATTCGCCGGTTACCAGTAGACGACGTCGAGGCCGGGGATTTTCGGGAAGCTGCGGCGATCGCGCGTCGCGACGCGATAGTCAAGCGAGAGCGCCGTCGCGGCGATGATCAGGTCGTGCACGCCGACCGCCGTGCCGGCGGATGCGAGGTCCGCGCCGAGGCGAGCGTGCAGGCGGGCGATCTCGAGATCGAAGTCCACGATCGAAAAGCACTCGAGCAGTTGCTCGACGCGCCGCTCGGCGCGTACGCGAGCGACGGCATTCGCCATCCGATGCGGGCCGTGAAGCAACTCCGACACGCAGATCGTGGCGACGGCGATGTCCTCATTCCCCTGGGACGCGAGCAGGGCGTCGAAGTTGATATCCGCGCGTTGCGCCGCGATCAGCACGCTGGTATCGACTAGCGTTCCCACGGGTTCTGCGGGACCTCCGGCCGGTTGGACGCGGCGACGCCTTCCTCGATGTACCGGAGCGTCTCTTCATCGAGCCTCGGCGACGTCCGGATCATGTCCACGAGATTGCGGAGGGTCTTGGGCTCTGCGGATGACACCGGTCCGATCTGGGCCACAGGCCGGCCGTGCCGTTCGATGACGTACGTCGCACCTTCCTCGCGCACGCGGTCGACGAGACCGCCGAAATTCTTGGCGGCGTCGGTGGCGGCGATCGACTCGGAGGCTGCGCGGGCCTTCTTGCGCCGGATTTTGTAGACCATGATACGGATTTTACTTAAAATACGTATCATGCGTCAACTCAAGTCACAAGACTGGTTCCGTCCGCGCCGACGTACGTCCGTGTCGCCGTGACGGACGCGATCTCGGCCATGACCCGATCGACCTCATCCATCGTGTTGTAGAAATGCGGCGAAATGCGGATGCCGACGGGTGGCCGATAGTCGACGATCACGTCGCGGGCCTTGAGGGTGCGCGAGACGAGCAGCGCGTCCGGAACATTCACCGCCACTGTGCCGGCGAGGCGAGCCGGGTCTCGCGCCGCCGCCGACGTGAAGCCGTAGTGATCCACCAGTGCCAGCAGCCGCGCAGTCATCCGTGTCGATGCGTCACGGATGCGGTCCACGCCAATCGCGTCGACGATGTCCAGGCCGGCGAGTGCGGCGTAGTACGCCGGGATCGACGGCGTCCCGTTCATCATGTGCATGGCATCGCGGCGCATCGGCACGTCGCCGATCTCGAAGTCGAACGGGTGCTCGTGCGCGAGCCACCCGGTGAACGCCGGCCTCGCGACCGCCAGCAGATCCGGCCGCGTGTACAGGAACGCGTTGCCGGGTCCGCCGCACAACCACTTCAGGCAGCCGCCGACCGCGAAGTCGACGCCCAGCGCCGCCACATCGACGGGGATGATCCCGGCTGACTGATAGGTATCGAGGATCACGGTCGCGCCCACCTCACGTGCGCGCTGAATGATCGCGGCGGCGTCCATGATGTACGACGTGCGAAACAGCACGTGTGAGAACGCGACGACCGCCGTCGACTCGTCGATCGCCTCGAGCACGCGATCGGTGCTGACCGTGAGGTCGTCGTCCGCCGGCACCACGCACAGCTCGAAGCCGGCGGCCTCCTGTGCGCGATACAGATGGACCATCGACGGGAAGTCCATCGCGGTGCAGACGATCCGCTTCCGCGCACCCGCCGGCCTCACACACGACAACGCCACCATGTGCGCGGTTGTCACGTTCTCGTGCATGCTGACGGCGCCCGCCGGCGCACCGATCACGCGCGCGATCTTGTTGCCGACTTCCGTCGGCATCTCCCACCAGCGCTCTTCCCAGCCGCGGACACCGCGCGTCGCCCACACGTCCGCGTACTCGGCGAGGTCACGCGCCGCCTGCCGCGGCATCGCGCCGAGCGAGTTGCTGATCATGTAGACCGACCGCGACAGAATCGGAAACTCGTCGCGCCATTTCGCCAGCTCGCTGATGACCACGCTCACCTCCCTCGGCGCCTGTTTATCACGAAGCCGCGGAGATTGCGAAGAGCACGAATCGGCCTTGGACCAGGCGTTCGTCGTGGCCATCGAGTGCTCGGTGACTTCGTGATAACCCGTCCCCGCGAATATGATGACCCCGTGGCGAAGCGAGAGGGCTGGCAGGGGTGGGACGCGTACGCGCCGTTCTACGACTGGGAGAATGCGCAGACGCTCGGGCGCCGCGACGTGCCGTTCTGGCGTCGCGTGGCGTCGGCGGCGGGCGGACCGGTGCTGGAA